>JAZQWW010000001.1:0-11132 GCA_045632585.1 Christensenellaceae bacterium
CCAGTTCAAATCTGGGTGGCGCCTCCATAAACTATTCTTCGCCGCTGTGGCGGAATAGGCAGACGCAAGGGACTTAAAATCCCTCGGAGTAACATCCGTGCCGGTTCAAGTCCGGCCAGCGGCACCACGAAAATCGTTAGGTTTACCTAGCGATTTTCTTTTTTAATACAAAAAAGGATAGGCAGTCACCTATCCTTTTTATATTAAAAATATTTAACAGTTTGTTTGATTTTTTTGATTTTGTTTGGTTTTACTTGAACTAATCCAAACTTCGTTTCAATTTTATCATTGATATTATTTACTGTATCTGGTAAATTTAGCCAAGGCTCGATACAAATAAACTTGGAGCCATATTCCTTCCAAACAACTAAAACGTCAAACCCTTTGTACGAAATTTGAGCAATAGGCGTGTTTTCTTTTAACAATAAAACTTTATCAGATTTTAATTCCTTAAAAATAAGTGATAATGAATTATTAAACCATTCGTCTTTAAGTTTAAGCTCCCTACCTTGTCCTAAAACGTCGGTTTTACAAGTTAAATAACCGTCTTCATTATTGCAATAATTAAGGAAAATTTCATTTTTATTAAAATGTAAAGAGTAGTTATCTATGCTTTCGTCAAGCAAAAACGATTCATGCCCACCACAAGAGAAAAATAAATTATTTTCACCCAAATTTTTAACTTGATATTCAAAAGTTAACACGTCACCTTTGATTTTATATCTCATTCTAAAATCAAACTTAAACGGATAAACTTTTAAGGTTTCTTCGTCATATTTAAGCGATAATTCTATTCTTCTATTATTTGCCTTAACAACAGTAAATGTTTTATTTTTTGCAAAGCCGTGTGGTGGTAAATCATAAATCTTATTGTTATAATTTAAACCAACGTGACCACAGGCTGGAAATAATACGGGGCAATGTCCGTCCCAACTTCCATCTTCATTTTGCCAAAGTCTTTCAACACCGTTTTTTATTACACTTAAAACTTCGCCACTTTTTTTGTCAATATTTACTGTTAATTTTTTATTTTTTAATTGATGCACGATAATTCTCCAATATAAATAGCGTTATGTTTGACATAATACGAACGTTTTTCTTTAGATTTTATCTAGTTTATTACAAAAAATTAAGCCTCTTAAAATTACTTTAAGAGGCTTATGGAGCTGATAACCGGAATTGAACCGGTGACCTCGTCCTTACCAAGGACGCGCTCTACCATCTGAGCCATATCAGCATTAAATTTACATTACTTGATAAATTATATTAGAAAATAAATTTTTTGTCAATCTAATTACACAAGATTTTGTAAATTTAATAAAGAATTCTTAAAATAATAAAATTTAATTTATTATAAACGTTTATTCTTCAATTTCAGTTTCTTCATTTTCACTTTCGGGCGTTACGGCAATTTTAGAAAGTTTAGTTTCATCATCTATTCTCATTACCCTTACGCCAAGAGTATCTCTACCTATTACGCTTATATCTGTTGATGGAACTCTTATAATAATTCCACTATCGGTAATAGCCATAATATTTTCTTCAGGACTAATTAATTTCATATTAACGAGTTTACCAGTTTTAGAGTTGAAAATGCCGGCTTTAACGCCTTTACCGCCTCTAGTTTGTAATCTATAATCGTCAAGGTCGGTTCTCTTACCATAGCCGTTTTCAGTCATTGTTAATACTTGATAACCAGCCTTGATAACAGACATATCAACAACGTAATCACCATCGTTAAGGAGCATACTTCTAACGCCTTGCGTATCTCTACCCATAGGACGAACGTCGTTTTCACTAAATCTAATACATTTTCCTTCTCTAGTAGCAGTTAAAATCTCGTCTTCACCGTTCGTTAATCCAACTGAAATAAGTTCGTCGTCATCAACGAGTTTAATTGCAACTTTACCAACTTTTCTAATGCTAGCAAATTCTTCAAGAGCAGTCTTTTTAATTAAACCTTTCTTGGTTGCCATCATTATATAGCCTTTAGAATCCTTAGGTAGTGGAAGAACCGCATAAACTCTTTCACCTGGAGATAGTTGTAGTAGATTTACGATTGCTCTACCCCTAGCCGTTCTTTGCGCTTCAGGTATCAAGAAACCTTTAAGATTATAAACTTTTCCTTGATTAGTAAAGAACAATATATCGTCGTGAGTTGAGGTGACAAACATATTAACAACGAAATCGTCGTCCTTAGGTCTATGCGCAGTCACGCCTCTACCGCCACGGTGTTGAGTTCTATATTCTGAAACAGGAACACGTTTAACATATCCAAGGTTGGTTAAACTTACAACAACGTCTTCAACGGGAATCATATCAGCAATATCTATATCGCTATAATCGTAAGAAATTTCCGTGCGTCTTGGTGACGGATATTTTGCGATAACTTCTTCCATATCGGCTTTAAGTATCGCCTTTACACGCCATTCGTTAGCCAAAATATCGTTAAGGTCAGCAATAATATTGCGAAGTTCAACGAGTTCGTCTTTAAGTTTATTAACTTCCATACTGGTAAGTCTTTGAAGTCTCATTTCAAGAATTGCATTCGCTTGTTTGTCAGATAAAACGAATTCAGCAATAAGGCTTTCACAAGCCGAGTTTTTATCAGCAGATTTTTTAATAATTTCAATAACTCTATCAATGTCAGCAAGCGCAATTATAAGACCGTGTACGATATGCTCTCTCTCTTGAGTTTTTGCAAGTTCGTATTTGGTTCGTCTAACTATAACTTCTTCTTGGTGCTTAATATAAAGTTCTAAAATTTCCTTAATACCTAAAACTTTAGGCTCGCCGTCAACTAATGCAAGTAAAATAATACCGTCTTTAACTTGAAGATTGGTATGCTTAAATAAAACGTTAAGAACGACTTGAGCGTTAGCGTCTTTTTTAACGTCGATAACAATTCTTAAGCCGTGTCTATCGGATTCGTCCTTAATATCGGCAATTCCTTCAATCTTCTTATCTTTAACAAGGTCAGCCATAGTCTTAACAAGCACAGCCTTGTTAACTTGATAAGGAAGTTCCGTCACGACTATTCTTTCACGACCGTTAGATAATTCTTCAATTTCCGTTTTAGCACGAAGAACGAAACCACCTCTACCCGTTTTATACGCTTGTTTAATACCGCTACCACCCATTAAAACGCCACCAGTTGGATAATCGGGTGCAGGAATATATTGCATTATATCTTCAGTGGTAATTTCAGGATTATCAAGTAGTGCAATGCAAGCCTTTAAGCATTCTTCTAGGTTATGTGGCGGAATATTAGTTGCCATACCAACGGCAATACCATCCGAGCCGTTAACTAAAATGTTTGGATAGCGTGAAGGAAGAACAACCGGTTGCATTTCGGTATCGTCAAAGTTAGGATAAAAATCAACAGTGTCTTTATCGATTTCCTTTAGCATTTCGTTAGCAAGTTTAGAAAGTCTTGCTTCGGTATATCTATATGCAGCCGCAGGGTCACCGTCAACCGAACCGAAGTTTCCGTGTCCGTCGATTAGTGGAAAATTAATAGAAAAATCTTGCGCCATACGAACTAAAGCATCGTAAACCGAACTGTCGCCGTGTGGGTGATATTTACCTAACACTTCACCGACAATTTTAGCGCATTTCTTAAACGGCTTATCACTCGTTAGCCCCATATCGTGCATAGCGTATAAAATACGCCTATGAACAGGCTTTAGACCGTCACGAACGTCAGGTATAGCACGAGACACGTTAACAGCCATAGCGTAAGCCATAAACGATTTTTTAACTTCGTTATTAACTTCAACGTTAATAAGTTTAGTTTTAGCAAGAATATCTTTAAATTCAGCAGAAAGTTCTGCTGGTAAATCTTTTTTACTCATCTTAATACTTCCTTATCCTTAAATATCCAAATCAGTCACGAGTTTAGCGTTTTCTTCAATGAATTGACGACGAAGTTCTGGGTCGTCACCCATAAGTTTGGTAAATATTTCATCGGCTTCAACAGCGTCCTCCATAGTCACCCTAAGCATCGTTCTAGTTTCAGGATTCATAGTGGTTTCCCAAAGTTGTTCGGGGTCCATCTCACCTAAACCTTTATAACGTTGAATTTCACATTTACCAACTTCAGCCAAATAATCTTGAAGTTCCTTATCGGTATAACAATATTTATCAACCTTACCTTTCGTTGCTTTATAAAGTGGTGGTTGAGCAATATAAACGTGACCGTGTTCAATTAAAGGTCTCATAAATCTAAAGAAGAACGTAAGAAGAAGTATTCTAATATGGCTACCGTCAACGTCCGCATCGGTCATACAAACTATACGGTCGTAGCGAAGTTTTGTAAGGTCGAAATCTTCTTTCATTCCACCACCGAAAGCAGTTATCATTGCTTTAATTTCTTCGTTTTCAAGAATTCTATTAACTCTTGCTTTTTCAACGTTAAGAATTTTACCACGAAGTGGAAGGATTGCTTGGAATCTTCTATCTCTACCCGATTTAGCGCTACCACCTGCAGAATCACCTTCTACAAGAAAGATTTCGCATAGCGACGGGTCTTTACTAGAACAATCCCAAAGTTTACCCGGAAGTTGCGTGCTTTCTAGCGCGCCCTTTCTTCTAGTGTTTTCTCTAGCAAGTCTTGCTGCTTCTCTAGCCCTTTGAGCCGTTAAACATTTTAGAATAATTTCTTTTGCTTTAGCAGGATTTTCTTCTAGGAAAGTACCAAAATGCTCGTTCATTGCCTTAGTCACACACGTACGCATTTCACTATTACCAAGTTTAGTCTTAGTTTGTCCTTCAAATTGTGGCTCTGTAAGTTTAACGCTCACAACAGCAACCAAGCCTTCCCTAACGTCTTCTGAAGAAACTTTTTCGTCACCCTTAAACACGTTTATTTTCTTACCGAAATCGTTGATAATTCTAGTAAGTGAATTTTTAAAGCCGTCAAGGTGCGTACCACCTTCTTCGGTATTAATGTTATTTGCAAAAGCATATAACACTTCATTGTAGGTATCTGTATATTGAAGAGCAACTTCTACTTCGTTATCGCCATAAAAAACGTCGAAATAAACGGGCTTATCAAAAAGCGGAGTTTTATTTTTACTTAAATCGTCAACGAAGTGAGCAATACCACCTTCATAGTAAAATTCGTCATGATTTTCCCTGTCAGCACGTTTATCTTCTATAATAATTTTTAAGCCTTTATTTAGGTAAGCAAGTTCACGAAGTCTAGTTTTAATAGTATCGTAATTAAAATCGGTAGTTTCAAAAATTTCATCATCAGGCATAAAGGTCACCCAAGTACCTGTAAAATCAGCATCGCCAACGATTTTTAATCTATCTTGCGGAACGCCCCTATTGTAGATTTGCTTAAAATGGCTACCCTTTTGATAAACGTCAACCTCAAGCCATTCGGAAAGAGCGTTTACAACGGAAAGACCAACGCCGTGTAAACCACCTGAAATCTTATATCCGCCACCGCCGAATTTACCACCGGCGTGAAGTTTGGTTAAAACTACTTCTACAGCAGAGATTTTTTCAGTATGGTGAATATCAGTAGGAATACCCCTACCGTTGTCAGTCACAGTGCAAGAACCGTTTGAATTAAGCGTGACGGTTATGGTATTACAATATCCAGAAAGCGCTTCGTCTATAGAGTTATCCACTATTTCTTGAACTAAATGGTGAAGTCCCCTAACGTCGGTTGAGCCGATATACATACCCGGTCTTTTACGAACTGGGTCCAATCCTTCAAGAACTTGAATTTGACCTTCGCCGTAGTTATTTTGTCCTAATTTTTTCTCTTCCATTATTTACCTACCAGTAAAAATTTTTATGATATTATTATATCATAAAAGAAAACATATTTCAAGTAAAAATTTTAAATTAATTAAAAGTAATACACATATATTTTAACGCCTTGCAAATACTGAAAATATGGCAAAAAAAGATAAGGCGAAATGTAGAGCGTGTGGGAAACAAATTGAAGGTGGAAAAATCTTTAAATGCAAAAACTGTAATTCAGCGCTTTGTGAAGATTGCGCTAAAGTAAGTTTAAGTATTTGCCCATACTGCTACTCAAATTTAGATAGAAACGGATAAAAAAAGCACTAACAAGTCGTTAGTGCTTTAATTTATTTTTTTATAGATTCGTCTATTAACCTTTTGTAAAACGTTCCTAAACCCGAAATTTTCATTTTATCAGCCTCTTTAATCAATTTATTATAAAAGAGATTAACAACGTCGTTTCGTTTTTCTACGCCCGTTATATAGGCTATTTTCACAAGCAAGGACAAGGCGTCGTTTTTAGTATTTAAATAGTGCTGTAGTTCGAGCATAAGTTCGTCAGCATTATTTTCATCTAAATCAAAGGTGCAATACGCAAATAACAAATAGGATTTTAAAATTTTTATTATGCTTTGCGGTAGATAATTATAAAGCGAAATAAACCTAGAACATACAGCCTTTGCCTTATCGTAATTTTTAATATCTAGATAGTACAAAAATCTAGCGTTAAGAAGGGATAAATACGTCAAACTATCTTCAGGAAGTTGAGGAACACCAAAATAGTATTTTTCATCAATTTCTGACGGCGTTTTTCCTTGATAGAGCAAACTTTCGATAGCATAAACAGATAGCATAACCCTACTTTCGTCGTCGTCACGTTTTAGCCCCCAAAGCACGCCACCGTCGTTTCTAGCGCTAGTTAAATAAACTGGCAATGCGTTCGCTAAAAAACAATATAAACTAACAGGCGCACCTATTGCCCACAAAACGAAAAGCCAAAGCGGAATAATATTAGTCAAAAAGAAAGGAATTATACACAACAGAAAGGATAATAGATTAAAAAATACCCCGCCCTTAGTCATAAATTTAACTTTACTTTTTAGGTTATCCGTGTTTTTTGAAACAAGTTCAGTGCTACCTAGACAATCGTTTACACCAACTAGCGATACGTCGTAGCCCTTTTTCTTACTTGTAAAACTAAAAAATAAAAATGTAAAATTAACTAGAATAAAACCTTTGATTTTACCAAAAACTACGTGGCCTAATTCGTGAAAAAAAACGTTGAACAAGCCAAAAAAAGTAGCGCCGATAATAGCAAACAACATAACTTTTCCAACCTTATAAGAATAAGTGTTTTTAGCAAAAATCAGCACGCCGAAAAGGCACGCCACGGGTAAAATTATAGTTATTATAAAATTGATTGTTTTTGTTTTTCTATTCATTATTCTGTAAACTTAAAATATATCCTTCTAAATTATCTTTTTCACTAAGATAAATTTTTTCTAATTTAAGATATTGCATTATCTTGCTAAGCCAAATAAGACCACAACCGATAACTTCTTCCCTACCTTTTTGAAGTCCTTTAATCTCATTTCGACGACAAACAGGCAATGAATAAACTTTATCTAATATTTTTTCTAACTCATTAAAATAAAGCGTAGAGCCGTCAATAATAGACGAATCGTAATTTTCAAGTCCCAAATTTATTGCCGAAGCAGACAAATTTGTTCCACCTATTCCAGTAAAAGTCGTTAAAGGTACTTGTCCAAATTCACTCACTACGCTAGAACAATAATTAATAGCCAAATTTTTATCTTGCCCACAAATATCAGTAATTTTAACGCAACCAATAGGTAAACTTTTTTTATAAATAATTTTGTCGTCTTTAGAAACTATTATTTCGGTGCTTGCACCACCTATATCAATTATTCCACCGTCCTTGCCGTTTAGCGCGCCCAAAAGTCCCAAAAACGCTTCTTTATCGCCACTAACAACGTCTAAATCAATATCAAAACGGTCTTTTGTCTTTTTAACGAAGTCAAGTTTGTTGCTAGCATTTCTAACCGCAGCAGTCGCAAAACAAAAAACTTTATTTGCACCTATTGATTTTGCTTTATCTACAAAAAATGAAACGGCGTTTAGCGTTCTTTCTATCGCATCATCACACAAAACGTTCGTTCCCAACGTGTTTTTTGCAAGACCTGTAATTATTGAGTTTTTATATTCGGTTTTTCCGTTTTTTTGCACCAAAAGTCTAACGGAATTAGAACCGACGTCAATTACTGCGCAATACATTATTAACCAAGTGGTATATCCGTTTCAAAATAATACCCAAGTTCGTACGCACGAAGTATTATCCACGACGGATTAGAACGGCCTTGATAAACTTGTTCGCCTTCTAAAATTAATCTGTCGTATTCTGCAATGGCATCTGACAATTCCTTATCTTTCTTGTTTTTATTTGAAATGGCAATAATTTGATATACCATTACAAAAAGTAAAATCATTAAAAAAAACACAGCACCAACAGTAAGCGCAACGTTAACCCTTGTTCTTTTTTCTTCGGTCATAATATATTTCCTTTTTTAATTTTTTCCAAATATAAATAATTAAACTCGATAATACGGCGTTAATACTAAACTCACAAAGCAAAAGCCCTAAAAGCGCACCAAACACCATATAAAATCTAAAATTTCCAAACTGCATATTATACGAGTAAATAGAAAACGCAATAGTAAACAACGAAAAAATAATCACGTCGATTATTGCTTTGATATAAACGTTTTTAATGGGTTTAGAAAATAAAAACAAAACTCCGAACAGCCCACCGAAAGCCACGCATGCGCAAAAGACGTGAAATTGCGCGTGTGAAACGAACATTTACTTAAAAATCCTTTTGGTAAGCGATGGCTTTTTAGTTAGATATTTTATTTCGTAAAAATCACCGTCAGCGGTTAAATTGCCAGTGTTTTTATTGTAAGAACTAATTTTAATGTTTTCACCTAAAATTCTTATCTTACTCCCAGAAACTGTTAAATTAAGCGTTTGTTCGGAAAAACCGTCAACACTAAGCACGCCCGTCACGGAAAGTTTTTTCCTTAAATCTAGTTCGATTTTATGAGTTTCAAGTTGGTTTTGCATATAATACCTCCGCTAAATTATATGCAAAAACACCGTTAATATTACCTATTTTGTTGCAAAACCTTTATCCATTATAGGCGTATCAGATTTTTCCGCCTCACCAAAAAATAGCGAGTAAATAAAATCAGGAACGTCGCTTCTTACACCACCAAAACCACAGTTTGACAAGATTATAATACTCATATCTTCTTCGGGAAGTATCCTATGAATCGTTCTAAAACCATCAGCACCACCGTTATACTGATAAACTAGTTTACCGTGCCAATCAAAAACGTGATTCCCAAAACCGTGAGTACCACCATCACCTATTCCGGATGGTGTAAAGACTAATTTCCACGTTTCAGGCTTAAGTATAGTATTATTTTTTATAGCAAAATAAAGTTTAAATAAGTCGTCCACCGTTCCAACGAGGCCACCTGCACTACCAAAAAACTTTATGTTAACGTAGTCTGCTGGAATTAAATTGCCGTTATCATCTTTATTATATCCTTTTGCAAATTTTTCAATATAATCGTCGCCACAGAAAAAAGTATTATTCATATTAAGCGGTTTAAGAATATTATTCGTTACGAAATCATCATATCTTTCACCACTAATTTTTTCAATTAAAAGACCAATTAAAATAAAGTTGGTATTATTGTAATCAGTTTGAGTTCCCGCCTTAAATTTTAATTCCAAGGAGGCAATTTCTTCTACCAGTTTTTCTTTATCATATTCTACATTAAGACGATATCTTTCCCTAGTAGTTATTTCTGGAAGACCAGAAGTATGAGTTAAAAGATTATAGACCGTAATATTCTTATCTAAATTTTTAGCACAGTCAAGATATTTCGACGGGTGTGCATTCAAATCAACGAGACCTTTATCATAAAGTATCATTAAAGCTATTGCAGTATAACCTTTAGTTATTGAATAGTATTTAAATTTAGTTTCGTCGTCGAATGGAATTTTATTTTCCAAATCAGCATAACCAAAATTATACTTAAATTTTTCGCCTTTATAGTAAAGTTGAAAAGAACCCATTATCTTTTTTTCTTGAGAATAAACATCTAAAAAATCAGCAATTTCTTTTTCAAAAATCATAATTCACTCCTATTCCGGCAATTTCATTTCGCCAAACTTAATAAAATCTTTTTTTCTCATCAACTCACTAATAACAAAATTTAGTAAAGCTGGAAGCACAAACATTAACAAAATTATTCCAAAAACGCCCCAAAAATCTAGCGTGGTATATTTAAATAAATCAAACACACCAACGAGACCACTAGTACCCATACCACCACCAGACGCACCGCATTTTAGAGCAAAAACACAAGTAGATATCGGTCCTAATATCGCACTAGAAATAATCATGGGAAGCATAATTTTAGGTTTTTTCATAATGTTAGGAATTTGTAGCATACTCGTTCCAAGCCCTTGAGCAATAAGTCCGCCAAAGCCGTTTTCTCTAAAACTAGCAACGGCAAATCCTACCATATGGCATGCGCAACCAACCGTCGCAGCACCTCCGGCAAGTAGCATAGCGTCGTAAAGTTCAAACGCTATTTCACCTTTTCCATAAGCCGTAATAATAGGTGTTGCAACTGAAATCCATATCGCAGCAGACGAAGTCGGCATAGTTAAAACGATACCCATAATCACAGCCACGATAATTCCCATAAAGAAAGGCGTTGCCTTGGTTGCAAGGGCTATTAAAAGACCTAACTGATTTACCAACCAAATAAATGGATATGCAACAAATATACCAACAAAGGTCAAGAAAAGCGTACCCATAGGAACAAGTAAAATATCAAGTTTAGTTTTTCCCGTATAAGTTCCAACTATTTCCACAACAAGCATTGTGACAACGTAAGCAGCGATAGGATTTCCAGGCGTGCCACCAACAAATTTACTTGCGATAGTAGCAATAGGTATTGCAACATTGTTTTTCACTAAAACAGCGCCGATACCAGTTGGAGGAGCAACAACACCAGGTATTAGCGCATCTGCAAACGAACCTATCAGACCCGCAACACCTGCTGCAAATATCAATAGTTTATTCTTTCCCAGAGCATGTGCGATGCCTACACCTATTCCTGCGCCCATTAAAAATTTTGCAATGTTTGCAATATATAATAAAGTATTACCTACGTAATTATTTCCTATCCAGCCGGCAATCATTGCAAGAATAGTTCCCGCAATCAAGGTCACGAAAAGACCTTGAGCCATACCCGAAAATGCGGTTATAAAAT
>JAZQWW010000002.1:0-3831 GCA_045632585.1 Christensenellaceae bacterium
ATATTGTAAAATATCAAGGTAGCCGCTCGATAGGGGTATTTTAATGTTGCCAAATTTTTGGCGCAACCCAAATTTTTATTCGGCGAGACTGGTTAGTAGGAGGTATTTTTTTATGTACGCAATCGTAGAAAACGGTTCAAAACAGTACAGAGCAGAAGTTGGTTCGGTTATTAAATTCGAAAAACTCGCAGGCGAAGTTGGCGATAAAATCGAACTTAACGTTCTAATGGTTTCTGACGGCAAAGGTATCAAAGTAGGCAAGGCTGCTAAAGGTTATACCGTTGTTGGCGAAATCGTAGAACAAGGCAAGGACAAGAAGATTGTTGTCTTCAAGTACAAAGCAAAGAAGAACGAAAGGAAGAAACAAGGACACAGACAACCTTTCACCGCAGTTAAGATTTTAGAAATCACTGCCGTTGCTAAATAAGGAGGGAATAAATAATGTTATTTTTTAGATTATTTGCTCACCACAAAGGTGGCGGTAGCACGAAGAACGGTAGAGATAGCAACGCTAAAAGACTAGGTATCAAAAGAACCGATGGTCAAGAAGTTTTAGCAGGTAGCATTATCGTACGTCAACGCGGTACGAGAATTCACCCAGGCAACAACGTAGGTATCGGTAGTGACGATACTCTTTACGCTTTAATCGACGGTGTTGTTAAGTTCGAAAGAATGGGTAAAGACAACAAGAAAGTTAGCGTTTACGCTAAAGACTAATTAAGGATTTTACGGACTGATTTTCAGTCCGTTTTTTCTATCTTTTATGAAAAAGTATACTAAAATCGTTTTTGGCGGCAAATTTTTTAACATTTTCGACACACTTTCTTGTGGGCAATTTTTTAGATATATTCGCCACGAGGAAGGCTTTTTAGTGTTCTCTTTAGACAAATGCGCCTATTGTTATAGTGTAAGCGACCAAACGGTAATAGAGTGCGAAGAAAATGATAAAGCGTATTTTGAAAATTTTTTCGATTTGTCTACTGATTATAAAGGAATTTACGAATTTGCTCGTGGTTGTGATTACGAATTTGTTTCGCATTGTGCAAAACTTGGCTGTGGTATTAGGATATTAAAACAAGATAAATTAGAGAATTTAATATCCTTTATAATATCGCAAAACAATAATATTCCTAGAATAAAGGGTATTATCGAAAAACTTTGTTTGCTTGGCGAAGAAAAGACTTTTAAGGATATTAGGTATAATGCTTTTCCGTCGCTTGAAAGTTTGAGAAATAAAGACCTTGAATATTACTACTCTATAGGTCTTGGTTATCGTGCAAAATTCATTAAAAATCTAGTCGACACGCCCAATTTAGAAGAAAAACTTGCAAGTTTTAGCCGTTTAGATACAAAAGCCTTAAAGAATGAACTCCTAAAAATCTACGGGGTTGGTGAAAAAGTTGCCGATTGCGTACTGTTCTTCGGATTTAGCAGAACCGATAGTTTTCCCGTGGATACTTGGATAGAAAAAGTTTATAAAGAGAACTTTTTAGGCAACTTAAAAGATAGAAAACAAATTTCTAATTGGTTTGTAGAAATTTTTAAGAATTATTCGGGGTATATTCAACAATATTTGTTTCATTATAAAAGAAACGTTGAAAAAAATGAAATGCAATAAAATTGTGGCAGATTTTATTAAAAAAGCGTTGGCAAAATATGCCGATTGTGATATACTTTAGAAGATAAACAAAATTTGGAGGGCATTATATATGCAATATTCAGCAGAAGTTAAAAACATGTGCTGTGTTGTCAAAGGTCCTAAACACGGACCAGCCGCTATTCCAGAAGAAGGAAAATGGGTACAGGCTAAAGAGATAAAAGATATTTCGGCATACACGCACGGCGTTGGTTGGTGCGCACCTCAACAAGGTGCTTGTAAACTTTCACTAAACGTGAAAGACGGTATTATAGAAGAAGCGTTAGTTGAAACGATTGGTTGTTCGGGTATGACTCACTCTGCAGCAATGGCAGCGGAAATTCTTCCTGGAAAAACGCTTTTAGAAGCGCTTAACACAGACCTTGTTTGTGATGCTATTAACACTGCAATGCGTGAACTATTTTTACAAATCGTTTACGGCCGTTCTCAATCTGCTTTCTCAGAAGGTGGACTAGTTATCGGCGCAGGTATGGAAGATTTAGGCAAGGGCGAACGTTCAATGGTTGGTACTATGTACGGTACTAAAGAAAAGGGCGTTAGATATCTTGAAATGACCGAAGGTTATTGCACAAGAATGGCTCTTGACGAAAATAACGAAGTTATCGGTTATGAATTCGTATCACTTGGCAAAATGACTGACTTCATTAAGAAAGGCATGCAGCCTAACGAAGCGTATGAAAAGGCTAAAGGCACTTACGGACGCTTTAATGAAGAAGACGGTGCGGTTAAATATATTGACCCACGTAAAGAGTAAGGAGGGATACGATAATGGCTCAATTTGAAGGTTATGAAAGAAGAGAAGCTAAAGTTTTAGAAACTCTAAAACAATACGGTATTTCTTCTATTGACGAATGTAAAGAAATTTGTGATAAGTATGGCATTTCTCCATACACTATTACTCAGGAAACTCAACCTATTTGTTTCGAAAACGCTAAATGGGCATACACCGTTGGCTCTGCTATCGCTTTAGTTGAAGCAGAAAAAACGGGTGACAAATCTGCAGCGACTGCTGCCGCTAATATCGGTATCGGTCTTCAATCTTTCTGTATTCCAGGCTCTGTTGCTGAAAACAGAAAAGTTGGTCTAGGTCACGGAAACCTTGGCAAAATGCTACTTTCTGAAGAAACCGAATGTTTCTGTTTCCTTGCTGGTCACGAATCTTTCGCTGCTGCTGAAGGCGCAATCAAAATCGCGCTTAACGCTAACAAGGTTAGAATTAAACCTTTAAGAGTTATCTTAAACGGTTTAGGTAAGGACGCTGCTTATATTATTTCAAGAATTAACGGCTTTACTTACGTTGAAACTGAGTTTGACCCTGCTACTGAAGAAGTTAAGGTTGTTTACGAAAAACCTTTCTCTAAAGGCGCAAGAGCAAACGTTAAATGCTACGGTTCTGATAGCGTTCCAGAAGGCGTTGCTATTATGAGACACGAAAACGTAGGCGTTTCTATCACCGGAAACTCAACCAACCCAACTAGATTCCAACACCCAGTTGCTGGAACTTACAAGAAGTGGGCTATTGAAAACGGTAAGAGTTATTTCTCTGTTGCATCTGGTGGTGGTACGGGTAGAACTCTTCACCCAGACAACATGGCTGCAGGCCCGGCATCTTACGGCATGACCGACACTATGGGACGTATGCATAGCGACGCTCAATTTGCAGGTTCGTCTTCAGTTCCTGCACACGTAGAAATGATGGGACTTATCGGTATGGGTAATAACCCTATGGTAGGCGCTACCGTTGCTTGCGCAGTTGCTGTTGAAGAAGCATTAAAGAAATAATTAAAACCTAAAATAAACACGACCGATATTTCGGTCGTTTTTTGCTTTATATGGGTTGTTCACTGTATTGCCACCATTCATCTAAAAATTGTATCCGCAAATTTAGCCATTGAACTATTAACTCGCTAGAATCTTTTTGTGTAGAGCATGCTATAAATTCTGTTGAGTTATAAATTAGTGTTTCTAATGATTCTTGCCATAAAAGAAAGTTTTGATACCGTCATTTTAAGTTTTTTCATACTTCTATCCCCTATAAATTTATTTAAAAAAACAAGAACACATCATAATAGATTTTTCTAAAATGATGTGTTCATCTTGTTTTATTATTGATTTTAATTTGTTAAGATTTTTACAATACTAAACTTAAAAATTAGAGTTAGTCAAAACCTTAA
>JAZQWW010000003.1:0-4537 GCA_045632585.1 Christensenellaceae bacterium
GCAAGTGGAATAAGTGCGGTTAAAAAATAAAAAACCCACGCCCCCGCTACCGTTGATATGCGTTTGCTTTTAATTATTTTACCTACCCTAATTGCTTTTTTAGTCATAAAAAAAGTTTGCGCATATATTATGCCTTTATGCAAAAAAACAAGCCTAAATAATTAGGCTTGTTTTTTGGATTTTCTAATTTATGAATTAAAGAATTCATTTTTTGTTCCAAGACTAGAAACAAGTTCGTCATACGTTAGAACTTCTTTTATATCATTTAATTGATTTTGTAAAGTGTCAAAATTTGTTTTTGCCACCTCTATTTTACTCCTTGGCAATGTTGGTGTAGTTGTAAACGTATCATTATTGGCATCTACTATTTCTTCACTGAACTCGTCAATATTTTTTTCTTGAACAAACAACATTGGTATTTCAGTTTCTACTACAGAATAGTTTATATCACTGCCTTCTATCGTTTTAACCACATAATATACGGTTTTCATTTCTATATCATACTTTCTAGATGTTTTTACAATAGCACCGTTTTTCTTAGCAACAAAAATCTTAGATGAATCGTTTACATATATATCGTGAATGTTCTCATTTAATGACGTCTTGCCATTTTCAATTGCTTTAACGTTATTTATCCCAGAAACATCACTTAAATCTACCCAATAAGTTTCAAAGTCAACAAGTTTATTATTTTCTACAACTCCTGCAGAAATAAACTCACCAGTTTTTGAATTGTAAACCTCTTCATAACCTTTTATAAATAAATCTTCGCTTTCTCTTATCGTACTCATTACAATAGCGTAGTTATTATTAAAGAGAATAACCGCACTGGTTTTTTTCGCTATAGATTTTTCACCTATATACTGATGATAATAACCTGTCACAGTGTTTGAATTTCTAGCAAATTCAACTTGCTTCATTACCATAACACCTTTTATCGTTAGTGCTAAGTTAAATTTAAGATAATTGTCACTATTTTCATAATTTAATATTGCGCCACCTAAAATTTCTAATCTACCCTTGTTTACATTGTTTTCACTATCTACAAAAAGTTCGAGAGCAAAATCATTATTTCCCACCAGCATAGTTGCTTGATTATCATTAAGTATAATTTTAATTTTAAATCCAGCAACGGTATCTGACCATTCTGAATAATCTTCAGGATTGTCGTTTATAAAATTTTGATAAACCGTCACTATTGTCTCCGAAACGGCGTATACAGCATCTATCTTTGAAAGCATTTTATTCATTTCATAAATGCCTTCCCATAATAAGTACATTTGTTTACCCATATACTTATTATTAATGCTAGACACGTTCACAAAATTTGTGAAATCCTTAGTTGGGTTTGTTTCACAAGCCAACGCATCTTTACTAAACGCCTCAGGCATAAAAGACCATGGCTCTGGTCTATCTAATACTGAGTCAATAGTATTTAATGCAACGTTTAACACGTTTTTAATTATAGTTAACGTAGCGTATAAAGTTTTATCGTTATAGTTTGGATTTCTTAAAGTGACACTTGCATTATATTGACCTATTTCCGTCCCCTTGTTATTATAATAAATGATTTGAGTGTTTTCAGGGAGTTCTCCCGAAATTAATATACTTTTCTCATCACCATTGGCTGTCACTTTTTTATTTTCAAACTTAATACTTGATGGAAAATCTATTTTATTTATCGTTAATTGAACGGTCTTAGTAAACGTTTCATAACCAGGTGCGCTTATAGTCACGGTTATATCATAGGTGTTTGCGTTAACGTATGGACCAGCGTTGTTATATTGAACATTTGCACCACTGGGAACTCCCGTTGCTGTTATCGTATGTTGCTCTCCACTATAATTTACTGCCTTGTTTTCAAACACAACACTAGAAAAACTTAAGGGGTTTATCGTTAAGGTCACAGTTTTAGTATAAGGTACTTCGTTAGGCAAAGAAATTACTACAGTAATATCATAACTACCAGGTAAAACGTAAGGCCCTTCATTATTATATTCAACCGTTGCCCCGCTAGGTATTCCAGTTGCTGTTATTGTATGTGCGTTTCCGTCGTAAGATATAGTTTCATTTTCAAAAATTACGCTTGAATAAGCCATTGAATTAATAACAAGATTTACCGTTTTGGTATACGTATTATAACCTTCAGCACTAATCGTAATCCCTATTGCATATGTACCAGAGTTAATGTGTGGTCCTGCATTAGTATATTGAACTTCCGCTCCAACAGGAACGCCTGTTGCCGTAATAGTATGTGCATTGCCATCATAGTTTATTGTCTTGCTTTCGAAAACAATACCATTAAAATCCAAAGCATTTATGGTAAGAGTTGCTGTATCTTCATAAGTTTTATACCCTTCTGCAGATATACTAACACCTATTTCATAAACGCCTGGCAACTTATAAGGCCCCTCATTGCTATATTCAACAGTCGCCCCAGCAGGTGCACCTGATGCGTAAATTGTATATGAATTTCCATCATAATCAATGGTTTTATCTTCAAAAACAATATCAGTAAAATTTTTATCTTCACTTTCTGGAGCGCCACCACAAGATGCAAACGCCATCAAACTAACTAGAAGTAAAATTGCTAAAAATACTTTTTTCATAAATTTATTCTCCCTTGAATTATTACTCGGTTAATTCTGGATGTCTAATGCTTTTAACAAGCGCAAATGGATATACGACTAAACTTAACCAAAGGCTTACGCTTAACGCAAGCAGGAAACATAATACGCTAATTACAGCACTTATGATTGCAAATAAAATTTTCATTGCAATTAACCAAGATATCCCATCCCAATCCAAAGTAAAAATTAAACCTGGAAATCTAATAGACCAACTTGCTATACTAGCAAACACGTCCACTACAAAATTATTTTGTAGATATAAACAAGATAGAAAGGGAAAGAACGTTGCGCCACATAGCGTTGCAAAAATAATATCCTTTGTACTATCACCAGTTAAATAAGTAATTAAAAATGAAACTAAAGTAATTAATCCCGAAAAAATCCCACCCCATATGAATGATTTTCTACGTTGATTTATACCATGATTTATGTCATAGCGTAATTTGTCTTCTTTTATTTTTTTATCACAATCTCTACATAAAATCTTTTTTTCCAATGTATCACCAATATATTCTGTTTTTCTTACTATTTTAGAACCTTCGTATATTGGTTTATTGCAATGCTCACATATCGCAAGAACGACTTTTGGTTTTTCCTGTTCTATTAGTGGTTCTACCGGCGTTTTAACTTCCGTTAAAGCCACCTCTTCTTCCCCAACAAGTTCCGAAATAGATACGTTAAATATTTTAGCCATTTCCGAAAGAGTTGAAATGGAAGGCTCTACTTCGTTGTTTTCCCATCTAGACACGGCTTGCGCGGTCACAAAAAGTTTTTCAGCCATATCCTTTTGTGTTAGAGAGTTTTTAATTCTCAACTGTTTAATTTTTTCACCAACCATAAAATAAATCTCCTTTTTTTCTTTCATTATACAACAAAGTAAACAAAAAATTGCGATTTTGCTCTCAACAAATGGTTGAATTAATAAACCATTTGTTGAAGTCAATTGATATTTTTCTATTTATTGATAAAATAAAAAGTGCGTTGACCGGAATCAACGCACCAAAAAGCAAATCCCCGTCACTGCGAAATGAAACTTAATGATAATAAACACATGCTATCATTGGGATTTTGCATTTTTAGCAAAATACTGTAAAATGAGCATGTGTAAACAATGGAATAAATATACCCTACTCTTAATTTCAATTTTTGTTTAGTTTCATTTCGCAAAAGCATTATATCACACATGAATTCGTTTTGCAATTATATTTTAAAATTTTAGCCTCGGCCTTTTTGAAAAGCCGAGGCTTGATTTTTGCTGATATTAAAATTTTTCTACTGAGATTTTTCCAAAGATTTCGTCGTACTTGTCTTTATAGAACAGTTTAGTTCCACTAGTAGTGACCGCTGCAGTTCCAGCGGCGACTGCCATTTTAAGAAGTTCCTTATCGTCTACGCCCTTGGTTAAACCTACGCAAACTGCCGACACCATACTGTCGCCGGCACCTACCGTTGAGTTTACCGCTACGTTGGCACTTTTACAAAAATAGTTGTTCGTTCCGTCCGTTAATACTGCCCCGTCGGCACCTAGTGAGATTAAAACGTATTTTGCACCTAGTTCTATGTATTTTTTAGACGCTTCAACCATATCCTTTTTAGAATAAATTTTCATTTCGGAAAAGTTTTCAAGCTCCGTTAAGTTTGGCTTAATCATAAAGATTTCGCGCTTATTTAGCGCTGATAAAACATTGGCTTTTTCAGCATCGATTATAATTCTAACGTGACTGGGTAGCGTTTCAACTAGTTTTCCGTAATAGTCTGCGCTAACGCCCTGTGGTAGCGTTCCACTAATTACTGCAATCTCTGCGCCTGCCGATAGCGTTTTTACCTTTTCAAGTAATGCGTCTTGACGCTCTAATGAAACTCTTTCGCCTTTGTCGTTGATTTCGGTTAGCATTGATTTTTTGTCT
>JAZQWW010000004.1:0-1850 GCA_045632585.1 Christensenellaceae bacterium
TCGTTTTTAAGGATATAATAACCTTGAACCTTTTCAGTTGCGCTATCAATTTCAAATACCGTCTTAAGGTCTTTAGCCGTAGATAAAATACCTGAGTAGATATCAATTAGTACGGTATATGAAGTTCCTCTTGAAGTTAAACGCAAATCACCTTGTTTAACGAAGTTATCTATAGCTTTAGCACCGATAACGAATTTCTTGTCAGAAGAAATTGCAACCTTTGAACCGTTAAGCATAGCACCGTCAAGTTCAACGTCCACACCGAAGATATCGCTTAATTTGATTTCATTGAAGTCTTTATCGTAAAGCTTTCCGTCAAAAGCAGAGAATAAAAGATTTTCAGTTTGTTCATAGTTAAATTCACCCGGCAATAATGATACGTCAACTTCAACGTATTTAGTATAAGGCGTTCCGTCAACCATAAAGCTTGCACGAATAAAGGCTCTACCAGCAGAAATCGCAGTAATTTGAGTACCGTTGAGTTCGATTATATTTTCACCTGTAACAATATTAAATTCAACGTTTTCAAGCGTATAAGAACCACCGTTAAGACCAATTTCTGCGCTAATTCTTGAAGTATCTTCGCTATCGTAGACGAGTTCGATTTTTGAAACAGGATTTCCGTTTGCAGTCACGCCAATTTCATTAATTAAGGTATTCTTCCAAACTGGATAACCGTAATTAGTATCCCAAGAATCGCTAAAACCTGCCATTGAAGTTTTATTAACAATAAAGTCGTAATAACTATCGTAACGGGAAATTGATGAACCCAAAACCATAATACCTAAGCGACCTTCAAGCGTTGAGTAATCAGCATTAGTAGTAGTATTCTTGTTTGAAGTCACCCAAGCAGATTTATAACCTGCTATTTCACCTTGAGAAGGGTTATAGGTGTTTACCGGAACGATTTCAAGTTTTCCGTTAACGTTCTTAATTTCATATTGTGGTGTCATATAGTAAAGCCATTTATTAGCTTCAACACCACTGGTTGCATCTACACCAACACCATTTTTGCCACTATCGGTATCATATGTGTATTTAATAGTGTCGTGTTTAAGTTGTGACGAAGATTTAATCTGTGCACCAACGTCGTTATTAGAGAAAACTAAAAATTGATAAATACCGTCGTCTATATTACCATTTGGAGTATTTGCAACTTCGTGAATTTTTAGTTGTGATGCTCTACCCATAGCAAGTGGAGCAGGTTTGTCGTTAGAATCACTAATTACGTAAACGCCTTCATAAGTAAGCGCACCAAGAACGTCAGATTTAATACCTGCGTCAGATGCAAATAGACCGTATTTAGAACCCATGTTTATATTTACAGATTCATTCATTGGGAAAGCAGGATATTCAACTACAACGTTTCTAACAACCAAGTTATACATAAACGAAGTGAAAATACCAAAGTTTTTATATTCTCTAGCAATAATATCTTGTTCATTTACGGTTATATATACGTCTTGAATAGTTCCTTCGTTATTTTTACTGTCAGTATTTCCACCTATAACAGATTGAGTATAACTCTTATTACCAGTTAATCTAACGTTAACGAAAGCAACGTTTGAAAGTTTTGAACCTTTAATAAATTTACTAAAAAGTCCACCGGCACCTAGGTTTAAATTAGAAATCGTATGGCCTAAACCGTCGAACGAACCTGAAAAATCATTAATCGTTGTAAAGGTCTTTCCCGTAGCGTCAATATTATCCGTCACGGCAATACTTAGCCTTCCGTTATCTCTAATAGTGCCTAAAGTCGTAATGTCGCTAGCGTTTCTAATTACAAACCCATAAACGTCGGCAGAAACCTTATAGCCTACGGCTTTAGTTTTGCCACTTACTTGTGATTC
>JAZQWW010000005.1:0-4099 GCA_045632585.1 Christensenellaceae bacterium
TATGAATTTTTTAACGAGAGCAAGACCTATTCCACCGCTTGCGCCCGTAATTAACGCCGTTTTCATTTTTTCGTCCTTAAATTTTATAACTCGCAATAAAATTGCGAGTTATCTTTGTTTTTAGCCTTTTACTCTTTCCATATATTCGCCCGTTCTGGTGTCAACTCTAATGAGTTCGCCTTCGTTTACGAACATAGGTACTTGGATTTTTGCACCCGTTTCTAAGATTGCGTCCTTAGTTGCGTTGGTTGCCGTATTTCCTTTAACGCCTGGGTCTGATTGAGTTATTCTTAATACTACGAAGTTTTCGCATTCTACCGAGAAAGCGCTACCTTTGTAGAATTTTACGGTCACTGGGTCGTTTTCTTTAACGTATTTTAACGCATCTTCTACTTGGTCGTAGTTAAGTGGAATTAGATTGTATTCTTGATCCATAAAGTAGTAAAGTTCACCGTCGTTGTAAGAATAAGTCATATTCTTAGTTTCAATCGTTGCGTCTTGTAATTTTTCGGTTGGGTTCCAAGTTCTTTCTAAAACCTTGCCGTCGATTACGTTCTTCATTTTAGTTCTAACGAACGCTGCACCCTTGCCTGGTTTTACGTGTTGAAAATCTACGATAGTCCATACCGAACCTTCGTATTCAAAAGTTGAACCCTTTCTGAAATCGCCTGCTAACATATTGTTTTCTCCTATTTATACATCAAATTTTTATTATTTTTAATTTTTTATCGTCGGTAAATAATCTTTTTACTTCGCCGTCTAAAATTACCGTGTCTTCTATTCTTATTCCGTATTTATTGTCAAAATATACACCCGGCTCAATAGTGAACGTCATACCATTAACCAACTTAACACCTTGACTTTTGGGTGATAAAAATGGGTATTCGTGAATTTCCGTACCTAACCCGTGCCCTAGACTATGAGTAAAATATTTATCTAGGTTTAAGCCCTTCAAGTATTCTCTTGCAATTTTATCGGCAATGACGCAGTCAGTTCCGTTTTTAATTTCTTTTATTGCCTTTTGGTTTGCCGTAAGCACGGCGTTATAATTTTTTATAAACTCACTATCGGGTTTACCGAAAAATACCGTTCTAGTAATATCGGCACAGTAGCCACGATATTTAGCGCCCGTATCAATTAATACCACGCTATTTTCTTTAAGCGTCGTTTTCCCCGTTTGGTGATGCGGTACTGCTGAATTTTTGCCAAACGCCACGATTGTATCAAATGAAGTGCCTTCAGCGCCTAACGACAGCATTTTTTCTTCAAGAGTTTTTTTTATCTCAAGTTCGCTAACGCCGACGTGCAAGTTTTTTAACACCCATTTATATGCCTTTTCGGTTATCTCACACGCTTTTTTTATTAGTTTTATTTCTGCTTGGCTTTTTTGCGCTTTATCTTCTTTTATCGTTTGACTACAGTCTAAAACCTTAACGCCAAACTTTTCTATATCATAAAACTTAGAAACGCTTACCTTTTCAAAATCAACGTAAACCGTATTAACACCAAGTTCTTTTACAACCTTTTCTACGTCGCTAAAAGATTTATAAAGATAAGGTTTAATATTTTTTTGCTTTAACTTTTTTTCTACTGCGCTATAATATCTAGCATCAACGAAATAAACGCTTTGTTTGGACTTTAGAAGTATTCCTTCTAAAATATCTATTCCAGAATAGTAAAACCTATCGGTTTTATCAAAAATAAGTAGCGCTTCGCCACTTTTTGCGCAAATATCTTTCACTTCGGTTATATTTTACCAAATTTTTTTCATTTCGTCAATTTTTTTTTAATATTTATTGCCTTTAACGTCAAAAAAACGTGGCTTTTCGCCACGCTTTTTTTAGCAAAACTTAGTTAAAGACTTTTTGCTCTAATTCTAAGTCGCTCTCACTTTATATAGATATATTACGTCTTGGTAATAATCTTCTAAATAAACCGCTAAACTCGGTTCGTTTACTATGTCACGATATGCGTCAAGCGCCGGTAAAGTATTGTAGTATGCACAAACTACTTCCATTACCTTCTTATAGTATCCTACTTCAATTAGCGTTTCTTTTGGTACGGGTTCGGCTCTTATCGACAATACCTTAAGTTTTAAGGTTGCGTTAGCCTGTTTTAGTGAATTTTCATACCTTTGAATTTTTTCGTCAATTGCGTTGTTGTACTTAAAAACTTCCCTTTTCGTCTTTTCCTGTTCGTCTTTTAGTTCTATAAACTTTACGTTTATTTCCTGCTCGGAAAGCCCTGCGTAGTACTCGTCTACCGCTTGTAGTTCGGCTTGATAGGTAGAAAGTTGTTCGTCTAGCACTGCCACTATGGCTTGATGCTTTTGGTTTATCGTTTGAAGTTCTTCTTCTAGATAATAATCTGCCATACCCGTGTAAATTAAACTGTACTGTCCTAGCAAATATTTGTGTTTGCCAAGCATATTGTCAACTTGTTCTTCGTAATCTTTCCAGTAATCAGCAGAGTAATTCTCTTTGCTCTTTTCCATAGCAACGCCAGCAAGACGCACTTTATAGGCTATATCGTCTATCTTCTTTTGAACTTCTAGCCTAGCGTTCATTAGCCTTTCTTCCTGTTTGGGCTTTAATAAGTCTTTTGCTTTTTGCAAAAGTTCTTCTTCACTTAATTCAACGTAGGTAAGTTTTTCAATGTCTAAAGGTATTATTTCCTGCTCTATGAACTCATCCCTATTGTACCTATAGTATGCAAATAATATTTGCAAGGTAGAGTACATTTCTTCTTTTGTCGTTGGCATTGTGTATTCCATAATTATTCTCCACACGTCCTGTATTTTATTTTCGCTTTGATTATCTTAAAGTCGTTTGACGGATTGACAAACCTAAAACTAAATTCTTTTGAATTTAGATTACATCTTGAACTATTACATCCACTCTTTAGTGCAAAAGTTTTTTCGCCGAACTCTCCGCCAACTACTAATTCAGCACTTCCCGAAAGGTGAATTTCGTAGCCCGTAATTATTTTTTCGGCGCAAGTTCCCAAGTCGTCAACAGTCTCTAAACAGCCTTCTGCTTTTATCACGTTTTCAGTTTGCACCGTAATCAAGCGTATAGCATCTAAATTAGCGTCGTAAACGTAAGGCTTTTCTTTGCAAACAAGTTTGTAATAATCGCCTAAAATTTCTTCGCCCGTCATAACGTCGTAAACGTAGACGTATTGAGAGCCGTCCGCAAGTTTTACGTTAGCAAAATATCTCGTGCCGTCGGTAGAAAAACCACCAAACTCTAAAACACTTAAACTATCTAAAAGTCCGTCTACGTGCTTTATAGTTTTACCGTCGAACTTTACAAGTTGTTTATCGCTTATCATATAAGCGATACCGTTTATCACTAACACGCTTTCACTATAAACGTCAAGTTTAGGCATTATCATTTTGTCACAAAGACAATCTCGAATGTTTTTAGCAACGTATATGTTAAATATCCCTTTTTGATATATCGCGTAAACTCTATCGCCTACTTCGTAAAACGCTACGGCACTTCCAAGTTCGCTACTTGGAAAGCTTACGAACATATCAAAATTGTACGCAACGTGACCGTCCATATAATTAAAATCATTAGATATATATATTACGCCTTCTCTCAAAATTAAAACTTTACCACCCACTAATATAGCATCAACACCACCGTACACGTTTTCAGCATACATATCACTAAAATCCGTGATTTTTCCACTGCTTTTATCGTAAACGAAAATACCTTCCGACATTCTAAACACGGGAACAATTAAAATTTTGACGGGGTTTCTAAAATAAAGTGGAAACTCATTAAAAAAATCAAAATTATTATCCCAAGTTCTATAAACGAATTTATCGCTAGCGTACATATAATTATAATAATTAGTCAAGATTATCTTTACAACTTGACTAGGTTCTACGCCGTAAAATTCAACTTCTTCAGTCTTAATGTTTTTTACCGTTTCAGAAGTCGAGTTAAGGTTTAAGTCTTTTAGGACGTATTCCTTTTCCGTCACGGATATCTTTTTTAATTTTCCTACGCTCATAACCAAGTTCTTCCTTTAATAGTAGCGTTCTTTGGAATAACGAACTTTCTAAGCCCGTCAGAATATCTTTCTC
>JAZQWW010000006.1:0-17003 GCA_045632585.1 Christensenellaceae bacterium
TCTCGGCTTTTTTTATTTTTCAATCGTGTATTTGTAGAGTGATGATTTGGGAACGCCACGCTCTTTGGCGACTATTTTAATGGCTTCCTTTTTGTCGTAGCCTTTTTCTAAATATTTTTTTATATGTTCTTCTTCGGTTAAGTTTTCTATTTCGGCTTTTTTGTCGTAGCCTTCAACCAAAATCACGTATTCGCCTTTTGGGTTAAAATTATAGCCTTCGCTTAAATTAAACCTTTCGCATTTTTCGTGCAGTTTAGTTATTTCTTTTACGGCAACGGCTTTTCTATCCCCTAAAACACTATATAAAAACTCTACGTCTTTTTTTACGTCGTG
The DNA here is from genome assembly GCA_045632585.1 of Christensenellaceae bacterium. Taxonomy (GTDB): domain Bacteria; phylum Bacillota; class Clostridia; order Christensenellales; family Borkfalkiaceae; genus UBA1259. The sequence continues at coordinate 334 of JAZQWW010000006.1, forward strand.
TGGGGCTGAATAAAAACCTAGCGTCATATCAAGATTTTTATATTTCTCCACAAGTTCAGTACGCTCTTTTAACTTTTCGGGCAAAAACCCGATAAAAGCAAACCTTTCAGCGTTTAATCCCGAAAGTACTAGCGCCGTTATAAAAGCACACGCACCGGGGATAACCGTATATTCTAGACCTTTTTCTATTAGCATTTTAACTAAAACGTTGCCTGGGTCTGAAATTACGGGCATACCTGCGTCGGTAATCAATGCTATATTCTTTCCACTTAATAGTTTTTCTATAATTTTGTCACAGGTTTCTTTTTCGTTAAACTTATGATAAGAAAATAGCGGTTTTTTTATATCGTATGCGTTAAGTAGCGTTAAAGAGTGGCGTGTATCTTCGCACGCTATTTCGTCAACCGATTTTAAGATTTCGATTGCCCTAAAACTTATATCTTTTAAATTGCCTATCGGCGTTGCTACGAAATATAACATAATTTTCCTTTAATTTTTTGCGTTTTTAAGTATTTTTAGACCTGTTTTTCCACCTTTTACGGCTTCAAGCATAAACAAATACGGCTCTTTGCCGTTAGAACTTACTAATTGCAAAGTTTTAGGCTCTATGCCTTGCTTTTGAAGTTCATAAGTGACTTCTGCTAGCCTATCCGCCCTATGCACCAAACATACTCTACCACCGTATTTTAGTCCTTTATTGATTGCCGTCACAAGTTCTAATAGAGTTAGTTTAAGTTCACTTCTACAAATTGCAATGGTTTCTAACTTGTCCGTTTCGCCACTACCGACTTTTGCGTATGGTGGATTGCAAACGATAAGCGAAAACTTGCCGTGATACTCTTTAGGCAAATCTTGTAGTCTAATATTTTCAGCGTTCACCTTTTCTTTAAGTCCGTTATACTCTATACTCTTAACGCATAAATCGTATAACGGTTTTTGAAGTTCAAACGCCGTTAGACTTTTTATCTTTTCATTATTTAGACCTAAAAGATTAAAGCCAACTATTCCACTACCGGCGCAGTAGTCGGCTACGACGTCGCCCTTTTTTACCTTGGTAAACGAAGATAGTAGTATTGCGTCCGAAGTAAAAGTATAAAGTTCGTCGTCTTGATAAACTTTTAGGTTTTGTAAATTTAGTTCTTCTAATCTTAACATAATATATATTGTTATAAAATAAAATAAGGTGCGTTAGTATCGCACCTTACGTTGTTCTCCGTTATTATTCTTCGGAAATCGCTTCTACCGGACAACCTGCTGCACAAGCACCGCAAGAGATACAAGCTTCAGCGTCGATATTATATTGAGTATCGCCTTGGCTTATAGCACTGCAAGGGCAAGTATCTGCGCAAGCACCGCAAGAGATACAACTGTCACTTATTTTAAATGCCATTGTCGTTTCCTCCTATTAGTCTTCAATCGTATTATATCACAAAGCATTTCCTTTGTAAATAACTAATTAGATAATTTTTAAATTATTCTTCGTCCTTATCGTCTGTATCTTCTTGGGGTTTATTCTTAAACCTTAATTCTTTTACAGCAAAGTCTTTATATACTTCCGTGCCGTCGGGTTTGGTAATTTTTACTTTGGATATGAGTTTTAACATATCGTTTGAAATTACCACGCCGTCGCCTTCTGGGGTACCTACCGTTCCACCTTGCTTGGGCATTTTCTTAAAAACTTCAGCGTAATAATCGTTTTCATACTCTAGACAACACATAAGCCTTCCACAAAGCCCAGAAATCTTGCTAGGATTAAGGTGTAAGCCTTGGTTCTTTGCCATTTTTATGGTCACTTTACCGAAGTCGTTTATTCCACTTGCGCAACAACAAGTTCTTCCGCAAGGCGCAATTCCACCTAAAATTTTGGTTTCGTCACGAATACCTACTTGTCTTAGTTCTATTCTCGTCTTAAACGCTTGCGCTAATTGTTTAACAAGTTCTCTAAAGTCAACCCTATCGTCAGCCGAGAAGAAAATAGTTAGTTTTTTGCCGTCAAACGAATATTCGGCACCGATTAGTTTCATTTCAAGGTTTAGTTCCTTGATTTTTTGCGCCGTCGTTTCCATTGCTTTTGGAATTTTTTTAGAATTTTCTTCTATTCTTTTTTCGTCTTGATTAGTTGCCTTTCTAACTACGGGTTTTAATGGGTGTTTAATTTGGTCGTCTGGAATTTCACGCTCGGTAAGAACTACCGTGCCGTATTCTAATCCCTTCGCCGTTTCCACAACTACGCCCGAATTTTCAGCATATTTTTCTGTATCGCTTGAAGGAGCAAAGTAATACACTTTTGAAGTGTTTTTGAATTTAACTCCTATGATTTTTGCCATTTATGCTTTCCCTCCAAAATCGAAAACAACAACCACTCTGAAAGCATTGTTTGGTTATTGTTGAATTTTTTTCTTTTATAGGCTTCGTTTATACGCTCTAGTATAAATACTAACGCACCAAGCGTAAAGCCTTCCGCCTTTTCTAACTCTTTTGATAGTTCGCCGTTAAACACCGAACTTTCACTTCCGCCTAGTCTTACCGTCATATCTCTAACGGTAAGTTCTAAAACTGACAAAAATTCTAGGTAGTCTATTTTTGCGTCCGCTATCATATTTGAATATTTTAAAACGTCTCTACTCGTTTTCATATTAAGCAAAACGTCTTTAACTAGCGTTAAGATTTTTTCGAAATCTTCGCCGTTATATAAGTCTATTGCCTTGCCTAAAGTTCCGTCGCCACAGGCAACTGCTTGTTTTAATTTGTCGCTTTCATCGTATTCGCTACTTAATAAGCGGTAAATTTCACTAGAAGCAAACGCATTTATTTCTAGTTTTTTTACCCTTGACTTAACGGTTGAAAGTATCGGAAATTCGCTCGTCACACCGATTAGAATTACCACGTTTTTGGGTGGTTCCTCTAAAGTTTTTAAAAGTTTATTTTGCGCCGAAAGGTTCATTGTTTCGCCTTTATCTATGACGAACACTTTTTTATCGCTTTCAACGGGCTTGACGAAACTTTCTTCGGTTAAATTGTTGATATCAGCCGTCGTCACGCTTTCGCCTTTTGGATAAAATATAACGTCGGGATGAAGTTCACCGTCTATTAGTTTACAGTTTCTACAATTATCGCAAAAAGTTTTATCCACGCACACTATCGTCTTTGCAAAAATTTTAAGATAGTTTCTTAAAAACTTTTTGTCTTGACAAACTAGCATATATGCATGCGAAAGTCTACCGCTATTTTTTTCCGCTATTATCGTCTTATATGCGGAAGTCTTTTCAATTAGCGAAATAGGGTTTAGCATATTACGCCTACGCCTTTTAGTGCGTTTATTATTCTTTGATGCGTTTGGTCTCTTTCACCCGAAGCGTCAATTACTAAAAATCTATCATGCTCTTTACTTGCTACCGCAAGGTATCCTTCGTAAACCTTTTTATGAAAGTCCATACCCGAAAGTTCCAACCTATCGCTAGCGTCTACCCCGCCTTTTCTCTTAAACGCTTGTTCGGGCGTAAGATTTAAAAATACGGTGTAATCGGGCATACAGTTTTCTACGGCGTACGAATTTATGCTTTTTATATAATCGTATCCAAGCCCTCTTGCGTACGCTTGATAAGCGTACGAAGAATCGATATACCTATCGCAAAAAACTAATTCCCCACGCTCTAGCCTTGGTAAAATTTCTTCTTTGATAAGTTGCGCTCTAGCCGACGCATAAAGCAAGGCTTCACATTCGTCGCACATTTTTGCGTTGTTTTTGTCAAGTATTATGTTTCTTATTTGCTCTGAAATTTCCGTTCCACCCGGCTCTCTAGTAAAATAATATTTAATACCTTTTTCGGTAAGATATTTTTCTAGCCTTTTTATTTGGTGGGACTTGCCTACGCCTTCAGGGCCTTCAAAGGTGATAAATTTTCCTTTCATTTTTATCCTTATAATATATCCGTGCAGTTTCTTATTATCATATTGATTAGCGAAATACTTTCAAACTGCAAATCATATTGATATTCGTTAAAATTAAACACTATTAAAACTACGCCGTTAGAGTCCACTGCCCCCGAAAGTTTTGCGTACGCTTGCGAAACTTGCGTGCCACCCGTAAGTTTTCCCATATCTAGCCCGAACGCTTGGTTTTTAACTTCTTCAGCCACCCAGTCGTCGTGTCCGCCTTCAAGTCTGTTTAATTGCTCAAAACGGGTGTAAGTATAAAATATTCCCCTTTCTTTACCGACTGTGAGCGCTTTTTCAAAGTCTATAACTTCTAGGCAAAGTTTTTGTAGCCTTGCTTTTTCTTCTAGTACGCCTTGCGCTTTTTGTTCGTCCGTTCTAAAACGGTTATCCTTTTTATATCTAGCAAAAAAACTTTCTTCTATCTTTTGCGCTGAAAGATTGTTAAAATCAGTCGCATCTACGCTGTCGCTTTCGGCAAAACTTTTTAGATATTCTTTAGCCTTTGCCAAAAGTTCTTCATAACTATAAACGGGATATAAATAGTGGTCGATATAATCGTTTACTCTATTGTTTCCGTTTTCGTCCACCACGCTAGACGTAAACATTACGTCCGCATCTTGAGTTCCTAGCCTTGCGTTAATTAGTTCGGCGTTGTTTTCAAGGCGTTCGGTCCCCCACTCCAAGACGAACGGTGAAAAAACTTCGTTTTCATAAAGGTCTTCAGATAGTTTGCTTGCGCCTTGAGAATCTAATTGGTAGTCGTATAAACACTTAAATTGTTCGCCAACCGTAGGTTTTACCGAAAATACACCGAAAATCAGTTCCCACGCAACAATTACGGCAATAGCGACTGCTACTATAATCAGCCACTCGTACGCAAGAAAATCATTAAGTCTTTTTTTGGTAATACGACTGTCCATTTTTATACCTTTTTTCTATTTTTTAATAGGTTTCATTGTTGGGAACAGTATAACGTCACGAATTGACGCACTGTCCGTTAATAGCATAACCAATCTGTCTACGCCGAATCCTAGTCCGCCCGTCGGGGGCATACCGTATTCAAGAGCCGTCACGAAATCTTCGTCCACTTTAGCGTCGTTGCCACCCTTTGCTCTTTTTGCTTCAACTTGTTTAACAAATCTTTCTTTTTGGTCGATTGGGTCGTTAAGTTCTGAAAAAGCATTGCCCATTTCCCTTGCGTAGATAAAATATTCAAACCTTTCGGTAAAAGCAGGGTCTGATTTTTTACGCTTTGCAAGTGGTGAGTTTTCTACGGGGTAATCATAAATAAAGGTAGGTTGTACCAAGTTTTCTTCAACGAACGCATCAAAGAACGCAATAAGAACGTGTCCTTTAGTCGCTTGGTCGCCTTCTTCTACTTCAACGCCCTTTTCTTTGGCAACCTTTCTTGCCGTTTGGTCACTATCCCAGTCGTTATAGTCAACACCTGCGTATTTTTTAACGGCTTCAACCATAGTAAGTCTTTCCCATGGCGATTCCATATCGATTTCTACGCCTTGATAGGTGATTTTTGCCGTTCCACAAATCTTGTTTGCGATTTCACGATACATATTTTCGATTAAATCCATCATATCTTTGTAATCGCTATACGCTTGGTACATTTCAACGGTAGTAAATTCAGGATTGTGCGACCTGTCCATACCTTCGTTTCTAAATATTCTACCTACTTCGTAAACCTTATCGAAACCACCAACTATTAGTCTTTTTAAGTAAAGTTCGGTTTCTATGCGAAGATACATATCGATATCTAATGCGTTGTGGTGAGTCTTAAACGGTCTTGCCGCAGCACCGATTTCAAGTGGTTGAAGTACCGGTGTGTCAACTTCTAAATATCCAAGACCGTCAAGGTAATTTCTAATAGCCGTCATAATCTTTGAACGTGCTACGAAAGTACGCTTAACTTCAGGGTTTGCGATTAAATCCACTTCTCTTTGACGATATCTAGTATCTTCGTCCTTTAAGCCGTGATACTTTTCGGGAAGTGGCAAAAGCGACTTAGATAATAGTTCTATTTTTTGTGCGTGTATAGATATTTCGCCCGTTCTAGTTTTGAACACGAAACCGGTTATACCAACGATATCGCCGATATCGTAATCCTTAAACGCAACGTAATCGTCGCCAAGTTCGTTGATAGATAAGTAAGATTGAATAGTGCCTTCGCCGTCAAGAATAACAGCAAAAGACGCTTTACCCATTATTCTTTTAGAAATAAGCCTACCGGCAACGCCAACTACTTTGTTTTCGTATTCTTCGTAATTATCTTTGATGGTTTGACTGAAAGCCGTTCTATCGTACTTAACCTTCTCAAACGGGTTTTGTCCGTTATCTTTTAATTGTTGTAATTTTTCTCTACGAATTCTTAAAATTTCGTTTAAGTCCTGCTCTACTACAGGCGTGATGTTGTTTTGTTCCATTTTAATCCTTAATCTACTTTAGTTATAGTTATTTCTAAGATACCAACGGGAACGACAATTTTGATTTTGTCGCCTGCCTTGTGTCCTAGAAGTGCGTTGCCGATAGGTGATTCGTTTGAAATTCTACCCGTTTCCACGTCGGCTTCAGTAGTTCCTACGATTTCGTATGAGAATTTTTCGCCCGTTTTGTCGTTTGTAAATTCTACCTTGCTACCAAGAGAAACTACACCTTTTTTAACAGCGCTATCACTAATGATAACGGCGTGTTTTAGTTTGTTTTCGATTTCTAAAATTTCGCCTTCTACCATTGCTTGTTCGTTTTTCGCAGCGTCGTATTCAGCGTTTTCCGAAAGGTCACCGAACTCTCTTGCCGTCTTAATTCTTTCGGTTATTTCCGCACGCTTGGTCACCTTAAGATATTCTAATTTTTTCTCTAATTCTTCTTTACCTTCTTTAGTAAGAATTACTTCTTCTGCCATAAATATATAGCCCTCCAAAAATTTAATAGTGGACACACTTCCACTTATAATAATATTATTATAGTATTATATATTAAAGCGCGCGATTTGTCAACCTAAAATCCTAACGATTAACCCCTTCTTTTAAGGCTTTTTAGCACTATTATTCTTCAAAACGGCTTTTTTCAAAAACAGTATTGACAATTTTTTATTTTGTGTTAAAATAATTACGTAAACTCAAGAAACTTTTGGTGATGTTTCCCGAATAATATATGAAAAAAAGAAGGTTGCTTTTTGCAACCTTCTTTTTTAATCTCTTTCGCTGTAATCTCCACAGCAAGTGCAATTTCCATCGCAACCGCAAGTGACTTTAATGCTATCAAGCCTGCAATTACAACCTTCGTCGTTGTGTCTACATTTAACGACGTCACATCTAATTGAACTATTCTTCATCTTCGCTCTCCTTTAATGCTAGTTTGCTCTTTTTTAAGAATTTATATACCCGTTTGGATATTTTATTGACAACTTTTAACTTTTATTGTACAATATTTTTAACGGAGATTATTATGAAAGTTGTTCTAATTAAAGACGTAAAAGGTTCGGGAAAAGCAGGCGATATTATTGACGCAAAAGACGGATACGCACAAAACTATCTAATCAAAAACGGCTTAGCAAAACCTGCTAACGCTAGTGCGCTAAACGAAAACAAATCGCAAAAACAAGCCAAGGAATTTCACCACCAAGAAATGCTTAAAGCAAACAAAGAACTTCGTGACAAAATTCACGGCACTAAGATTACGCTTGCAGTAAAAACCGGCGCTAACGGAAAGTTTTTCGGTAGCATTACCAATAAAGAAATTGCAGACAAACTAGAATCTTTGGGTATGAGCATTGATAAAAAGAAAATAATTCTTAACTCTAACATCAAAAACCTAGGTTCTTACGAAGTGACTATCAAAATTTCACCCGAAGAAACTGCAAAAATTACTTTAGAAGTTATAAGTGACTAAAACTAAAACGCCGTAGAAGTCTACGGCGTTTTTTTACGCTTGTTTTCTCATTTGCCTTGCAAATACAATTTTTGCAACGGCTGGTATTAACGGAATAAATAGTCGTCTATATAGGGCGACTTTTTTGCATTTTTTTAGGAGTTTAGCGTCGGCTTTTAATAGGCTTATAACTTCTTTGACTTTTTCGGGGTTTTTATATCCTGCTTTTTTCATTAGATATAAAAGCCCTACCGAATAGTTAGCCCTTAAACAGCGAACGTACGGCTCAACGTCTTCATAACCTTGCATTTTATCTAAAATCGCCGTCACGTTAGAGTAAATATCAAATCTTCTTTCGTTAAAAGACTGGTTCATTAAACTGTTTTTTTGTTTAACGTAATAATAAGTTTTAGCATCAAAATACGCTATTTTATTCGCACAAGTTAAATATGTAAAAATAAAATACGATTCTTCGCCATACCTTAACCCTTCTAAAAACGACGCACCGCTTTCTTTTAGCGTTTGAGTTTTATATAACTTGTTCCACAAAACGTAGTCGAGTTTCTTTTGTGAAAAATATAGGTTTATCGCATCTTTTTTTTCAAAAGTTTCAAGGCTAGACTTGAATTTTCTTTCTACTTTTACACCTTTTACCCTTTTTTCTTTTATTCTTTTTATCCCACACGAAGACATTTCTGCGCCGGTTTTTTCAATGGCGTTATAAAGTAATAATATATGGTTTTTATCAATAACGTCGTCGGAATCAACAAAAGTAAAATATTCGCCCGTAATATATTTTAAGCCCGTGTTTCTAGCATTTGCAACGCCTTTATTTTCTGTTGTCACGGTTATAAAGTTCTTTTCACACTTGAACTTATCTAATATATCCTGTGTTTTGTCCGTACTTCCGTCGTTTACCAATATAATCTCTAGGTTTTTATAACTTTGGTTCTTTAGCGAATTTAAGCATTTTTCTAGGTATCCCGCCGAGTTATAACAGCATATTATTACCGAAATTAACGGTGTTTGTTTAGTTTCTAATTTTTCCACTTTTCATCCTATTTTTTCTTTTCTCATAATATCTTAATCGCCACGATTTGTCAATTGTTTTAATTTATTTTATTGACAACCGTGCTTTAATGCTTTATAATTGGCATATCATGATTAACGACCAAAAAGCGACCTACGAACAATTTGAAATAGACGAAAAAACTTCTAAAATCATTGCCGTAGACTTAAAGGACTGTCCGCCGATAAACGACAAAAATACCGACGACAAGCCGAAAACTATAGCAAAAATGAAGACTATAGGCAAACAACTCGTAATGTCGCAATTACTTGGAATAGATGAAACGACAAACAAGCGCCAACGCATTTTAAAAACCGTTTGGAGCGTGACTTTTGTCGTTTTGGTTCTTGCCGTTCTCGTTTGGACTTTTATTAACGACTTCGCTAGTGGCGAGCCTTTGCCTTCTGGCAAAGTTTTACTAGATATTTTCGGCTCTAACTGGTATTTTCTAGCGCTTGCGCTTGCATCAGTTGGTGCGTGTTATTTGCTTAAAGGTCTAAAACTTTCAATAATGTGCAAGTCAATGACTAAAAAATGGCACTTCAAGACTTGCGTTGAAACTGGCGTGTATGGAATTTACTATAATAACGTGACGCCACTTGCCGTTGGTGGTCAACCATTTGAAATTAGATATTTATCTCGTCACGGCGTTCACGGTGGCGTTGCGTCGTCACTTCCTATTGCAACTTTCTTTCTAAACCAACTTGCTTTCGTATTGCTTGGTATTGTGTCGCTAGTTTTATTTTCGTTTAACGGGCTTAATATCCCTATGGAAATGGTTAACGCTACCCCTACGGTCACGTCAATTCTTGCAATAGTGGGACTAGCGCTTTGTATAATAATGCCTATTTTAGTAGTGACCTTCTCGCTTATGCCGAGAGTTGGTGCAACAATAGTTAGGTTAGTGTTCTTTTTAGCGTCTAAATTTAAGATAGTTAAAAATCCCGAACAACTTCGTTATAAAACCACCAAAACTGTTATTCACAACTCTAAATGCTTAAAGAAAATCGCTACAAATCCGTTAGTCTTTATATCGTCTTTTCTTATAAGTTTCGGCGAACAACTTGCAAACTGTTCGATAGCATACTTTACCTTAAAGTTTTTCGGCTTTAACTGGCCGGCACAAAATCTTGCCGAATGGGCGCAAGTCGTTCAACTTTGTATAATTCTTTACGCAGGTATTTCATTTATCCCAACCCCCGGTAATTCGGGCGCAGCCGACCTTTCGTTCTATTTGCTATTTAGAACGGGATTAAACGCTTCGGGTTATAGTGGTTTTGCCTTCCCTGCAATGATTACTTGGCGAATTTTAAGTTTCTATCTTTATATTATAATCGGATTTATCTTGTCCGTGCGAAAAAGACACGAACACTTCGATTAAAAAATTTCAAAACTAAAAACGACGGAAATTTCCGTCGTTTTTTTAATTCTTTTTAAGCAAGTTCCAGTCAACGTCACTGCTTTTATAATTTTCTATATATTCTACGAGTTCACTTTCGTTATCGAATATTTTATAAAGTTTTTTGCACTCTTTTCTGATAAAACCTTTTTCTATGCAAGACGAAAAAAACTCGTCTAGTTTATCATAGTATCCGTTTATATTAAATAACGCTATGGGCTTTGAGTGTCTACCTAATTGTTTTAACGTCAAAGCCTGAAAAAATTCTTCTAGCGTGCCGTTGCCACCGGGAACGATTATAAATGCTTCGCACTCGTTTTCCATTATCGCCTTGCGCTCTGCCATCGTTTTGGTGCGTGTTAGTTTATCGCTCTCGTAAAAAATGGCTTCATAGCCGTTTTCTTCAAAGAACCCCGGAATTACGCCGTGAACTTTTCCACCACCTTCTTTAATTCCTATTGCCGTTGCGCCCATAAGTCCTTCGGAACCTGCGCCAAACACTAAATCGTGCCCCCTTTCCGCAAGCGTTTTGCCTAAAGCCTTGCATCGCTCAACGTAAATATTATCGATATGCGAACTTGACGCACCGTACACACAAACTACCATTTAATCACCTACGCTTTTTAATCTATAATATGATTGCTATTTCAAATTATACCAAAATATCTTGTCTTTCGCAAGGACTTTGAAATTTAATTTGCCATATACACCTACTCGTGCTATAATATGCTTCGAAAAGGAGAAACAATGGCTACGCTTTTGCTTATATTTTGCTATATAATATTTATGGGACTTGGAATTCCCGACTCGCTACTCGGCGCTTCGTGGCCATCTGCGCACCTAGAAATAGGCGCAAGGCTAGATTTTGCTAACTTTATAACTATTTTGCTATCCCTTTTCACAATGGTGTCTAGTTTTTTTAGCGCAAGGCTAGTCAATAAGTTCGGTATGGGAATAATAGTTTTCGTTAGCACCCTTTTAACAGCCGTAGGACTAATAGGTTTTTCTATATCAAATTCAATATGGTGGTTTTGCCTTTTTGCCGTACCGTCAGGGCTAGGCGCAGGTGGAATCGACGCAACGCTAAACAACTTTATAGCCGTTAGATACAAGGCAAGTTTTATGAGTTTTTCGCATTGTTTTTACGGCGTAGGCGTTGCTTTAAGTCCCTATATTATGTCCTTTGCTCTTCACGCTGGTGATTGGCGACTAGGATATAGGGCAACTTTCTTTATTCAAATTTTTATAACGCTAATTTCAATAATTGCTATTCCGCTTTGGAAAAAAGTAAAACCACTTGGCGAAAAGGAAGAAGAAATAGCGCCTAAAACTCTTACCTATAGACAAATGTTCAAAACCCCTGCTGTAAAAAGCGCTTGGTTAGCCTTTTTTTCGACGTGTGGATTAGAGTTTACTTGTGGAATTTGGGCGTGTACGTATTTAGTTTCAAAAGGTATGGCTGATGAAATTGCAGCAAAATTTCTAACACTCTACTATATAGGAATGACCCTGGGAAGAATTTTATCTGGAATAATAACGACTAAACTTAAGCCTGAAAAGGTAGTGTTTTTAGGATATGTGGTGGTTGGCGTTGCGTTAACGGTTATGCTTTTACCTTTGCCCCTTACGTTAAAAGGATTTGCATTGCTGTTTATAGGTCTAGGAAACGGACCGTCTTTCCCAAATTTAACCTATATAACGCCTAAACTTTTCGGTAGAGAAAACTCACAATCGTTAATAGGTTCTTGGCTTGTAGTTGCTAATGCCGGAATACTTTTACTTCCTGCAGTTTTCGGATTTTTAGCCAACTCTATAACCCCCAAATTATTACCCGTTTATTTGTTCTCTTTGTTCGTTTTAATGTGCTTTACTACCGCAACTTATATAAAAACGGCAAAAAAACAAAGGGGGCTTGTGGAAAATTAGTAAGTATGATATAATATTTACGGAGAAATTATGAAAAGAATAGCAAATTTTTATAAAGTTAGTGAAACTGAATACTTAAAGAGTTCAAGTAAAGAAATTTACGAAGATATACTTTTGCCAAAAAGAGCGACTAGTGGTAGCGCCGGCTATGATTTTTTTGCGCCCGAAGAATACCAAGTAAAAGCAAAAGAAACCGTGCTTATTCCAACCGGTATAAGAGTAAAGATAGACGAAGGTTGGGTTCTTAAAATTTATCCACGTAGTAGTTTAGGGTTTAAGTATAGACTAACCTTAAATAATACGGTGGGAATTATTGACAGCGACTACTACTATTCGGAAAATGAAGGGCATATTTTTATAAAACTAACAAACTGTGGCGATAAAGACCTTGTTATCGAAAAAGGCAGAGCGTTTGCGCAAGGCGTATTCATTGAATACGGAATAACTTACGACGACGACGCAACTGCTATTCGCACGGGTGGGCTTGGTAGCACGGATAAAAAGTAATAAACGGAAAAATTAAAAGCACCGAAATTTCGGTGCTTTTTTAATGCGTTTTTATCGTTCTTCTCTAAAATAGTTAAGTCCAAGTGATGCCGGCGGTTGATTTTCTTTTTTACCCCTTATGCTAGTAAAGATTAAAACTAAGATAGTCACGACGTAAGGTAGCATTTTAAGTATTCTCATCATTGCAAAACTTACGCTAACGTATTGCGCTAAAATGTAAAGCGCACCGAAAACGTACGAGCCGAAGATTGCCCAGTTAGGTTTCCAAACGGTAAATATAACAAGTGCGATTGAAAGCCAACCCATTGCGTCGATAGCGTATTCCCAACTACCCGTCAAAAAGTCCATGATATAAAATAATCCACCAAGACCAGCAATACCACTACCGATAAACGTTGCTACGTATTTATATCTAGCGACGTTAATACCCGCAGCGTCGGCAGTTGCAGGACTTTCGCCAACTGCTCTTAAATGAAGTCCCGTCTTAGTTTTATTAAGAAATAGTGACGCTAGAATTGCAATTGCTATTGCAAGATATACCATTATTCCGTAAGAAAGGAACACTTCGCCAACAAAACCTAGTTTATCGTGGAAATTAAATAGATTTGTAAATCTAGTACTTGCTCTAGAAAACGAAATATCGTTTACTTTGGTAATAAAGAAGTTTGTTGCGCCTACGCCGAAAGTCGTCACCGTAAGCCCCGTCACGTTTTGATTAGCACGAAGCGTGACGGTAAAAAACGAATAAAGTAAGCCAAGTAATCCCGCAAACAAGAACGACATTAATATTGCAACTACGATTGTCAAAACGGGAACTGAGCCGACCATAGAAACGCCTATGCAACCACCTAGTGCACCAAAGCACATAATCCCCGGTATACCAAGGTTTAAGTGTCCCGACTTTTCGGTAATGGTTTCACCAACCGAGCCGTAAACGAAGGTCGTTCCTATATGAACTGCGCCCGATAAAAAGGAAGCAATAAGACCCATACTAATTTTCCTCCTTTATTTCTTCGGTAATTTCTTTGTTTTCTTTCTTTTTGAATAAATCTTTTATTCCTCTGAAAATATTTTTCCAACTTAACTCTTTTCCACGGAATTTAACCGAATAATTAAGGAAAAATTCACAACCGATAATGAAAAAGAAAATAATACCTACGATAATTTCGCCGAAGTCTGAAGTGATGCTACCACTAAAGTCGGTAGCGAGTTGGTTTGCGCCACGCTTGAAGAATATAACTAAAAGCGCCGTTAAAATCATATAGAACGGATTAAACTTAGCAAGCCAAGAAACGAGAATTGCCGTAAAGCCTTGACCACCAACTAAAGAGTCCGTGACGGTGTGATTGATTGCGCCTACTAAAAGTAGTCCCGTCATACCACAAATAGCACCCGACAAAACAAGAGTACGAATAATGATTTTTCCAACGTTCATACCTGCGTATCTTGCCGTATTAACGCTTTCGCCAACCACCGAAATTTCGTAGCCGTGTTTAGAATATTTTAGATAAACGAACATCAAACTCGTAATCAATAAAACTACGACTACCGGAAGCAAATATTCGTTCCCAAATAGGGCGGGGAACTGCCCTTGTTTAAGAATACCAAGCGTTCCCGAACCACTAGGCACCCAAAGGTCAATGAAGAATAGCGTTAAAAAAGTTGCTATGTAGTTCATCATTAAGGTAAATAGCGTTTCGTTCGTGTTAAATTTAGCCTTAAAGATTGCCGGAATTACAGCCCAAACGACGCCTGCTACGATTGACGCTATAGTCATAAACACTAAAAGTAGCCAGTTTGGTACGGCTGAGCCGATATACATAATACAGCAACCCGATGCCAAACAGCCGACTAGAACTTGTCCTTCGGCGCCGATATTCCAGAATTTCATCTTAAATGCAGGAGTGACTGCAATAGATATCGCTAAAAGAACCGAGAGTTCACGAAGTAGTAGCCACATTTTAGTTTTGGTTGAAAAACTACCCGAAATTATGCTTGAGAAAATTTTTACAGGGTTTTTACCCGTTAAGGCAATAATGAGTATGGAGCTAAGTAGTAGCGCGCAAAATACAGCGCCAATTCTTACAAGCCAAGATTTCCACCAAACAAAGTTATCACGTTTACTTATGTGGAATAAGGGTTCACGAGTGATTTTTTCTTTAGCCATCGTTTTCTTCCCCCTTTTCTTCAGTCTTTTGCGCCTGCCATTGTTCGTCGGTTAAATTACTGTCCTTTGCCTTGCCGTATTCTTTTTCTTTAACTTCAGCAAGGTTTAGTGAACCCGTCATCATAAGCCCGATTTCTTCTTTAGTGGTTTTTTCGGCGTGAACTACACCCATATTTTTGCCGTGACAAAGCACCATAATCTTATCGCAAAGCGCAAGAAGTATATCTAAATCTTCGCCAACGAAAAGTACGCCTACGCCGTTTTTCTTTTGTTCGTTTAATATATCGTAAATAGCGTACGACGAGTTGATGTCTAGCCCACGAACGGGATACGCCGTCACGATTACGTTAGGCCCTGCTTCAATTTCACGACCAACTAAAACTTTTTGAACGTTGCCACCCGATAGCCTTCTAACCGGAGTTTCGGTCGACGGAGTGACGATTTCTAATCTTTCAATGAGTTTTTGTGCCTTGTCTCTTGCCGTTTTTCTATCAACGAACGGACCTTTTCCTTCGCCGTAATTTTTAAGCATCATATTATCGGTTATAGAAAAACTTGGTGCTAAGCCCATACCTAAACGGTCTTCAGGAATAAAACTCATTGCTATACCTTTTTCTATAATCTCTTTGGGCGGAAGTCCAACGATACTTTCGCCTTTATGCATAATACTGCCTTCTTCGATATTTCTTAAACCTGCAATAGCTTCGCAAAGTTCTTTTTGTCCACAACCCGCAACGCCTGCAACACCCAAAATTTCGCCACCACGAATGTAAAAACTTACGTCGTCGATTGCTTTTGAGCCGTCGTCTTTTAATATTCTTAAATCTCTTAATTCAAGTAAAGGTTTATCAAATTCGGTTTTAACTCTTTCAATTTTAAGGTCGATTTTTTTACCAACCATCATTTCGGTAAGTTGTTTTTCGTTTGTTTCGTTTGTCTCAACCGTGCCGATATATTCGCCTTTTCTTAAAATTGCAACTCTATCAGAGATTTCTAAAACTTCGTTAAGTTTATGCGTGATAATTATGATAGAATGTCCGTCTTCTCTCATTGCCTTAAGCACTTTGAAAAGTTTAGAAATTTCTTGCGGGGTTAAAACTGCAGTAGGCTCGTCTAGTATTAAAATATCTGCGCCACGATAGAGTACTTTAATGATTTCTACCGTTTGTTTTTCAGAAACTGACATTTCGTGGATTTTCTTTTCGGGGTCGATTTCAAAACCGTACTTTTCAGCAATTGCCTTAACTTCAGCGTTTACGGCTTTAACGTCGAACTTTTCCTTACCGTCGATACCTAGAACGATATTTTCTGCGGCAGAAAAGACGTCAACCAACTTAAAGTGTTGGTGTATCATACCGATTTTATATTTGAATGCGTCTTTTGGCGACGCAATTACCGCTTCTTCGCCGTTAATAAAGATTTGACCTTCGTCAGGGAAATATATGCCCGAAAGCATATTCATAAGCGTCGTCTTACCACTACCGTTTTCGCCAAGTAGCGATAAAATTTCGTTTTTATAAACGGTTAGGTTTACGTTATTATTCGCTACAACCTTGCCAAAACGTTTAGTGACGTTTTTAAGCTCTAATGCGATTTGCTTTTGCACGTTAATTCTCCTTTTTATACTTTTGCTAGGTAAAAACCACTTGCCTTTATCTAGTAAAAGTATAAAATTACGTAAGGCGGAGAGTTTCCCCGCCTTACAGATAATTTTAGTTTTTTAGTTTTT
This sequence comes from Christensenellaceae bacterium, assembly GCA_045632585.1. Taxonomy (GTDB): domain Bacteria; phylum Bacillota; class Clostridia; order Christensenellales; family Borkfalkiaceae; genus UBA1259. Next base: position 16,952 of record JAZQWW010000006.1, read on the forward strand.
CTTATTTAATGGTAATTCCGTCGATATCGATATCGAAGTAAGGAGCAGAACG
>JAZQWW010000007.1:0-1657 GCA_045632585.1 Christensenellaceae bacterium
TTCTGCCCGAACTGCGGGGCATCGATGAGCAAGTTACAGGCAAGTTAAATTGATTTTAATTGAGTTAAACAAATTAAAATTTAACTCGCAAAATCTTAATTAAGTGAGGTGATCTTGATGGAAATAGGAAAAGCAACGGCAATATTTAAAAATATCGACCAGGTTGCAGCAAGCGACGCGGAAAAAATAGAAGCAATTAACGAAGTTGTGGCATTAGATACCCATAACGGGATAACAAAAACCGATGTTTTGCACGCGTTAAATTGGGCCATGAAATATTGTTTGTTTCTCGAATGTCAAAATTTTTCACTTAACAGCGTTCGAGATTTTCAGAAAAACGACATAGATCGATTAGAACGCCGGTTAAAACATTTACTGCAATCTGATTTTATCAGATCGTTTGACGAAGTAGACGTATATACTAAAGAGTATAAACGCGATATTAGAGAAGCAGATGATAAAAATACAACCGGTGGTAGTGGTAAGTGGGAAATACAGTATTATGATAATACGCCTAGATTTTTTATTTGCTCCAACTGTAAGTGCCGGTTAACTTATCGTTATAATTTTTGCCCGTGCTGCGGATCAGATAACAGGGGGTAAGTATATGTTGTAAAAAAAATCCGGAGCCATAAAATTATATGGCCCGGATCAAAAACATTATGTTTTTTCTTACTGAGGTTATTATATCATGAAAATTACAATTAAACGCAAGTTACCAGCAAATAACAGGCAAATTAGTTTAGAGGAGATTTTTAATAATGTATCAAATCAGCCTATTTGATGAATGGCGGTTACTTTCTGCTACCGATCATATCGAGATACATACCGACACACCTATGCCGCTTATCCGTACTATTTACGAGCCGAATATTTATACTAAACCTGATAAAATTATTATCGGAAAAGTAAACGGCTACCCGGCTGAGATCGGTTTCAAAGAGTGGGTTAGTGGTTGGGGTTCGTGCTTCACAGAATACCAGGCTATCCTATTTAGATACTTATAACACATTTCGGATATACAAAAACAATAAATTTGATACGTGCAAAATTTAATTTTTGCACGTTTTTTTACGTTATTTTTGTCTGATCGTACTTTCATTTTATTAACTGTTCATATGAACAGTTATTTTTATTTTCCAACTGTGATTTTTTAGGTAGCCTAGTATATATATAATACTACGAAGTAGTATTATATATATACTAGGTCGGTAGTGACAGCTATTTACAACTATTTGACAGCTATTTGACAGCTATTTTCAACAAATAGTTGTCAACCTCAAACGCCGTTATATCAGGCGTTTCCAGTTTCGTGACAACTATTACAACTATTTTCCTTTATTTCCCAAGTATTTTGAAAAAAATACTGTAAGCTAAAAAACTATACTTTTTTTAAAAATATATAAATATGTAGGGTAAAATAGTTGTAATAGCTGTCACTAACCGCTGGAAGCACTGAAATTACTACGTTAGAGCGTGACAACTATTTCAAAAAATAGTTGTCAAATAGTTGTCAAATAGCTGTCAAAATGGCTGAAACCCTACGCGCTGTAAGGTAAAATAGTTGTCATGTGGTTTTACTATTGCCTTAACCACCAAACGTGGTATAATTTACGTTAGAGGGGGTGTTGATACCATGTCAAAACAGGATTGGATT
>JAZQWW010000008.1:0-1122 GCA_045632585.1 Christensenellaceae bacterium
ATCTTAATTTTTAGAACTTGCAATAATTTTTTCTTGTACGTTAAACGGCACTTCTTCGTATCTTAAGAATTCGCCGTTAAATCTTCCCCTGCCTTGCGTCATACTACGTAGTTCGGTTGAATACTTAAGCATTTCCGATAACGGTGCTTCTGCGCTTATAACTTGAAGATTATCTTCGGTTTCCATACCGAGTATTCTACCACGGCGTTTATTCATATCACCTAAAATATCTCCGGTATAGTTATCGGGTACGGTAATTTTGTAAGCGTAAACGGGTTCTAAGATAACTGGTTTAGCCCTTGAACAACCGTCTTCATAAGCAAGTTTCGCAGCCGAAATAAACGCTACTTCTTTTGAGTCAACGGGGTGTTCTTTGCCGTCAAATAGCGTGCATTTTAGGTTTACCATAGGATAACCTGCTAAAACGCCCTTTTGCATTGCTTCTTTTAAGCCTTTTTCAGTTGCTTGAGCAAACGGTTTAGATACTGCGCCACCAACTATTGCGTTAACGAATTCAAAATTGCCGTCACTTGCGCCCGGTTCAAACTTAATGTTTACAACGCCGAACTGTCCTGCGCCACCCGATTGCTTTTTGTGCTTACCTTCGGCTTCAGTAGTAATGGTTATGGTTTCTTTATACGCAATTTTAGGCGCACGAAGAAGTGCTTCTGCACCGAATTTTGCTTTAAGTTTTTTAGTCAATACGTCAAGTTGGGTTTCGCCCAAGCCCCTTATTACCATTTCGCCCGTTTCTTTATCTTTTTCCACCTTAAATGTCGGGTCTTCTTCAGAAAGACGGTTTAGTCCTTGGAACACCTTGTCTTCTTCACCACTCTTTGAAGAAGATATTGCCATAGTAAGAACTGGCGCTGGGAAAGGTATATCGTAAAATTTGACTTTTGAACTTTCATCACAAAGCGTGTCGCCCGTGTTAGTATTAACGAGTTTATTTACAGCGCCTATATCGCCGGCAACGAGTTCGTCAACTTGTTCTTGTTTTTTGCCTTTCATAACGTATAAGGCGTTAATTCGTTCTTTCTCGCCCGTAGTAGCGTTATAAAGCGTCATACCACTTTTTAGCGTTCCCGTGAACACTCTTATCATATTAAATTTACCAACGAA
>JAZQWW010000009.1:0-6243 GCA_045632585.1 Christensenellaceae bacterium
AATAACGACTTCGCCACGTTCAACACCGGGAACGCCACCGAGAAGTATTCCACGGCCACCGAATGAACTTTCTATATATTTTGCGCCTTCTTGAATAGAAAGTCTGCCTGCGATTTCGCTCATAGGTCTAAGACAGGGAAGGCCGCCTTTATCTTGAATAGTTTCATACGCAACGGCTTTAACGCCTGCTTTTCTAATGGCTTCTGCTTGCGGTTTGTCGGCAGCAAGGTGAAGATAGGTATATAGAATTAAGTCTTTTCTTAAAAGTGGATATTCTTCAGGTAGTGGTTCTTTAACCTTAACTAGCATATCAACTTTAGCGTAAACTTCTTCCATAGTGGGAAGAATTTTAGCGCCTGCATTTATATATTCTTCATCAGTAAAACCCGCGGCGGCGCCAGCATTAGTTTCTACGTAAACGGTGTGACCGGCTTTTACGTATTCACCTGCGTTGTCGGGGGTAAAGCCGACTCTGTATTCGTGTTGCTTGCGTTCTTTTACTGTACCAATAATCATAAATGTCTCCTAAAACGTATCCTTATATTGTATAAATTCGTTTTTATAATTATAACAAAACGTCTTTTTATTTGTCAATTAAATAAAAAAAATATATAAAAATAAAAAAGTACTTTTATTTCATTTGATTTAAATTAATCGTAATAGTATAATTAAGTTATATTAATTTGGTGGGTAGAAATATGTTTATAATCACGTTAAAACAAGTAAGCCTTTTACTATTCTACATATTACTCGGTTATTTTTTAAGAAGAAAAAATATTACTGGTGAGCAAACGGGGTCAATCCTATCTAAACTTTTAACTTATGTTTTTCTTCCTGCGTATTACGTGTGTTCGCTTTCAAAGAATATGACGATAGAAATGATAAGTACTTATTTAAGTTTAATTTTACTTGGAATAGTTAGCGTAATTTTCGTGCTTATTTTAGCAACATTCCTTTGTAAAATCTTTAGTAAAGATGAAGGCGTTAGAAATATGTTTAAGTATATGATTATGTTTTCTAACGTGGGATATTTCGGTTATCCGTTAGTTGAAGGTGTTTTCGGTTTAGAATACTTAACTATGTTTATGATATACGTCTTACCGATAACTATGGTAATTAATTCATACGGATACTATATATTAACAAAACCAACTAAAGAAGAACTTTTATCAGCGGATGGTTTAAATGCACCTAAAAAGAGTATGATTTCTTCGATATTTTCCGTTCCGATGATAGCGTCTTTCGTCGGGTTGGCGCTTGGTTTAATTCCATATGATGTACCAAGCGTGATTTACGACTTTTTAACACCTGCTGCAAATTGTATGAGTGCTTGTGCTATGATTATTTCAGGTAGCGTGCTTGCAAAATTACCACTTAAAAAATTATTTCTTTCAGGTAAAGGGTATTTATTAAGCGCAATAAGATTAGTTGGTTTTCCGATAGTCATCGGGGGATTGTTATATTTATTAGGTGTTCGAGGTATATATTTCGTTTGTTTAGTGGTATTCTTGTCATTGCCTGCAGGTATGAACGTTATAGTTTATTCAGAAGCCGCAGGTAGAGATAGTATCGAAGGTGCGAAAGCCTGCTTTATTTCGTACGTTGTGGCACTAGCAACTATTCCGCTTGTGTTTATGCTAATGAAAGCCTTGCTTGGTACGGTTTAACAAAAAACATTAGGCAGTTCGTTTAAGAACTGCCTTTTTTGTGCAGAAAATGCTTATTGACAAACTGGCTAAAAGGTTATAAAATTAAGTAAAGGAGAACGCTATGGATTATAAAACTACAAATATGTGGAAAGAAATACTTCAAACCCCTGAAGTTATAAAAGACTTATATGCAACTAACGAAAGCGTGATGAAAGAACTAGTTGAAAGCATAAAATCTTCTAATGCAACAAACTTCGTTGCCGTAGCAAGGGGAAGTAGTGACCACGCACTAGTGTATTTTAAGTATCTACTCGAAATTTATTCTAAGTATACGGTAGGACTTTCAGCGCCAAGCGTAATAACTCTTTATCGTGGAAAAATAAATTATTCGAACAGTATAGTAATAGGTTGTAGTCAAAGCGGAACGGCTGAAGACGTTTTGCAAGTTATTAAAAAGGGTAATGAAGACGGCGCTATTACTATTGCAATTACTAATAACGAAAATAGTCCAGTTGCAAAGGAAGCCAAATTCCATTTATTTTGTAATGCAGGTATGCAGAAAGCGATTGGCGCAACTAAAACGTTTAGTGCGCAACTTTATCTTCTTTTATGGCTTGCAAGTGAACTTTCGGGTAGAAGGCAGAATATAAAAATACTTAAAACTATTCACGAAGAATTCGATAGTTTAATCTCGCAAATAGACGATTTAACCACTAAGTATACCGAGAAGTTTAAGGATATGGATAAAGCGTTTATCCTATCACGTGGAACGACGTATCCGGTAGCGCTAGAAACGGCAATAAAATTACAAGAATCTTGCTACGTAAACGCTAAAGGTTTCCCGACGAGTGAGTTTTATCACGGACCACTTGCTATGGTAAATAAAGATACACCGATAATCATGTTTTGTGCGAAATACGACGGTGACGAAGAACTTCAAGCGCTAGTTCGTGCCGACCAAATAAAATGCATTGAAAAGTTGCTTTTAATGCGTGCGCCCGTACTACTTGTGACTAACGATAGTATATTAACGGGTAAATTTTCGGTGTGCAACGATGCTTTAATTCACTTTAATATGCCGGAAGAAATAACTATTTTCCCGTTTGCATTATTTGCACAAATGTTTTCTTGTAAACTTGCGTGCTTGCTTGGAAACAACCCAGATACTTCACGTGCATAAGTTAATCAAAAATTTACGCCCCGATATAAATCGGGGCGTTTTAATTTAATCCTTAAAAACTTCGTCAAAAAGTTCAAGTTTACTCGCTTTAAGAACCATTCTAACTAGCGACGGAGCAAGATTTGGGAAAAGCCTTCCAAGAAGTCCTAAACTTCTACCGTCAAAGCCGAATACCGTGCGTTTTTTACGTTTAACTATACTTTTAACAATCTTTTTAGATGCTTTATCTAGTGGCATCATTAGTTTGTTTATAAGTTTATTTTCTTTATCTTTAGTCGTCATGCGACCTAAAATATCCGTTTTAATAAAACCAGGGTAAATACCACCGATATAAATTTGCTTTTTATAGTCTTGAATTAAGGTTTCTGTAAAGCCACGAACTGCGAATTTAGTGGCACAATACATGCTTTCGCCAACCACGGCGCAAAGCCCAGCCGAACTTGACACGTTGATAACGGCAGGTGTTGTGGACTTTTTTAGGTGTGGAATAAAAAGTTTTGTTGCTTTTACTACTGATATAAAATTAGTGTTTATGATTTCTTCTATTTCCGTATCCGAATACTTTTCAAATTTAGAAAAAGGAAGCATAAAGCCGGCGTTATTTATTAAAACGTCAACTTGCGTTTTATTGTTTTCAAGTTTGGTTAAAAAATTCTTCCAAGCGTCAAAATCATTAACGTCAAAAAGTTCGTAAGAAAAATTTTCTTTTCTTTTAAGCGTTTCTTTGTGTGCAAGTAATTTCTTTTCATTTCTTGCAATGCCAATAACCTTACAATCAAACTTATCGATTAAAATTTTGGCAATAGAAAAGCCTATACCACTACTAGCGCCGGTAATAACGACTGTTTTTTGATAAATCCATTTTTTCTTAAAATTTTTCATAACGTTATTATAACACGAAATTCTAATATTATCAACTCGTTTTCTTTTTTTATGATATAATTGTATTGAAAAATGCCACCTTTTATGGTAAAATATATAATATGAAAAACATTGACAATCTACTTGCAAAACTTAATGAAGAACAGTTAAAACCCGTGCTTGATACAGAAGGTGCGGTTTTAGTAATTGCAGGTGCGGGAAGTGGAAAAACTAGAGTTTTAACTACCCGTATTGCTTATCTTGTTGCTAAAAAGGGTGTAAAACCCGAAAACATTTTAGCAATCACTTTTACGAATAAAGCCGCAGGCGAAATGAAAGAGCGTCTATCTCAAATGGTGGGCGATACTTCTCAGATGTGGATATGTACTATTCATAGTATGTGCGTTAAAATTTTGCGTGCGCACGCTGAAGAAATAGGATATAATCGTAATTTTACTATATACGACGAGACGGACAAGGAAAAAATGCTTAAAAGGGCGATTGTGGAACTTGGATATCTTCCCGATAAAATGTTAAAACCTGCAAAACATTATATTTCTGTTGCTAAAAACGAATGTCTTACGCCAGAAGCGTTTAAAAGAAAATATTATGGCCTTACCTTTATTGACGAGTTAACTAATATATATAATCTCTACGAAATTTATCTAAATCGTAGCAATTCAATGGACTTTGACGACTTGCTTTTTAACACGCTTAAACTTTTTGAAAAATGTCCGGACGTTGCGATGGCGTATTCTAGAAAATTTGAATACGTACATATCGACGAGTTTCAAGATACTAATAAGGTTCAGTTTGCTATTGCCGAAATATTAGCGCTTGCGCATCAAAACTTATTCGTCGTTGGTGACGACGACCAAAGTATTTACGGCTGGCGTGGTGCGGAAATAGACAATATATTATCTTTTGACGAAAAATTTAAGGGCGCGAAAGTATATAAATTAGAAAGAAATTACCGTTCTACCAAAAAAATCCTTGAACTTGCAAACGGCATTATTGAAAAGAACACGACAAGGCGAAAAAAGGAACTTTGGACGGATAACGGTGACGGAGCAAGGGTAGAAATTTTCGTAGGTGACGACGAAAATAACGAAGCGACGTTTACGGCAATACAAATTAAAAATCTAATGCAAAGAAATAGTGAACTATCATATCGTGACTTTGCAATCTTTATGCGTGTAAACGCGCTTTCTAGGGCTTACGAACAAGAATTTAATAAATACAATATTCCGTATAAAATTTACGGTGGTTTTAGGTTTTTTGAAAGAAAAGAAATTAAAGACGTTTTGTCATACCTTAAAATTATAAACAACCCGTTTGACGACGAGAGTTTTCTTCGTAGCATATCTACGCCCAAAAGGGGAATAGGCGATAAAACGCTACAAGACTTAAAAGAATATTGTGCGTCTATGAATTTATGTCTTTACGACGGAATAAGTGCGTTGCAAAATTCAGGACTAGCACCGTCAACTCAAACCAAACTATATAACTTCAAAAAACTCATAGATAGTTTTAGAGAGTATTCTTATAATCACACCGTACCTGAACTTATTACGCACGTTTTAGAAACTACTTCGTTTTTACAGCAGTTTGAAGAAAAGAACGAAGAAAATACTTCAAGGCTATACAATATTAGCGAACTTAAAAACTCTGCCGAAGAGTTCATAAAAGATAATCAAGGCGCTAACTTAAGCGATTATTTATCTAGTATTACTTTAAGTTCTGACGCTGACGATATAGCAAACGGCGATGCCGTGTCTATTGCTACTATTCACGCATCTAAAGGTCTAGAATTTAGGTGCGTGTTCGTTGCTGGTCTTGACGAAGGCATTATTCCAACCCCTAGAAGCCTTGGGATTGATGACGAAATTGAAGAAGAACGTAGACTTATGTACGTTGCCGTGACAAGAGCAAAGGAAAGGCTTTATCTAACCCGTGCAAGCAGTAGATATATGTACGGAAAACGTGACTATATGGTTGCTAGTAGGTTCTTAAAAGACGCTCAAAAAATAATAAACCCAACCCTAAAAGAAACTAATCCACTTTCAGAGTTAAGACAAAAAGCGTACGCTAGTTGGGGTGTGGACGAGCAAAGAGAACCTAAAAAGAGTTATTATTCTTCAAACTATGCAAAAACTTTCGTGAGCGACAATGCGCCAAAGCAAGTTAATACGGATTTTTCTAAGTTTAGCGAGTACAAATCGGGAACCAAAGTTAAACATACAAAATTCGGTTTGGGAACCGTTATATTAGTTAAAGGTAGTGGGGAAAATATAATTATAGACGTTGCGTTTAAGGGCATAGGCATAAAATCACTTTCTCTAAAATACGCACCATTGGAGATAGTAAATGAGTAGAATGAAAGAACTCGTGGAAATTCTTAATAAATACGCTCACGAGTATTACGTTTTAGACAATCCTACCGTTTCGGATAAAGAATACGACACGTTGTACGACGAACTAGTGCGTTTAGAAAAACAAACGGGGGAAGTTCTTTTCAATTCGCCGACAAGACGTGTCGGTGGAGAACCCATT
>JAZQWW010000010.1:0-11029 GCA_045632585.1 Christensenellaceae bacterium
CGTTTTAAGCGAAATTAAAAGCAAATACAAATACGTTTTTATCGACGAATATCAAGACGTTAACGGCGTTCAAGAAAGAATAGCGTCTAAAATTTCAACTAACAATCTATTTATGGTTGGCGACGTTAAACAAAGCATATACGGTTTTCGTGGTTGTAGACCGGATATCTTTATAAGCAAGTTTAAAGCTATGGAAAAAAGTGGCGAAAAGACGGTTAAACTCAATCATAATTTCCGTTCGGCTAAAAACGTTATAGACATGGTAAACTCCATATTCTCGTTTTCTATGACTAAAGAGTATTACGGCTCGGACTACGCTAGTGATTCTATGCTAGTTTCAGGTGGAAAATATCCTGACGACAAAATCGGGCGTGCCGAAATTCATTTCTTGCAAGGCGGTAATAAACGCAGTACCGAGCAAGAAAAACCTAGAATTTACGACGTTTCAAAAGAATACTTAGTGGCTGAAAAGGAAAAAGATAATTTAACGGCGCTACTTATCGGCGAAATTATTAGAAAAGAACTTTCAAAGACTTATTACGACCTAAAAAGCGAAAAAGAACTTCCCGTTAAATATAGCGATATAGTGCTTTTAACTAGAAACAAAGATAACGCCTACGTTTCGGGTATTATCACCGGTCTTGATAGACAAGGAATTCCAACGAGTTCTGAAGTAAAGCAAAACGTCTGTGATTTTGCTGAAGTAAAACTTCTTACACACGTTTTAAGTTTGCTAGATTGCTTTAGACAAGATATTCCATTAGTAGCCGTAATGAAAAGTCCTTTTGGGGGCTTTAGTGAAGAAGAACTTGCGAAAATAGTTGCTCACTTTGTAGAAAACAACAACGTACGCCCCAAAAATTTCTATCTAGCAGTAGATTATTATAGGCAAAATTCAAATGATGAATTAGCAAAAAAAATCAGAGATTTTTATGCTTATATTAGTAGTTTACGACTTATTGCTGACGTTAAAGGGGCTTTCGGTGCGCTTGAAAAAATCATAAACGATAGCGGGTATGAAAACTATCTATTAGTTTCTAAACTCGGCGAGCAAAAAGTTAAAAGAGTGGACAAATTCTTGGTAGAAGCAAAGACTTTGGGTGTTTCTTTAACGGTTAAAGAGTTTTTGAAAAAAATTAAACTTTCGCCAAAGAGTTTTGAACTTTCGCTCTCTGCAAAGGAAAACGCAGTAAGGGTAATGACTATCCATGCATCCAAAGGTTTAGAATTTCCGGTGGTAATCGTTTGCGGGCTTGAAAAAACCGAAAAGAAAGACAACGTTAAAGAAGATATCGTGACGGATAGAGAGTTTGGCTTGTCACTGCTAGGCTATGACGACGATACTAAAACCAAAAATTTAACGCTAATTCGTGGACTTCTTGCCGAAAAAACTCTAGAGCAAACGATGAAGGAAGAATTAAGACTTTTATACGTTGCAACTACTAGAGCCAAATATTCGTTGCACCTAACGCTTGTTTCAAAAAAGGACGAAAGGGTAAGCGAATTTACGGGCGCTGATAAATACGTTGATTATATTCCTAAAACTATTCCCGTTTCCGTTTGGGAAGAAGACTATCTAGCGTTTAACGCTATTACTAGTCAGCCAAGGAAGGTTTTAATAGGCAAGTGTGACGAGCAAAAATTAAGTCAAATGAAAAAGCGACTTGAATATAACTATCCAAACCAAGCGGAAATAACGCTTCCGCTTAAAACAAGCGTCACCAAAGCGAACAAACTAGAAGACGATACACCCGTTTACGTTATAGAAGAAAAAACTGATTTGACCGATAACGAGCGTGGAAACGTAGCGCATAAGATTTTAGAGTTTCTTGATTTTTCGTCCACTACGCCATACCTAGAACAAGTTGATAATATGATTAAAAACGGCGTTATAAAAGAAAGCGACGTTAGTAAAATCAATCTAGAAAAAGTTTTATCGTCAGTTAATAACGAAATATTTAATAAAATAAAAACAATGCAGACGTTTAGGGAAAAAGTATTCCTTGTAAACGCACCTGCTAAATTAGTTTTGGATACCGAAAGCGAAGAAAACGTGCTATTACAAGGCGTAATTGATTTACTTTGTTTAGGTGGCGAAAACGCAATAATTATAGACTATAAATATTCTAAAAAAAGTTCTGAAGTGCTAAAGAAAAGATATGCTAAACAGCTTAATCTTTACGCATACGCCGTAGAGAAAGTGTTAGGAAAAAAGGTTTTAAGAAAGGTAATCGTAAACGTATTATCAGGCGAGCAAATAGATATAGAGTAGCCATAATAAGACTTAATTCGATAAAATTGTATAAAATATTTCGCTAGTAAAATTATATAATGTCGATATGGATACGACGTTAAAAGACGTTTTAATAGACGGCGTTTGGATTATTAGCGACATTGCGTTTATTATAACTTTAGGATTAATAACGATTTTATTTGTTTCGTGCTTGCTGTTAAGTTTAATAAAAAAAGATTATACGCTTAGAAAAAGAGTGTGGTATTTTAGCGCAAGTTGTGGTATAATACTTTTAAGCATAGTTTTGTTTAAGAAAAACACGGTTGCTTTAATATCGTTATCGGCGCTTTTAATTTACTTTGGAATAATATTTTCAATAAGCCCAAAGAAAGACAAAAAGGACGAATTAGACGAGTTTATAGATAGGCAGATAGAATTTCCAATAAAGGAAGAAGATAAAGAACCCGTTAGAAAAATGGAACAAAAACTTTCGGTCTTGCCACTTCCTGAAAAGCGAAATAACCCTGAAATAGATTATTCGCACGTAAAGAGTGTGATAGAAAGAATAAGTTTACTCTCGCTAAATCAAAGCGATAGAAAGACGGTAAAGGAATTAGAACTTTGCGTACTAGGCGCTGAAAACGGCGATGATAGGATAGAAACCAAACGAAAAATAAACGACGGACTAGGCGCACTACTAAAAATTATGTCTAAGTACGGCGCATGAGAAAAAAGGAATACTTATGAAAAAATTTTTACATTTGCTTTTAGCAGTAGTATTGATTTGTGTAGCAATTATTTTTAGTGTTGCTTGTAATAGCGAGCCTGAACTTCCAGACTATTCAAACGGATACTTAATTAAGATTTCAGCAGTACAAAGAAAACCGGACGGTGCTAGCGACACGTTTACGCCCGAAAGTTTCGTGGTTGACGGCAAAACGCATTTCGATGCGTTTGCTATCGAGTACGGCGAAACGCTAGGCGAAAGACTTCCAAGCCTTGATGCACTTATACAGGACAATCTTAACGACTACCAAGAAATGTACTGGTCGGCAAAAGTAAACGGCGAAGTAATTAAAATTACTTCAGACACGATTTTTGATATTGAAAACGTAAAAGCAGGCAAGGGAAATATTATTTATATTCAAATAACCTGCGTAGATTTTTTCTCACAAAGAACCTAAAACAAAAAGCCACTTTTTAAGTGGCTTTAATCATTTCAATGCAAATTTTATATTGCAAATGATTAAAAACTGTAGTATAATAGTGTGGATAAAAGCAAAATTCGGTTTTTGCTTAAAGGAGAAATAAAATGCGCCTTTTTAGAAGAAAAGAAAAAAAGTTCCGTAGCGGAATAGTTATTGCGGAAAAGGGTAAAAAAATCGGCTCTGGCGGATACACTAGACTTCGTGATAACATCATATATTTAAACGCAACTGGTAATCATAAAGTAATTCAAGTAGAATCAGCCGTTCCACACGAAGGAAAGACTACGCTTGTGGCAAACCTTGCGGTAAGTTTAGGTTATACCGACAAAAAAGTTTTGGTAATAGACCTTGACCTTCGCCGTCCAAGACTTCATAGAATGTTTGGGCTTGCAAAGGAAACGGGTCTTGCCGACTTTATTTTATCTACAGCAACCAAGCAAGAAATCGTAAAGAATACGGAATATCCTAACGTACAAATCGTCACTAGGGGCGCTGAAGTGACTAACCCGTCACTAATTTTACTATCCGATAAATTCAAAAATCTAATGAACGAGTTTAGGGAAGAATACGATTACGTTATAATCGATAGCGCGCCCATTTTACAAGTATCAGACTATATTCACGTTTCAAAGATTTCGGACGGAATATTATTTTTAGCAGCGTTTGGCAAAACTACCAAAGCGCAAGTTTCCGAAGCTATTAACGAACTTAAAAAGAACGACATAAACGTTTTAGGCTCGGTATTTACTATGTACGATAAGAAAAAAGATAAGAGCTACGGCTACTACGGAAGATATTACTCCTACGAATACGAAGACCACGAAAATTAAAAGGTAAAATATATGATAGATATTCACAGTCATATTTTGCCTTTCGTTGATGATGGGTGCGTAAGTCTAGAGCATTCTATTCAGATGCTAGAAAAGGCGATAGACCAAGGCGTGACGGACTTAATACTTACGCCACATTATAAAAGGGTTTTTCCAACCACGCCTGAACAAATAAAAAAAGAATTTGAAAGTCTAAACGCCGAAAAAAATGCTAGAAATTTACCTATAAATCTATATCTTGGTCACGAAATTTTTATGCATAAGGAAAGCACGGGGCTTTTGCTTGAAGACAGATTACTTACGTTAAACGGCACGAAATACGTTTTAGTAGAGTTTAAGGTAAGAGAGTTTAGTGATATCGTTGAAAGGATATACGAACTTGTCAAGGCAGGCTATAAACCTATCGTGGCGCATGCTGAAAGGTATAATTATTTTACAATTCAAGACGCACAGGAAGTAAAAGAACTAGGTGGATATATTCAAGTAAACGCAGGCTCTATAAAAGGAAAGCAAAGAAAGTCTTGGAAAAAACGTGTTAGAAAACTTTTTAGATATTCTCTAGTAGACTTCGTTGCTAGCGATGCACACGAGCATAGAGATAACGTTATGAGTAAAGCCCAAAAATGGGTAAGATTGCGCTACGGCAAAAAAGTTGCCGACAAGGTGTTTATAGAAAACGCAAAAGAAATTATCAAAGGTTAGCCTTAAAGGACTAACCTTTTTTAAGGAAGAATTATGGACAAAATTATAGTGGCAATTGGTGGTGGAGAAATAAAAAATAAAACCACCTTAAAAATCGACGAATACGTGGCAAACCTTGCTAAAGCGCACGCTGGCGAAAAACGTGCCAACGCCTTATTTATAGGAACGGCCTCGCATGATAGTATGCCGTACTTTAATAGTTTTAGAAAAACCTATACTTCGGTGTTTGACGTTAAGGCTGAAGTGGCGCTTATCGTTTACGGTGAAATGGATATAGAGCGCATAAAAGGAAAGATTGAAAACGCCGATATGATTTACGTTGGTGGTGGCGATACCGTTTATATGCTAGATAAGTGGAAAGAAACGGGGCTTGATATTCTTTTAATAGACGCTTATAATAAAGGCAAAATAATTTGTGGATTGTCGGCTGGGGCGATTTGTTGGTTTGAAAATATGTATACCGACTTTGAGATTATGCGTGGTCAAAGTAGCGAATATTCGTTAAAGAAAGGACTAGGAATTCTTAAAGGAACTATGTGTCCACACTTTAACGAAAGGGAAAGCGACTTTATTGCTAATATGAAAAACAAGGGAATAGATAAAGCCTTGTGCATAGAAAACGACTGTGCCGTAGTATTCAAAAACGGCGACATAGAAAGAATAGTGAGCGCTGGTGGAAATGCGTACGAGATAGAAAACGCTAAAGGTGAAATAATTAAAAAGCAGTTATGAACAATGTAAACTATGACGCAAAAATGTTAAAGGAAATAGAGAGTTTAGGCGAAAAAAAAGAAAAACTACTCTTACACTCTTGTTGCGCGCCGTGTTCAAGCGCTACGATAGAAAGGCTGAAAGAATATTTTGATTTAACAGTTTACTATTATAATCCTAATATCGACGGCGAAGAAGAATATAATAAGCGTGCTAACGAGCAGATAAGGCTATGTAAACTCTTGGGCGTAAATTGTATTATAGAAAAATTTAGTTCTAACGATTTTTATGATAAAGTTAAAGGGCTTGAAAAAGAAATCGAAGGTGGAAGTAGGTGCGAAAAATGTTTTACTCTGCGTTTAGAAAAGAGTGCGTTTTTTGCAAAAAATAACGGCTATAAATATTTTGCAACGACTTTAACCATTAGTCCGCTTAAGAACGCAAAACTTATTAACGAAATCGGCGAGCGTTTAGGTGAGCAAGTAGCCGTTAAATATTTACCTAGTGATTTTAAAAAGCGTGGTGGATATTTAAGGAGTATACAACTTTCTAAAGAATATAATTTATATAGACAAGATTATTGTGGATGTGAATTTTCAAAACAAAAATAAAAGCCTATCGGTGTCGATAGGCTTTAGTTATATTTATATAATGTTTAAGGTGTCACTCTGTTTATATCCCTTGGGAACATTGTTGATTCTCTAACGTTCTTAAATCCTAGTAGGTGCATAGTTAGTCTTTCTAGACCGATACCAAGTCCGCCGTGTGGTGGAGCGCCGTATTTGTGGAACATAAGGTAAGTTTCAAATAGTTCGGGCGTCATACCGCACTTTTTCATTTTTTCTACTTGCATATTATAGTCGTGCACACGTTGTCCACCAGAAGTAATTTCAAGCCCCCTAAATAGTAGGTCGAACGAAAGCGTATATTCTGGGTCTTCTGGGTCGTCCATAGTATAGAAAGGACGTTTTGCGCTTGGATAGTGGGTGACGAACAAGAAGTCGCTACCAAGTTCTTTTTTAGCCCATTTGCCAAGTAAACTTTCTTCTTCTGGGTCGAAGTCTTTCATGTCGCTAGGTTTATAATTAAACTTTTTCATTAAAAGTTCTTTTGCTTCCATAAACTTAATGCACGGAATTTCGGTGATTTCAGGAATATCAGCGTGTAAAAGTTCAACTTCTTTAGCGTATTCGGTCTTAAGAAGATTCATTATGTACTTAAGAGCGCCCGTTTCCATATTCATAATATCTCTAAAATCGTCGATAAACCCCATTTCAAAGTCCATAGACGTATATTCGTTAAGATGGCGAGACGTGTCGTGGTGTTCTGCACGGAAAACAGGACCAACGTCGAAAACTTTTCCGTAAACGCCTACCATTGCTTGCTTATATAATTGTGGGCTTTGAGCAAGGAACACTTCTTTGCCGAAGTAATCTAACTTAAACACGTTAGTACCACCTTCAGCGCCTGCAAAGTTGATTTTTGGCGAACGGATTTCGGTGAAATCGTTATTTCTTAAGAACTCTCTAAAGCCACGAGCAATACCTTCTTGGATTTTAAAAATCGCTCTTTCCTTTGGATTACGCATTGAAACGGGGCGAAGGTCTAAAACGGTGTTTAGAGCAATGCCGTCAAGTTGCTTTTTATTTATAACAATAGGAAGTTGTTCAGCGGGTAGAGATAAAATTTCAACGTCGTGAATTTGAAGTTCGTATCTAATATTGCCTTTAGCATCTGTACTAGAAACGACTTTACCACTTACTTTAACGCAAGACTCTTCCGAAAGTCTTTCGTCCCAACGATAAGAAGAAAATTCGGGTGCGTAAACGCATTGTATTAAGTCGCTTTCGGTACGGATAATAACGAAAGCAAACCCCGTCATTTCACGAATTCTGTGAATATAGCCTTTTATAGTCACGACTTGCCCATCGTACGACGCAAAGTCCTTGTACGAAACGGCTTTATTTTCTATCTGTCCGTTAATTTTTTCCATAAAATACTCCTAATCTCTAAATCTATTATATTTTATCACTTAAAGCGCATATAAATCAAGTGTTTACCATAAATTTTTAGTTTAGAAAAGGCGCTTTTACTAAAGCCTTAAAAAAGTTGCAAAATTTTTTTTGTTATGTTAGAATATATTTAAAATAGCAAAGGAGTTTATTATGAGAATTGCAGTTTCAGCAGAATCTACTTTAGATTTAACTAGTGAACTTTTAACCAAATACGATATTAGGACTATTTCTTTTCAAATAGTTTTAGGCGATATGAACTTTAAAGACGGCGACCATTCTACCGAAGAAATTTTTAGCTACGTTGATAAATACAATACTCTTCCAAAAACAAATGCGTTAAACGAATTTGAATATACCGAATTTTTTGAAGGTTTAAGAAAAAATTACGACGCAGTAATTCACGTTTGTTTATCTAGCGGATTATCTTCTTCTTGCAACAACGCAATTATGGCATCTAAAAACGTTCCTGGCGTATACGTAGTTGATAGTCAAAGTCTTTCAACCGGTATCGGCATACTTTGTAACCACGCTAGAGAACTTGCAGACCAAGGCGTTGAGCCGGCAGAAATTGCTAAAATTTTAGAGAAAAGAGCCGAAAGTATTCAAGCAAGTTTCGTAGTGGAAAGACTAGACTATTTATATAAAGGCGGAAGATGTAATAGTTTACAACTTTTAGGCGCAAACCTACTTAAACTTCGTCCTAGAATAGTCGTTAAAAACGGAACTATGAGTTCGGATAAAAAATATAAAGGCAAAATGGAAAGCGTAGTTGGTAAATATGCTACAGAAGCCATTGAAGAGTTTAACACCCCCGATTTAACGAGAGCGTTTATTACTTACACCACGGCAAGTATTGAAATGGTGAAAGCAGCCGAAAAGGCGCTTAAAGACGCTGGTTTTAAGGAAATTTTAGAAACTCGTGCAGGTGGAACTATTGCAAGCCACTGTGGTGCAAACACTATCGGCGTTTTATATTTTAATGACGGAAATAAATAAAAAAACTAAAGCCCGTTGCGATTTTGCAACGGGCTTTTATATTATGTATTATAAAGTTTGGTTAAAAACGTCTGAAATTGAAGTTCTTAAATTATTTTTTTCCATTTCGTAGGCTTGTTTTATGCAGTTAAATATTGCTTTTGCTTTGCTGTTTCCGTGACCTTTAACCACGGTTTTGTTGCATCCAAGAAGTACTGCGCCACCGTAATTATTGTAATCCATAAGATTTTTAATGCTTTTAACTTCTTTTTTTACGAGTAGTGCGCCTATTTTGGTTTTAGCGTTTTTATAAAACGCTTTTTTAACTAGTCCTAAAAGTTCTAGACAAGCGCCTTCGGTGGATTTTAGAAGTACGTTTCCGGAAAAACCGTCACACACAACTACGTCGCAAACGCCCGTTAAAAGTTCCCTTGCTTCCATATTTCCGATAAAATTAAGGTCGGTTCTTTCTGATAAAAGTCTATAAACGTTTTTCCTAAGTTCGTCGCCTTTTTCTTCTTCAGCGCCGATATTTAGTAGTGCAATTCTAGGATTTTTTATTCCGTACGCTTTTTGCATATATAAACTAGACATTACTGCAAACTGAACTAATTGTTCTTCGTCACACTCTGCATTAGCACCGCTATCGCAAATTGAAACTATTCCACCGTTTACGGTAGGAAGAATAGGGCAAAGCGCAGGTCTTTTTACACCACGTATTCTGCCGATTTTAAGCACTGCGCCTGCAAGAACAGCACCCGTCGAACCTATGCTAACAAGCGCACTAATTTCGTCGTCTGTCTTCACCGTTTCAATGGCTTTAACAAGCGAACTTTCTTTTTTAAAGCGTATAGCGTCCGTAGGCTTGTCGTTGCAAGAAATTTCGTCCGGTGCGTGAACTACTATAAGTCTATCTTTATCATACGTATAATTTGATAAAAGTTGGTTTATTTTATTTTCGTCGCCAAAAACGTAAAGAGTTAAATCCTTAATTTGGTTAACGGCGTTTACTGCACCTTCAACGTTAACGTTTGGACTGTTATCTCCGCCTAAAGCGTCTAAAGCAATCTTAATCATAATTTTCTCCTTAAAGCACGATATATATTTTATCATTTACGTTTAATTTAGTCAATAAAGAATATAAATAAAATGCGTTAAAACGTTTGACAAGGTGAAAAAAATGTTGTATTATGATAAGGCTTAAAGAAGAAAAGACCTTTCTCGCCGACGCAAAATTAGTTGCAATCGGCTCAATACTTAAAGTTTTTAACCGTAATAACGGTTAAGGTATAGGTTGTTTCTTTTTTGGCAACCTATTTTTTATTAAATTTAAGGGGTACACTACAATTATTAAGAAAGATAACAAAGACCGTCAAATTAACGAAGAAATTCGTGACAAAGAAGTGCGTCTTATCGGCGCTAACGGCGAACAACACGGTATCGTTTCTTCAAGAGAGGCTCTACGTATTGCTGAAGAAGAAGGTTTAGACCTTGTAAAAATTTCGCCAAACGCAGTTCCACCCGTATGTAAGGTTATGGACTACGGTAAGTTCTTGTTCGAACAAACCAAAAAGGCAAAGGAAGCCAAGAAAAACCAAAAAGTAGTTGAAATAAAAGAAATTTGGCTTTCAATGACTATCGACGTAGGCGACATCAACGTAAAAGCAAAACAAACCAACAAATTCCTAGCGTCTGGAAACAAGGTAAAAGTTTCAATCAAGATGCGTGGTCGTCAACAAGCGCACCCCGAACTTGCAATGGACGTTATGACGAGATTTACCGAACTCGTAAAAGAAAACGGCACGGTAGAAAAGCAACCGCTTAAAGAAGGCAGAAACATCTGGATGATGCTTGCGCCTATAAAAGCGTAGTTTATAAAATATTTAACTAACGGAGGTAATAGTTATGCCCAAAATGAAAACCAAAAGCGCAGCAAAGAAAAGATTTAAAGTGACTGCAACAGGAAAGATTAAAAGAGCTTGCTCTGGAAAGAATCATATTCTTACCAAAAAAGACAGAAAGAGAAAGAACCGTCTATGCGAAGGTGCATACGTTGACGCTACTCAATCAAAGACCGTAAAAACACTTATTTACAATAAATAGTTAAGGAGATAAAGAATTATGCGTATTAAAAGAGCTGTAAACGCTGTTAAAAAGCGTAGAAAAATATTAAAACTCGCTAAAGGATACTGGGGCGGAAGAAGTAAAAGATATAGAGTAGCACGTGAAGCCGTTATGAAAGCGCAAATGTACGCTTACATTGGCAGAAAGAACAAGAAAAGAGACTTTAGAAGTCTTTGGATTGCAAGAATTAACGCTGCTTGCCGTCTAAACGGTATTTCGTACAGCAAATTT
>JAZQWW010000011.1:0-3936 GCA_045632585.1 Christensenellaceae bacterium
GTAATCGAAAACGGCAAGATAAAATCACAAAAAACCATAGGGAAATAACAAAAGCCACGAAAACTATTCGTGGCTATAATTTTCTTTGCTTTTAAGCCGGTCTATAAGCCGGGTTCTGTCGTGTACGGTCATTTATCTAGGCGAATTGTCTCCAAAACGCTCGAGCGATATTTTAATAAAACTACCAAGCAAAAGCACTTATATAGTAGTTTTGTCAATCTTGCTTCGGGTGGGGTTTACATAGCCTTCTGCGTTGCCGTAGAAGCGGTGCGCTCTTACCGCACCTTTTCATCCTTACCCAAACGGGCGGTTGTTTTCTGTTGCACTTTCCTTAAAATCACTTTCACCGGGATTTCTCCGGCACCCTGCTTTTGTGAAGCCCGGACTTTCCTCATAAACGGTTTCTCTCCGTTTCCGCGACCGTATAACCGACTTAAAAAGCAAAAGTATTTTATAACTTTTATTTAGTTTTGTCAAGCGTAATAGGTAAAGCCTAGTGCGAAAACAAAAGAAAAAGGGCGAAAACAAGTTTTCGTCCAATTTCAGTTAAGGTTAAAATTTTAAGCAATGAATATTACAAATCGTCAGCATCTTGAACGGGTTTTTCAAACTTATCGTCTATATCAGTACCCGTATAAGAACCAAGAACGTCGTAAACGCTTTTAAATAACTTATTTACAGGCTTTTTCTTCGTTGCTTTTCTTGCTGTTCTTTGCAGTCTTATTCTTTTTATCTCTCATAACTTCCCCCTTGATAGTATTGTGTGAAGAAAAAGAAAATTTATTCAAAAATTTTTACAGCAAAAAAGGGGCAAACATCTTTGCCCCTTTGTCTATCTTTATTTAGTTGTGGCTTGCTTTCGCTACCGCAATTAGTTTTCTTATTAAATGCTTAACTTTTCGTTTTTACGAACCTACCTAAAACCTAACGGAATTTTTACAGCAAGCAATTAAACTGTTGATTGGTCTAAACCCCCTTTATAGTTTAAGTTTTCTAGCACGCTAATCTTTTTGATTACGTGAACATTGGACCGTCCCCCTTTTTTATTTTTTTAAGTGGAGAATTCTGTTCATTGGTCCAACCCCCTTTCATATTTCTTTTTTCACCTTTATTTTATAATATGCAAAAAAACTCGTCAATAGTTTTTTAAAAAATTTTGTCAACTTTATTTTTAAAAATCCCCTTGAAATCAAGGGGATTTTGTGAGATAATATATTTGTTAGGGCAAAAAAGTTGCCCTTTTTTTATTTTAAATTTTTATCTAACGCCAATTCTTGTTGCAGGGGTTTTTCCCGAAAGAATATCACTAATAGAGTATTTTGCATTTGCAATAATTACTTCCGTGCCTATTTTAACGGCATCTTTAACGTATTCAAGTTTGGCTTTAGCACCGTTTGCACCTGCCCTAGACGCACCGTGACAATAATTTTCACAAAGGGTAATGTTTTCTAATACTTCGTTTACGTCTTTTCCGGAAATTTCTTTAATTAGCGTGCCAGGGTCTTGACTATCCTTATAAATACCGTCGGCACTAGTTAAAATTAGCAAGCGTTTTGCTTTAACAAGGCAAGCAATTTGAGTAGCCGTTTCGTCGTTATCAACGCACTCTACCACCTTGTCCCCCTTTTTCTTAAGAGAATTGATTTCAAAACGCCTATTTTCTTCGGTAGAGATAGCGTCGTTATAGTTAATAATAGGAATAGCCTTTTGTTCTTTGGCACGAAGTAAAAGTTCTTTTAAGTGTTGTCTTTTATCCGGGTCGTTAAAGTGTTGGTGTTCGATTAGAACTTGTCTAATTGAATACTTACTATCAACGTATTGACGATAGGTAGACATTAAGATGGCTTGTCCTTGCGCCGAATAGTCGGTTTTAATATCTTCAGCCGAGCCTTTTAGTTCCTTGCCGTTTCTTTTAATATAATCAAGCCTACCCGTTTCAACGGCACCGCTAGTCACCCAAATATAGCCGGGTTTAAGTTCAGACGAAAGCCTAGCGATAAGCGTGTAGTCAAGCATATTGCTTTCTTTGTTGATTAAGGCCATAGAGCCTATTTTTCCAACGAGTTCAACGTCAAAATTCATAATTTCACCTTTATCTTATAAGATTGTAAATAGCGTTAAAATAAACGTTATATGCTTTTAATAGGAAGTTTTCCGAAACGTGTTCGTTAGGCTCGTGACAACCACCACACGCGCCACTTTTAAACATTCCGAACGCACATCCGTACTCAAACGCCCTAGCAAACGTGCTACCGCCCATAGCGATAGGGCTAGAGTTATCGTCAAAATATTTTTCATAGGCGCTTTTAAGCGCATTAACGAACCAACCGTCTTTTTCCACCATTACGGGTGGGTGCTTTTCGGTTAGACTGTACGGCAAGCCGAATTTATCTAGCAGTGGTCTTAAATCGTCCACGCAAATAGGCGCAGGAACACGCATATCGCAATATAAATAGCAGTCACCGTTTTCATATTTAATAAGGTTTGGCGAGATGGTGACACCACCTTGCTCGTTTTCTATCTCAAAAAGTCCTAAAGCGTCCATAAAAGCGTTTTCAGGGAAAGAACCCAAATCTTCGCCCAAGTCACGCATTAACTTAAAAATAGGCGCAAGCGCATTTTTACCTTTTCTTGGGCAAGAACCGTGTGCAGAAACGCCGTGACTTTCAATAAAATCACCATTATATGATAGATTATACTTTGAAAGTAGGCTTTCGTCAACTCGTTTTTTTGGTTTAACTTTTGCATAGTCGCAAACGGCGTTTACGGCGTTGCCACCTGAAAGTTCGCTAAAGTGCTTAAATTTTGGAAGTTTAAATACTAAATAATAAATACCTTTTTCGGCGTAAGATAGTGGAAAATCCCCGTCGGGCGAAAAGCCAAACTTAGGCATATCAGTTTTAGTCTTAAGATATTCAAGGTCACGCCAACCCGTTTCTTCGTTTAAGCCAACGAACAACCTGATTTTACGGTTAAATTTTACGCCTTGGTTTTTAAGGTCCGAAAGAGCGTAAAGACATAAAAGTGTAGGCAGTTTATCGTCAACCACACCCCTACCGAACAATTTTCCGTCCTTAACGGTTAATTCAAAAGGTGGAGTGTTCCAACCGTTTCCACAGGGCACTACGTCAAGGTGACCTATTATACCGATTTCTTCGCCACAGCCAAAAGACACTTCGCCGGCATATCCGTCGTAGTTTACGGTAGAAAAACCCATATCTTTCGCTACGTCCAAAAAAAAGTTTAGAGCCTTATCACACTCACTACCAAAGGGCATACCATCTTGGTTAGGACAATAAACCGTCTTAAAACTTATTAATTTTTTTAAGTCTAATAAAAACTGAGAATAATTTAACATAACTAAAGTCCTATATTATTATATAAAAAATTTTCAAATTTTGCAAATTAAATAGTAAAAACGCTAATTTTATTTTTAAAACTCATAAAAGTTTTGTAATTTTGTAAAATTTATGCTAAAATATTTCTATGAACGCAAAAGAAAGCCTACACGAAGGGCATAGAAGTAGAATGCTTAATAAAGTTCTACAAAACCCCGAAATTTTAGAAGAACACGAATTATTAGAAGTTTTATTATATTCTTTTATTCCCCGTGTAGATACCAATCCAACGGCTCACGAACTTATAAAGTTTTTCGGAAGTTTAGAAAAGGTTTTTAACGCCACGGCAAAAGAACTTATGTCGGTTAAAGGCGTTGGCAAGAAAACGGCACAATATATTAGTGTTATAGGTAAAATTTATAACGCTGTTTCCGAAAAAGCAAAGGATAAGCCGAAAATAATTTGGAAAACTTTCGATGCGTCTAAGAATTATTTAATAGATTACTATAGAAACGTTAAGGACGAAGAGTTTTTATTCGTTTTACTAGACGCTAAATATAAAGAAATCGCAAGAATGAAGTTTGAAGACAAGAATAGG
>JAZQWW010000012.1:0-5864 GCA_045632585.1 Christensenellaceae bacterium
GCAATCGTCACTTCTGCTGCATACTCTGCAGTTAAGGGTGAGTCTGAACCTTACAGCGTTCCTTACAAATACGTTGATGGAGACTTAGTTGCTACCGACCTTGTAGAAATCTATAGAACTGCCGTTAACAACAATGGCGCAACACTTGATAGCGCATATCTTGTAGACGACGGTCAAGTTCAACTTCAATTAGTTGAAAAAGAAGGAAAGGCTTACGTTGCTCTTCAAATTCCTGACAGAACACCTAAGTCTTCAACGATTAGTTTATTTGGTTCACACGGCGCAATTATTCTTACGAACAACACGGTAATCACTGCTGTTATCGAAGATGCTGACGGATTTAACTATATCAATAACGACGCTACCACAATGGCTGGTTCATACTATCTAGCAAAAGACTTTGACGATAGAATTGACGAAACCATTGATTGGAACGGCGCAACCAACTCTGAACTAAACGAAAAAGTTCTTTACGGAGCAGACGATAACTATCCAATCGGTTATTCGTTTGGTTATACTCCATCACTTAACGCAACCGGCAAAGGCGAACTTGCGTTCCACGGCTTATTTGATGGTTTAGGACATACAATTTCTAACCTACAGGTTGAAAAACACGGCTTACTTGGTATTTACAGCGCAAGGCAAGATACCGGTGCAATCTTAAGAAACGTTAACTTCCAAAGCCTAAAAACCAGTAGCGTTTACTGGGATGGAACCTACGACGAAACTACTGGACAAAAGAAAGGTGCTGTTTCGTACAACGGTTATATGGTTCTAGGTATAACGAATTATAACTCTACTAATACCGACGTTCCAACAGGAGACAGAGTTTATATTGAAAACGTAATTATTGACGTTGCTTCAGTTTCTACTGGAAATGCAATAGTGGGATACAGAGGAGACGTTAGACAAGGCAACTACGTTCAAGGTAAGTTTGATTTTACGGACGTTGTAATTAAATATAAGTCTACTCATGCAAATTCATATCTTGCAGGTAATGCTGGTGGCTCTAGCCTAGTATTTGACTTTGGTAATGGCACCGTTGACAATGCTTACATTAGACAAATGTTAATGGGCCAAGCAAGAAACATTGAAAACTTAATAGTTATTGCTCCTGCTGCAGATAATAAACGTATTCCAATCGTCACCGGTACTAGAAACGGAACCGTAAATATCTTTATCGGTTTATTCGAAAACGATTACGAAACCTATATAGGTTCAAATGGTAGAACGGACGTTATTAACCAAGGACAAGCAAGCGAAATAACCGTTAAGTCAACTGCAAGTGAAGGTAATATTACTGCTGCTGCAAATGCTACTATGGTTAGTGACGCAGGTTGGGGAACTATTACAAGTGGTGGTGAAACGGTATTCCACATTTCAGTTAATGCATCTACTACTACTTGGGTAGAAAGATGGGCTACAAACGCACATAATAACGTTCCTAACACTGCACAAGGCACGCCTAACACAGTATTCTATAGTTTCAACAATACCTTACGTTATGATGATTATGCATCATTTATAACTGCAAAGGGAACGGAAGGAACTGCAAAAGTAGGTAACTGGTCGATTACCAACAGTGGCATCACTTGGAGCCCTGTAGCGTAAGCTTATGAAAAATCGCAACTTCGTCTTCGGTGAATAGCCGAAGACGGGGTGAGATTAAGGAGATATAAATATGAAAAAATTAAGTTATATATTATTATTAATTGTTTTATGTTTTGGTATGTGTATAGGCTTTACCGCTTGTGGACCCGATGAAGAAACGCCACCAACGTCTTATACCATCACCTTCAAGGAAGAAGGTTTTGACGACGTTACCAGAACTGTAGAAGAAGGAAAAGACCTTCCTGCAACTGAAATCCCTGTAATTCAAGGTAGCAAAGTTGGCTACACTATTGCTTGGGAACAAACCGAATTCAAAAACGTGACTGCCGATATTACCGTAAACGCAGTTGTAACACCTAACACCTACACGATTACCATCAACAACAACGGTGGCTCTGGTTCATCTTCACTTAACGTGACTTTTGATAGCGCATATCAACTACCAACCCCAACTAGAAATGGTTTCACGTTTGTTGAGTGGAGAATAGGTGCTCAAGTTTTCCCAGCAACGGGAACTTGGACTACTGCTAGTGATATTACCGTTAAGGCTATTTGGAGAGAAAACGCTAACGAAGTATTCTTCAAAGGTTTAACAAAGAGCAACTTTAAAAATACTTGGGCTCATTTTGGCGCTTTAAGAAACGCTGACGGTGGTGTAATTCTTGACATCAAATCTAACGTTGAGTTCGTTAACCCAGCTGAAAACATTATCAAATCAGGTTATGAGTTCATCTGTTTCGTTGGCGACGACGGAAAATATATTGAACTAGGCGCTGAAAATAACGGCAAGACCTATATTTTAGAAAATCAAACCGTTAACGCTTACTTTGCTGAAGTTGAAGCTGGTAAACAAATGGTTGCTTTCCTAGAAAAAGGATATGAACCTGTTGTTAGATACGTTAACGACGGCGCAACCCTTACCGATATTCCTAACGTTCAAGAAAATAGACCAGGCTATGAATTAACTTGGAACGTACAAGATTTCACGAATATTACTGAAACCGTAAGAGTATATACTGAAGCAACTGAAAAGACCTTCAGAATTTACTACAACTACGACCCAAGCAAGATTAGCGAAGGAAAGATTGCTGAATTTAATTTAATCTATGACAACACTATGGAATGCTACTATCAAGAAGTTAAATATCTAGCATCTTACGAACTACTAGACGAAATCGTTGACGTGACATACAAACTTGGCGGATGGAGAGATATCGATACCGACGTTGACTTTGAAAGTGGAGATAGATATTTACTAACTGAAGATATCATACTTGTTGCAAACGAAGTTGAAAAGAACCAAGACGATATGACTAACGACGGCAACTGGTCTGAACCACAATAAGTAAAACTAAAAAGAGAGAAATGCAAATTTCTCTCTTTTTTATTGTTTTTAACTTTAAGACAAGAAAAAACAAGCCCTAAAAATAGGGCTTGTTTCGTTGGTGCCGAAGGCGGGACTTGAACCCGCACGGAGGATTAGTCCACCGGATTTTGAGTCCGGCGCGTCTGCCAGTTTCACCACTTCGGCGTGATTACTAAAAAATCATAGCATACTTTTATTCTTTTTGCAAGCAGTTGAATTGCTTTTTCCCGAAAGACTTGCAAATTATGCGTATTTTTGGTAAAATTATGGAAAGGATTTCTTTATAGGTTATTATTAAAGATGGATAAATTAGTACTTATTGACGGCAACAGTTTAATAAATCGTGCGTTCTACGCTATGCCCGTTCTTTCAACGAAAAACGGAGTTTTTACTAACGCCGTTTACGGGTTTATGAATATGTTCTTTAAGATGAGAGCAGATATTAAACCTACTCACTGCGTGGTGGCGTTCGATTTAAAAGCGCCAACCTTTAGACATAAAATGTACAGTGAATATAAAGGCACTCGCAAGCCTATGCCCGAAGAACTTCGTCCACAAATTCCACTTCTTAAGGAAGTGCTAAAACTTATGGGCGTTGCCGTTTTTGAACTTGTTGGTTTTGAAGCCGACGATATTATCGGCACGATAGCAAAAAACACCGATATAGCCACCGTAATTTTTACGGGCGACAAGGACTCTTTTCAATTAGTTGACGAGCAAACTGAAGTTCATTTTACAAAGCGTGGTATCACCGATACCGAAATCTATACTCTAGAGAATTTTAACGAAAAAACGGGGCTAAATCCCCACCAAATAATAGACCTTAAAGCGCTTATGGGCGATTCTTCGGATAATATCCCAGGTATAGCAGGCGTTGGCGAGAAAACTGCGCTAACTCTTCTTCAGACTTACGGCGATATCGACGGCGTTTACTCACATATAGAAGAAATCAAGGGTAAACTAAAAGAAAAAATTGAAAATGGCAAGCAAACTTGTTATTTGTCTAAAACTTTAGCAACCATTGATACGAACTGTGGCGTTTCTATAGACCTTAACGATATGATTTTACCTACTTCTTATTCAAGAAAGGTACAAGAAAAATTTACCGAACTAGAGTTTAAGTCGCTTTATCAAAAAGCCGAACTTTTTGTAGAAGAAAAAGGTAAAGAACAACCCATAACCAAAAAAGTTTGCGAAGTAGAAAAAGTAGCCGACTTAAAGACTTTAGAAAACCTAGTAGGCAAGACGATTGCCATAGCCGTAGAAAAAAATAGCGTTAATTTTTGCGACGGAAAAAAAGAGTTTGTAGTTCCCGTTTACCAAAATATTTTCGACGACGGCTTTTCACTTTCAGACGTTTTAATAAAGACTTCTGAAGTTATACAAAACAGCAAAAAAACCGTTCTATTTTCTAAAAAAGATTTTCGCCATCTTATAGAAGGTGTGTGTGAACTAAAAAATTTAGAAAAAGTTGAAGACCTTTCAATTATAAAATATCTAACCGATTTTACGGGCAAAATACAGGACCTAAAAGAAGTGCTTTTAGAGTACGGGTTAGAAATAGAAAAGCCTGCTTTTTCGCTTTTAAGCCTATATTTTGACCTTTATGGCAAGTTAATAGAACAAGACGTTGAAACGCTTTACAGAGAAGTTGAACTTCCCCTAGCAGACGTTCTTTTCGATATGGAACAGCAAGGGTTTAAGGTGGACGTTAATGCGCTTGATGAACTTGGCGAAAAATACCGATTGACCTTAAGCGAAATAGAAAGCCAAATTCGTTTGCTAGCGGGTGAGCCTAATCTTAACGTTAATTCCCCAAGGCAACTTGGTGACGTTATTTTTGAAAAACTTAAACTTGGCAAGGGGAAGAAAACAAAAAGCGGATATTCGACTTCTGCCGAAGTCATTGAAAACCTTGAAGGAACACACCCGATAATAACACAAATCCTAAAATATCGAAAACTAGCAAAACTTCGTTCGACATATATCGAAGGCTTAAAACCCCTTATTGATAAGCGCACGGGCGTGGTTAAGACTTCGTTTAATCAAACGGTGACTTCGACTGGTAGACTTTCTTCAAAGGAGCCTAACCTTCAAAATATTCCTATCCGTGACGAAGAAGGTATGAAACTTAGAAAATTCTTCGTTGCAAAAGAAGGTGGGGTTTTGGTTAGCGCCGATTACTCGCAAATAGAACTAAGACTTTTAGCGCATTTTTCAGGCTGCACTTCGCTTATAGACGCATTTAAGAACGAAACGGACGTTCACGCCATAACAGCGTCCAAGGTATTCGGTGTGAGCGTTAGTGACGTGACTGCTGAAATGCGCCGTACCGCTAAAGCCGTAAACTTTGGTATTATTTACGGAATTAGTGAATACGGGCTTGCTAAAAATCTTAAAATCTCGGCGGGCAAGGCTAGAGAATATATAGACTCGTATTTTAACGAGTATCCCGAAGTTAAAACTTATCTTGACGGGCTAGTAGAGTTTGCTAAAGCAAACGGCTACGCTAAAACCTTACTTAATAGGAGAAGATATATTCCTGAAATTAGTTCAAGCAATCATATGTTAAAGCAATTCGGCGAAAGGGCAAGCAAGAATATGCCGCTTCAAGGCAGTAGTGCCGATATCATAAAACTTGCTATGCTTGGCGTAAGCAAGCGCCTTAAAGAAGAAGGGCTTAAGTCAAGATTAATTCTTCAAATACACGACGAACTAATTATAGACGCTGCAGACGAAGAAGAAACAAAGGTTAAAAAACTGTTAAAAGAAGAAATGGAAAACGCCGTTAATTTAACCGTTCCACTAACGGTAGGCGTTGGCTCTGGCGAAAGGTGGTTTGATGCAAAATAACAAAAAATTAATTGCAATAACCGGTGGAATTGGC
>JAZQWW010000013.1:0-5640 GCA_045632585.1 Christensenellaceae bacterium
TGAAGAGCAAGCAGAAATAAAAGTTATTAAAGAAGCCGAAAAAGGCTTATTAGGTAGAGTAAAAAGTGAAGCAGTAGTAGAAATTACCGAAAAAAAAGAACAAAAAATACAGAACGAAAGCGAAGAAAAGTTCTTAAAAACGGTTCTTAAATATTTAGATATTGACGCAGAATTAGAATTTTCAACAAAAGAAGGAAAACAAGTCATAACTCTATCAACCGAAACGCCGACTGCGCTTATCGGATATAGAGGTGAAGTGCTAGACGCACTACAAACTTTAGTATCTACAATCGTAAATAAAGGCAAAAAAGAATACCAAAAAGTGACGCTTGACTGCGAAAATTATCGTGACAAACGTGAAGAAACGCTTATAAAACTTGCTCATAAACTTGAAGAAAAGGCAACTACCTTAAGACGAGAAGTAAGACTTGAAAGTATGAGTGCGTTTGAAAGAAGAATTATACACACGGCACTTGCAGAAAGCCAAACGGTCACTACGAGAAGTGATGGAAAAGAACCTGATAGATACGTTGTAATAGTTCCTAACGATAAGGATGAATTTGCAAAACCTTATAATGCAGGAAGAAACGACAATAGAAAAAAAGATGCTAAAAAGGGCGGAAAAAGGGATTTCAAAAAAGGTGGCTATGAAAGAAGAAAGCCAGCAAGCGAAGGAACGAAAAGAGTTGCACCGTCAGGATTTGGCACTTATCTAGGAAACAGCCTAAAAGATAAAGAATAAAAATCAAAAATATAAAAATAATAATAAAGGGGCAAAAAAATGGAAATTATAAATAAAGAAAACTTTGCGCAAAAAGTAATAAATAATAGCGTTCCCGTTTTAGTAGATTTTTTTGCTAATTGGTGTGGACCTTGTAAAATGCTTGCGCCAGAACTTGAAAAGTTCAAGGAAAAACATCCCGAAATGGAAGTATTTAAGGTAAACGTAGACGACGATATGGCTCTTGCTATTGAATACAAAATCGAAGTTATACCAACGTTATTACTTTTTAAGAACGGAAAGGTAGAAAAAAGAATTTCAGGATTTTTTGATTTAACAGAACTTGAACAAAACTTTATTAGATAAAAAAAGAGAGTTGATTTTTCAACTCTCTTTTAATTTACTATTTAGATAAATATACCATTAAAACTGCAATATCTGCCGGCGAAACACCGCTTATTCTACCGGCTTGACCAAGCGAAGACGGTTTTATTTTATTAAGTTTTTGTCTTGCCTCAAGACGTAGTCCTAAAATTAACGAATAATCTATATCGGGGCTTAACTTTTTCTCTTCTAGTTTTTTAGCCTTTTCTATTTGTTCTTGTTCTTTTTGAATATATCCGTAGTATTTAGCGTTAATTTCAGCAGTTTGTAAAACTCTTGCTGGAATATCAATAAGTTTAGGAACTAGATAAGATATTTCGCTTAACGCAAAACCCATTCTAATTAAATCGGCAAGCGAATACGCTCTAGTTGGACTAGAAAATCCTTTATCAAGTAAAACTTGTTCAATTTGTTTAGGCTTAAGTGGAAGGTTTAAAAGTTCTTCGGCTTTTTCTAAATATGCTTTGCGCTTTTTATAAACGCTATATCTTTTATTTGAAACAAGTCCAACTCTTTTTCCGTATTCGGTAAGTCTAAAGTCGGCGTTATCTTGTCTTAAAACTATTCTATGCTCGGCACGGGAAGTCATCATACGATAAGGCTCGTTAGTGCCTTTAGTCACTAAATCGTCGATTAAAACGCCTATATAACTATCGCTACGCTTTAATATTAAAGGCGCTTTTCCGTCTAGTTTTAGGCTTGCGTTAATACCGGCAATAAGTCCTTGAGCACCTGCTTCTTCATAACCGCTAGTTCCGTTGATTTGTCCAGCGCAGTAAAGATTTTCAATTTTCTTAAACTCAAGTGTTGGATAAAGGTCAAGCGAATCTATACAGTCGTATTCAATAGCGTATGCGTAGCGCATAATTTCACAGTTTTCAAGACCTTTAATCGTTCTATACATAGCCTTTTGAACGTCGTGTGGAAGCGAAGTTGATAAACCTTGAACGTAAATTTCGTTAGTGTCAGCGCCTTCAGGCTCTAAAAACAATTGATGTCTTTCTTTATCGGAAAATCTAACCACCTTGTCTTCGATAGACGGGCAGTATCTAGGCCCCGTGCCTTTAATTTGACCGGCGTACAAAGGCGAACGGTGTAAATTTTCACGAATTATATTATGAGTGTTTTCGTTAGTGTAAGTTAAATAGCACGGCGTTTGTTTTTTTGGTGCGCCTTTAGATAAATAAGAAAAAGGATAAACGTCTATCTCGCCGTCTTGAACTTCTAAAACGGAAAAATCTATAGAGTTTTTATCTACTCTAGCAGGCGTACCCGTCTTAAATCTACGAACGTTAAAACCTAGTTTAATTAAGTTTTCGGTAAGAAGATTAGCGGGACTAAAACCGTTTGGTCCAGAACTTCTTTTCCACTCACCAGCGATAACGCTACCGTTAAGATACACGCCCGTAGCAAGAATAACGGCACCACATTCAATAATTCCACCGTGTGCCGTTTTAACACCCGTCACACGTCCGTTTTCGGTTAAAATATCAACTACTTCGGCTTGAAGAATTTTTAAATTCGGCGTGTTTTCCAAAGTTTTTTTCATTAAAGAGTGGTAAGCATTTTTATCGGCTTGTCCACGAAGAGATTGAACGGCTGCGCCCTTTCCTTTATTGAGCATGCGAAGTTGGAGCAAACACTTATCAGCGTTTACCCCCATTTCACCGCCAAGCGCATCTATTTCGGCAACGATTTGACCTTTTGCCGTTCCGCCGATAGACGGATTGCACGCCATAAAAGCAATACTATCAAGATTAAGCGTAAGTAGCGCCGTGTTTTTACCCAAACGAGCAAGAGCGAGCGCAGATTCTACGCCTGCGTGTCCCGCACCTACGACTACGGCGTCGTATCGTCCTTCATTAAAGCAGTTCATAATTATTGTTTAAGTAGCATTTTCCTTATATCGTTTATAGCAGTTGCATATTTTGAATCAATTTTAATGTTATCAGCAACCTTATCTCTAGAATAAATAACCGTCGTGTGGTCCCTACCGCCTACACTACTACCTATAGTCACTAGTGGAAGGTTTGTTAGTTCACACATTAAATACATACAAATTTGTCGTGGTTCGACGAATTCCTTGTTTTTCTTTTTGCTTAAGATATCGGCTTTGCTAACCTTAAAGAAATCGCAAACGCAAGAAATAATGTCGTTGGCTTCGAGTTGTTCTTGTTTTTCGCCGGCAGATTCTTTTAAGGCTTCGTTTACAAGGTCAATGGTTATCGGTCTTTCGTGAAGTTTGCTTGCAAAAATTACTTTGGTAAGTTTACCGATAAGCGTTCTAATATCGTTTTCGCTGTTTTCAGCGATATAACTTAATACTTTAATATCAACTAGGCATTTTTGTTCTTCGCTTTTTCTACGAAGAATAGCAATTCTAGTTTCTAAATCAGGTGGTTGAACGTCTGCTAAAAGTCCGCCCTCAAATCTTGTTCTTAAACGGTCTTCAAGAAGTTCAATTTCTTTAGGTGGTCTATCCGAAGTGATTACAACCTGTTTGTTTTGCATAACGAGTTCGTTAAAGGTGTGGAAGAATTCCATTTGGAAACCTTGTCTATTCGCAAGGAATTGAACGTCGTCAATAAGTAGAACGTCAACGTTTCTATATTTGTTTCTAAACTCACTGCCAGCGCCACTTGAACGGCTTTTGCTAATGGTTTCAACGAATTGATTAGTAAACTGTTCGCAAGTAGAATATAAAACGTTAAGACCGGGCTTGTGAATTTTTAGATAGTTGGCGATAGCCATAAGAATATGTGTTTTACCAAGCCCCGTTCCACCGTAGATAAACAAAGGATTATAAGATTCGCCGGGGTTTTCGGCAACCGATTTTGCCGCAGCGAAAATAAAGTCGTTAGAAGGTCCAACGACGAAAGAGTCGAAAGTAAATTTAGGATTGATAGGAATACCACCGGGGTTTTGTCCTGTCGAAACGCCAAGTTCGGCAACGGCATTAAGATATTCTTCACGAGTTTTAGCAAAATAAGCCTCGAAATCGGTGATTTGTGGATTAACGTTAGAAATTGCCGTGCGAATTCTTTCCGCAAGCGGGTCTTTTGTAATCGCTTGAAGTTTAACCGTATCGTCTATACAAAGAATTAACTTGTTATTAACGATATCAACTGGCATAATGGGTTTAATAAAGAAATCGTAAGAGAGCGAAGAAGTACTAGTATTTTCTAGTTCGCTTTGAGCAGATTTCCATAAAATTTCATAACTTTCCATATATCCTATCCTTTGACCTAAAATTCTACTTGCAATAGAGTATGATTTATTATATAATATTTTTTAAATAAAATAAAGTAAATTTTAAAAATTTCCTTAAAGATATGAACATTTTAAATCTTAAACTGAAGAACTTTAGAAATTTTGAGCAAGAAGAATTCAGTTTTGAAAACGGAATAAATTTGCTTACAGGCAATAATGCGCAAGGCAAAACTAACACGGCCGAAGCCATATTTTTCTTGTGCACGGGGTACTCACCAAGGGCAAGCAAGGATAAATATTTAATTAAAAACGACAAGGAAGAAGCGCAAATTATAGGCAAAGCAAGTTCTTCTTACGGTGACGTTTCGGTTAAAATCGAACTTGATAGACAAGATAAAAAACGCATTTTCATAAACGAAATCGAAGTTCATAAAGTAGGCGAACTTTTGGGAAATATTAATAGCGTGTTCTTTAATCCGTCCGAACTAAAACTCGTTCAAGAAAGTCCTGAAGATAGGCGTAGGTTTATGAACGTTTCTTTGTCGCAAATGTCAAAAAATCATTTTTACGCACTACAAAGATACAATAAAATTCTATTCCAACGAAACAAACTTCTAAAAGAAAGGGACGAGCGTATTATTAGAGAAACTCTTCCGATTTGGGATATTCAGTTAGCGTCGTCCGCTAGTAAAATAATTAAGGATAGAAACGAGTTTTTAGAAAAACTTTCGCCATACGCCGAAGAAAAGCACGCAAAACTTTCGGGCGGGAAGGAAAAACTAAAAATGAAGACGGAAAGCGGATATTACGGACTAGAAGAAGAAATTGCTTACGCCTTAAGAGAAGACTTAAAACTATCAATGGATAAAGATATTAGGCTTGGCTATACGTCGATAGGCCCACATCGTGACGATATAAAGTTTACGCTTAACGACGTTGACGTTCGCTCGTTCGGTTCTCAAGGACAACAGCGTACTGTTGCGCTTTCTCTAAAACTTGCCGAAACTGAAATATTTAACCAAAAGTTCAAAGAATATCCTATTTTAATTCTTGACGACGTTTTATCAGAACTTGATACTTCAAGGCAAAAACAACTAATAAAAGAAGTTGAGCATTTGCAAACGATTTTCACAGCAACGGGAAGATTTGGGGGCTTGTTTTCAGGCCGTAAATACGTTAAAACGGTAATCGAAAACGGCAAGATAAAATCACAAAAAACCATAGGGAAATAACAAAAGCCACGAAAACTATTCGTGGCTATAATTTTCTTTGCTTTTAAGCCGGTCTATAAGCCGGGTTCTGTCGTGTACGGTCATTTATCTAGG
>JAZQWW010000014.1:0-12748 GCA_045632585.1 Christensenellaceae bacterium
ACGTTTTCGATTTTAGCGCCGTAAGCAAGTGCGCCGAACAAACCAGAAACACGAGTGCTATAATACTGTTTACTACCTTCGGTACAAGCACCCATAGAAGTTGCGTTAAAGCCTTTAATAGCGTGACCGTTTCCGTTGAAAGTACCACCGAAACCAAATTGTCCAGACATGTTTGCAACGGTAGTGTTTCTATAGAAACCTTCTGGAGCATTGTTAAGGGCTGGATCGTTTGAATAGTATTTTTTGCTATCAATGATATTAGAATCGTGACGGATATAGTCGCCGGCGAAATCGATATCTTCGCCTAGAACGTAGTATCCACGGTCAACATTATAGAATTCCGAAGACTTTTCTTCGTCAAATTCGTCTAGAACGACGTCTCTCTCAATTTTAGAGTTAACGAAAATGTCTGCGCCGTTAAGAGCAAATACTTCTTTCATTCTTTCAACGCCCGTATCAGCAAAGAAAACTTCAGTAGCGTCGATAACGTTAGATTTAACGAAAACTTTGTTAACGCAGTTAGCATCAAGAATAAATAATTCAGATTCGCCAACGGTTAAGAAGTTTTTAGCGTTTTTAATGGTAATAGCATCTCTATCGCCATTAACGATAGCGTCTGTATCACCAATAGCGTTTGCACCAACGTAGAAGTTTACGTCCCCAGCAGGAAGAGCCTCTGCAAAATCAAAACTAATACCGTTTGATGCGTCTGCGTAGTTGTTGTAATAGTAAGCGTCGCCATCTGTAATAATGTCTTCATCTTCTAAAGCGATAAGTTCTCCGCCAGCAACGTTTTGGGTGAATTCCTTTAGTAAAGCGATTTCACCAGCGTCGCTAGTGGTTGCCTTAATTCTGTTAAGAAGTGCAACCGAACGCATTGAACGAAGGTTATCAGCACTATCAGCATCAACCCTTTGTCCGTTGATTAAAACGTAAGATTCCGCTTTGTATTGCGAATTGTAAATTTCAAACAATTCTTCGTCGGTCAAATCTTCACCTTCACCATTGTCGGTAAGGTCGAAGAATTTAGCGGCTTTATAAACGAAATCTCCCGCGTTAAAGTCGTGCATAGTAATGTCGCCAGTTGCTACGACGTCAACCTTTTCATCACCCGGGGTAGCGTACGAAATAACCGTGTGGAATTCGAACGTACTTTCAGCGCCGTAAAGTTCAGTCCAAGCGTCGTATTGTTCCTTGGTCACGACAGTTTCGTATCTTAAACCGGAAATACGGTTATCGAAACGAACGGACGCACCGTCTTGCACGTAATAACCAACGTTGCCTTCGCTAGCGAAAACCTTTTCGTTTTTGTTGAAAAGGAAACTAGCAGAAACAAGCGAAGTCACGGCAAGGCACAAGCAACAAATAATAGCAACTAACTTAGATTTGCTAAACATTTTGCCTTTCATATCTTGTTCTCCTATAAAAAAATTCACGAATAAATAATTAATAAAGTGTAGAAATCGTGATACTACACCATAGTATAATAATTTTATCATGTAAAGTGCTGGCTGTCAATACTGATTTTTGATAAATTCGCTGGAATTATATAGCAATTTTGCAAAAAAACGCTAAGCGAAAACACTAATATTATTTTGCGGAACTTTTTAGACAATTATTACGAGAAAAACTAAAAAATCCTAAAAATAAAAACCACCTAAAAAGGTGGTTTTTTACTTAAATTTTCTTAACCTATTTTGTATAAGTAGTTTTGAGTTAAATGGTATCCACTTGGACAAACAAGCCCCGTTTCAGTTCCCGATTTTTTAATGTAAAGTTCGTTAAAGACGAAATTTTGTTCGATATCGCCAACGTGCTTATACATAGTTTTTGCAACTCTAATAACGAGTTTATTGCCAATCGTTTCAACTTTAACTGCATTTTCCTTGCCGTCACCCATTGAATAGTAAACGCTGTTTATCTCGTTTACAGTATTTTCGTTGAGACTAATTGCGTCAAGCATAACGCTAGTAAAGTCGTCGTGCGACATGTCTTTGTGCGAAATTACGTTTTTGAAAAAAGTTTCAATTACGTAATCGTCTTGGCTTTCCGTCACTTTTGTTCTTAATGGAATAAGCCTCGTTGAAACTGATGACACGTTAGCAACTATCGCCGCACCGTCTCCGTTAAAGTTTATCCATTGACCTTGTCTAATAGGATTATCGTTGTCAATTGCACTAACTACGGTGTTTCCGTTTAAGTTAACGAAGATTTTAGTTCTATTTTCGTCTAAATCAACCACGCCGAACTCAAAAACGTAATCGGTGTTAGGTGCATATCCCCAACGACCACCTGCAAGGTAAGTTCCTTCTTTGTAAATTTCTACGTCTCCAAACATACCTATACGAATTCTATAACCACTAGGCGTAGACGACGGTCTATCAAAGGTAGGCGCTCTTAAGCCAACGTAAACGTTTTCACCGGGGCCGAAACTATCCCAGTTCATTTTAACTTCTAACGAATAGTTTTTAAGACCTTGTCTCCAACCAATAGCTCCCCATCTTAACGTGAAATTATTGTAATCGTCAATGCTAACGCCTTCATACCAGTTGCCGTCGCTATAAGTAGGGTCTGTGTAAGTCGGGAATTCACCTAGAGTTGATAACGTATAAGTGTGGTGATTAGGAACGATTTCTCTCTTAGTTGTAGAAATTTTCGCCTTGCCACCACTCGTTCCGGTTATAACGAAGTAATTGCCAGTGTGTTTGGTGTCGTCAAGAACGTTAATGAGTTCGTTTCCGTTAACGCTTAAGTAAAGTCTTGTTTGATTACCTTCGTCGTAAGCGCCCATTTGGAAACGATATTTTTCACCCAAAGTAAAGTTTGGTATCGAAGTAGAAATTTCTTGGCCTGCGCGATGAACGCCTATTCCCGCCCCTTGCATAAAGAACGAAAATCCACCACAGTTCCATTGTTGACTTGGTTCGTTTGCCCTTAAGTTAAAAGAAATCCAAGCCGGCCAGTCAACGCTATAGAAAATGATATCGAATTCTATTATTGATTGAGAGTGGTCTTTGTAAAAACCTACCGTATCACTAGCGTCTTGATAATAAAGCGTTCCGTCGGAATAGTAAGAACCACCCCAGTGCGTGATAGACGGGCTACCAAGGTCGGTAAGCGAAACTATTTCGGGCCCGTTTTCCGAACCGGGCTCGTTTCCCACAGGTTCAGCGAACGCAACCATAGAAGAAAGAGTAAATATTGATAAAATTAAAGCAGTAATTAGAAGTAATAACTTTCTCATTTAATCACCTCCAAAAGAACGGCTTCGCCACCGGTTAGATTAAAGGCAACAACGTCCGTGTTTTCTTTAGAAATTCTACCGCTTGGGTTATCTTCGGTAATTAGACTAATACCGGTAAGTCTAACGTTAACCTTGTCAACGAAGTCAGCCTTGAAGGTTTTAATACCCGAGTCTAAAGAGTTATTAACGATATAGTAAACGTCGTTATCACCGTGTTTAAAGCAACCAACGAATACGTCCCCACTAATTTCTCTTAAAGAGCCAAACGAGAATAGTTCGTCTTGAGCAATGAGTTCAATGTATTGATTACCGAACTGCATAACGCCCATATGTTCAGCACCTATAAGAATTTCGTCAACGAGTTTGATTTGATTGTTGATTTTTTGAATTCTATAATAGTTATCAGTCGGTGCGCCGTTAGCAGAAACCAAACCTTTAGCACGTGATTGTGCTTGAACAGGGTCAGCCCAGTAAGCAGGGTCTTGCGAGCGAGCAGCGTCGCTCCAGTAGGTATAATATTGAATACCTTTAGCACCGTAAGCAAGACTGGTGTTAACCGTCCATTGAGTTTGTTTAATAGGAATTGCGCCCCACGAAGAAATATGGTCGTGCGAGGCAACGGTCACCCAGAACGGAATATTAAATTGTTTAGCCCTATTTCTCATTAGAGATAGCGACTTGATATAAACACCGGGTTTATAGGTTTTAGTAGACGCATCATATTCGTTAACGTCAATAACTTTTGAGTTAGGAAGCGTCACGGCATAACTGTCGTACGAAAGGAAACTAGGGTTAACTTTTGTTAAATATAAGTCAACGTACTCAACGTATTGTTCCCAAGTAGACGGCGTGTGGTCTTCTTCAGCCTTAAAGCCGAATTGACCTTGGTCGGCGTAAGCGGGATAAAGATTGGTGTACATTAACTTTTTACTATTAGTAAGTTCGTTAAGCGCAGCGTTAACGTTGCCCATTTGGTCAAAACAGTGAATGCTTGGCTCATCCTTAACGGCAATACCGGCAAAAGCAGGACTTCTAAAATAGAAATCGCGGTTTTGGAAGTTATCCGTCATAAGCGAGATAACGTCGGCTTTGCTTAAAATAGTAGCAGGCGCAGACCTAAAGTCCGAAAAATACGTCGTATCGTTAACGAAATAAGCAAGTTCAAGTTGTTCGCAAATTTTAAGCGCTCTTCTAACTTCTGAGTCGTGAAGATTTACCCTTTCGTAAAGCCCAGACAAAATATTAAAGCCCGCATCCATATAGGTTTGCACGTTGGCCCTAGTTAAGAAACTAGGTGCAGCGGGCGAACCACTACCCACACCGTGAACGCCAACGTAGCCTAAAATAGGCATTTCTGTGGCTTCGTCAATGTACGGGATATCGTATTTAATAAGTGGTTGAGTTTCATCTGCAATAGCGTTGACTGGTGCAGAAATAGCAAAGCACGACGCAAGCGCTATTGAAAGACAAGTTAATTTCTTTAGTAATTTTTTCATAATAATTCCTACTTGTTAAATAGTTTTATTTTTTAATTTTAAGTTTACGTTTTTTAATAATGAAGTATCCAGCAGTACCACCACCGCCAAGAACAACAGCGCCACCAACAGAACTTAAAACAACGATAAGAGCGGTGTTATCTTTAGGTTGAGTAGGTGCTTGGTCTTCAGGCAAGGTTTCAGAGTAAGTATTAACAACGTTAAATGAAAGAACTTGAGATTCAACGCCGTTAACAACGACCTTAACTTGAACGGCACCAGCCTTAACGGCAGTCACTAAACCTTGAGCGTCGATAGTCACGCAGTCATTACCACTAACGATAACGTAAGAAACGGTAGGATTGTCACCAACTTCCATATCGTTTAGGTGGTAAGAAAGATTAAACGAACTACCAACAATCATATTCGAGTTATTAGCGATACCAATAGCAACGACGTGACCTTGAACGGTAATATCAAGGGTAGCGATAACAACGCCGTTAACAACGACTTGAATTGTAGCCGAGCCTTCTTTAATAGAA
This sequence comes from Christensenellaceae bacterium, assembly GCA_045632585.1. Classification (GTDB taxonomy): domain Bacteria; phylum Bacillota; class Clostridia; order Christensenellales; family Borkfalkiaceae; genus UBA1259. Next base: position 5,262 of record JAZQWW010000014.1, read on the forward strand.
GTAATTTCGCCGGTTGCGGAAACAGAAACCACGTCAGCGCCTTGAATAACGCTCCAAACGGCGGAAGTAATTTCGTAGCCGTCAGCATCAGCGTTAGTCATAATTTCTGCTTGTTGAGTTCTACCGTAGAACATTTCAGCGTTAGCAACGATAGTAGCGGTAAGTGGCTCGATAGCGATTTCAAGTCCAGCGTCAGCATCTTCCCAAGTATCGTTAACCCTAACCTTAAATTTAAAGGTACCAGCCTTAATAGCAGTGATAACCATACCGTTAATCGTCACGCAGTCAGCCCCTTCAACGGCGATAATTTCTTTAGAAGTAATTTCAACGCCCCCTTGCGAGATAGCAGGAACTAATTCAACGGTTTGTCCAACGTACATATCCGAAAGGAAAGAATTTTGAACGATAACCACAGGGATTTCGACCGAGATTTCAACCAACGACTTAACGGCAGAGAAAGTATCGCCAACAACCATAATGTTGAATACAACCACGCCGGGGTTATTTCCAACTGTAAGCACGCCGTCAGGGTCTAGCGTAGCAAAAGAAGAGCCAGAAACTAATTCAAAATCAACGTCGTAATCTTCGTCTGGAACAGGACAAATAAAGTCAACGTAATCGTTAAGGTTGTAAACTCCACCGAAAGCGAACGAGCCGTTTTTATTGAAATCCACTTCAGTATTGATAGTTAAAACAACTTCTTCGGTGGTATAAGCGCCGTCAACCGTAGCGTAAACTTTAATGGTTCCGGCTTGCTCAGGAATAATTTTACCTTCAGCCGTAATAGTAGCCCTACCCGAAAGGTTTATAACGTGGAAGGTTTTAGAAGTAGCAGGCGTACCGTCGCTATAGCCAGCGTTAATAGTAAACTGCTCGCCACCGTAAACGATAGGAGAAGACGGAACGTCAAGTAGAACAGGCTTAATAACGTTAATAACAAGAGCGTCGCTTAAAACGTTGTAATCAGGGCCGGTAATAGAAACTTTTACCGAGCAAGAGCCGTCTTTTATAGCGGTAAGTTCGCCGTTATTAATTTCAGCAACGTCCGTGCCGGAAATTACTTCGTAAGAAACGGTAAAACCGTCGTCAGAATACGGACAGTTAGCGGTATACGAAAGATTTACCGATTGACCAACAACGAGTTTATCGGTGGCAACGACGGTAAGAACAGGGCTAATCGTCATAACGTATTTTTGGGTTTCGAGCGTGCCGTTAACGGTAGCCCAAACACGAATTTTACCAGCCTTAACAGGGGTAATAGCGCCCGTTTCTTGGTTTACGGTTGCCTCACCCGAAAGGTTTTCAACGTGGAACTCTTTAGAAGAGATATCAGCGTCGAAAGTGACGCCTAAAGTCACGTTGGTGTGTCCAAAGACTATATTAGAAACAACACCCGTTAAAACAGGGGTAGGATATGCAAAATTGATAGTTAAATAATTACTATAAACGCCGTCAACGATAGCGTAAACAACTACTTGACCTTCTTGGGTGGCAGTAATGGTATTGCCAGACAAAGTAGCGTCGATAGTAGATTTTTCGGTATCTATATAATAAGTCACGCCTTCGGTGGCATCTACGTCGTTAATCTTGCAAGAAAGCGTAGCCGTTCTATTTGGCGCAAGTCCCGTTTTGTCAGCCGTAATTAAAGGCAAGTCAACGCCGAACGGACGGAGCGAGCCTTCAAAACCATCGTTATAAACGGTAAACCAACCCCCAGTAGTCACAAGGCTATCTTTGTCAACGAAGTCAACGGCGGTAGCGCCGTTAATTTTAAGGAACACGTGAACGCCGTCGCCAAGGTTTCTAGTACCTATTTCAAAGATATAATCGGTATTTTCGTAAAAAGTATGGTTGCTTGCGAAATCGTAATCATATAGCCAAGATTCCCAAATTACACGTCCATTTTTAAGAATACTCACCATACCGTTGCCCGTGAAAAGTAAAACGTCGTAGCCTTGTTGAGACCAGTTGTTCCACTCACCTTGATTGCCTAGACCGAATTGAAGAACGTTTCCAATTTCAGAGAAATTACCGATAAATTTAAGAGTGGTATTTTCAGGTAGGTTAGCGTCGTAGCCGAAATAAGTACCAAGCGCGCTAACTTCACCGTTAGGACCAAAGGTAGCGTCCCCTGCAACGTCAGAACCAACGTCAGTAGTTAAAAGCGTTTTGGTGGTTGAAGTAATAACTTCTTCACTTGCTTCAAACCTGGTGTCGCAACCAATAGTATGAACGGTGTTATAAACGGTTTTAAGACCGTTAAACTTAACCAAGCCGTTGATATCCATATAAACGAAACTTACGACGGGAGTACCATCAACGCTAGCCTTAAACGAAACCTTAACCGTTCCGTCGCCAAGGTCAAGCATATAATATTCGATATCGTAAGTTGTGTTAGGCGTAAAACCTGCAAGCCAAGCATAGCCTAAACCGAACGCATTTTCATTACCGTTAGCGAAATGCACTTGACCGTTGCCACTCCAGTATAAAACGTATCCAGGTTGTCCCCAAGGCGCATCTGCAGTTGCTGATGGGCTTTGAAAATCTTTGCTTGTAGGCGAGCCACCGGCAAGTTGGAAAATAATTCTAGAACTTTGTCCGCCACGGTTTTCAAGTGGCGTCACTTTTGTTTTATAACCGTAGTATCCTTCCGTTGAGAAAACGTAGCTTGCACCCGAAGATTCGCCCGTGTTTAAGGTAGTTCCATCAATCGTTGCGTCGGGTAATTTGGTAGAAGTTCTAACGGGCATTTGAGTTAAGTCGTATAAATCGGGTTTTTGTTCTTCTTCGCCCGTAATAGTAGCAGCCGTGCCATCCGAACGCATAACGAAATATCCACCTTGTGTCACTTGGTTCTCGGTATCGTTATATGAGAAGAATTGCGCACCGTCAACGGTTAAAGTAATTTGTATGCTACCGTCACTCATATCAACGGTTTTAAACACGAATTTATGTTCCGTTTCCGTGTTAAAACCAGAGTGTGGTGGCCAATTAGCCTCATAAACCGTTTCACCGTTTGCAATTAGATAATATCTACCGTTCGGCATTACTAGAACGTAGTAGCCGGTGTTATACGCACCGTCTGGCGAACGAAGTGAAAACTGTAAATTGCCAACGGTTGAATATTTCACGCCGAACGAAACTTCAACGTTTTTGTATCCACCGTTAAACTTAAAAGATTGACCACCTGTAATAGCAATTCCCTCGCTTCCCCACGATGCGCCGTCGGCACTAAAGCCAACCATATCGTTAATAGTAAGTCTAGCATAAGGCGCTTCCGTTGGTTGAGCAGGCTCGTCTGCGAAAGTATTTTCGTTTAGCGCAAAACTAACGAAACACATACTAAACGCAAAAAGCATTACTACGGACAGTAATAATTTTAGTCTTTTCATAGTTTCTCCTTTCCCTTAACAGTTTAGGCATAAAATAAAAAAATAAAGAATTAAAGCCGAATATTTAAGGGTAGGTAAAATAGAATATTTTACCTAATATATCGGATATTATATCACACGCAAGAGTATAATGTCAATAAAATTAAGTATACGCTATCTTGTGGCAAAAATACGGTGGAACCCCTAGGGAATCAACCTAAAACAAAAAAGAGAGAAATTTGCATTTCTCTCTTTTTAGGTTATTCGTATTTTACGTTAAAGTAGTCTAACCAAGTTTTGTAAACGTCTTGACAGGATAAACAAGTGTCTAATAAATAGCCTTTTTCATTTTTCCACTCTTTTATTCCACGATAATAATACAATTTATGGTTTTCGTCAATAATGAAAGGCACTACGTTGTTCGCCAAACACTCTTTAAAAAGCAACAATCTTCCCACTCGCCCGTTTCCGTCTTGGAAAGGGTGTATTTTTTCAAAAGCCGTGTGAAAATCTAAAAGAGTTTCAAGATTTTTATTTTTAATTTCTTCATAACTTTTTAAAAGTTTAACTATTTCGCTTTTTACGTTTTTTGGTGGACAAGTTTGTTCGCCCCCCACTTCGTTTGGAAGTTTTTTGTACTCACCAACGTTAAACCATTCCTTTCTACTGTCACTCGTTCCGTTTTTGAGTATGAAATGCAAATGCTTAATCATAGACTCGGTGATGGGCTTTAATGCGTTTTCTATAACAAAATCGACACACTTAAAATGATTTGCCGTTTCCACAACGTCGTCAACGTTTATAATTTGATTTTCCACGCCTATAGTATTCGTTTCAAAAATATATCTAGTTTGCTCGTGCGATAAAGCACTTCCTTCAATATGATTAGAATTATAGGTAAGTTCAATTTGCGTTTTGTGATATATTCCACCCTTAAGTTTAGTTTCTTTCTGCTCAATTAAAACGTTTAATAGTAGATTATCACTAAAAGATTTATTACTTTTCCTTTGTGGCTTAACTGCATCAATAGGAATATTCCACGTTTTGCCCGTAATAAAAACTCCTGCAATTTTCCCTTGTTCGCAATATTTTCTAACCATTCTATCAGAAACGCCCCATTTTTTTGCAACGTCCTGTACTGACAAATATTCCATATCTCCCCCACTTAGTATAAATATTATATTCCGTTATCGGAACTTTGTCAACACCTTTCTAAGAAAATAGTTCCGATAGCGCCTACTTCCTTAATTCTTGCCCTGTATTTGCATTTACTCAGCCTCCATCTTTGAGGGAGATGGCACGGCGCAAGTCGTGACGGAAGGAGTAAAAAAAGAGAGAAATTTGCATTTCTCTCTTTTTAAGTTTGTTTAGTTTAGCCTAGGCTTGTGGTCCCCACGTAATTCCTTCAGCAGTGACTGCCCAACTACCAACGTTAGCCGTGCCACTGTCTACAAGTTCTGCGTAAGACGCATAACGATTTACTCCGTAGAAACTATAGAATATCGTTTTTGCTACTCCTGTTGCAGTGTTTGCACGCATGGTTGCGTGTCCTATCGTAACGTATCTAGTCTTAAACGTCACTGTTGATGCATCATAATAAGCCATGAATTGTTTATCACTATTTATACCCCAACCGGCATTGCCGAAGTCCGTAATGATTCCATTTTCAGCTAAAGTACCAGTAGTTCTTACTTTAAGGCTAAGCGTACCCAATGTACCATGGTTAATTGCTAAAGTCTTTTCTTGTGTATTTTCGCCAAAATATTTTATGAAATCGTTTTCTGGTAGACCAATAATTACCGGAGAGTTAGCGTTATTTCCGTTTCTCGTTCCACAGACAACCGCCGTTCTTCCATCGTCTTGAGTTCTAGTAGCAATTACGACTAAATTATCGGTGTTTCTCATTAAGCCGGTTGTCATATATAATATTTGATAACCCCCTGTCCTATAAGTTGCACCGTAATCAAATATCATACCAGTAAGCGTATTATCATATCCGCTAGGTATATATGCTTCGCCGGTTTTAGTGCCTGAATAACTCCATTTACCAACGTCAAAGTTATATATCACGTTAGTAAATTCGATCTTACCTTGTTCAAGCGTGTATGCATCAAAGTTAGAATTTCCAGTACCTTTTCTTATGGCTACAAGGCTTAAATATTTAGCATTTCCTCCAGCGACAATATTGCTCGATTCTATAACTACGTTTTCTATCCTTGCTCTATTATTTTCAAGAGTAAAGTCATTCCTATCCACGTAATTAAGCGTTGCAATTATCGGTGTACCACGGTTTGACGAAACGAGCGTCTTTACTCCATCCGTCTCGGTGCCATCCCAGTAGTACGTACTGGTAGATAAGTGCTTGAACATCACGTTCTTGATAACACCGGCAGCACTCGTTCTGCTAGCGTAAACACCTAGTAGACCGTGTCTTTCTACTTCTAAATAATTAATTGTGTGTCCTAAACCATCGAAAATACCGGTAAACGCATCAGTGCCTGCACCAGCACCAGCCTCTCCAACGCTATTACCAAACGAATATCCTCTACCTTGATTTGTAGTTCCACCTACTAAACCAATTTCATTGAGTTTAGAATTGTTCAAACTATTATATTCAGCTTCAGGATTTTCTCTGTTATCAAAGTCTTTTGCTAGATAGTAAGAACCTGCTCTCGTAGTAGAATCAGTCGGGATATACTTGAAGTCAATTTCGTCTTCAACTACTAAGGTTATAATCGTTTGATTTGTAAGCGTCACAGTGCCGTTATCACCGGCTAATACCATTTGTTGAGCCTTGGTTGCTTTACCTGGGTTAGCAAAGTAATAGTAACCACTACTTTCTACTTGGTTAAGTTCCGCTCTCGTCTCACCGGTTAGCGTGTAAACGTTCATTAGACTAGCACTATCTACACCCGTTATATCTGCATATAATTTAGCATAAGTCGTTGCAACAAGTTCGCCGTTAGCGTTGTATTCATAAGGCACGCTATATCCAGCCACAGCACCTGCGTCAGTTAGATAATTAGCAGAAACAACTATCGCTTTGTCGGAAATTATATCGTTAAAGAACGAGCAAGTTATAGGTTCTGAAGTCCATCCGTAAGCCGTAAACGTAATACTGTAGTTGCCTGAAGCGTTTAATGTAAATTTCTTATTTACCGTATCAAGAACGTTGCCGTCGCCTTCCGTGCCGTTTACGGTAATATCAGCACCAACAACTTCTACGCCGTTGCATAGTAGTTTATAAGTTACTTCTTCTCCTCTTTCAATAATTTCAGGCTCAAGCGCAACGCTTAAGTTCATTGAATAAGACTTAGTGACTGCTTCAAAATTTCCATATTCGAATTCTACGTCAACTACGCCAGCCTTTTTAATCGTAAAGGTCTTATTTGCCGTGTCAACTTCAAACTCTTCACTGGTTAAAGCGTTTCCTTCGTCGTCATATGCATTTACTACTGCATCAACTTCCGTTCCATTATAATTTACAGAGTAAGCCACGGGGCTTCCTATAATAGGCTCGTCAGTAACCGTCACGTTAATAGCATTCGGAAGCGGAGAAGCGTCGTCTTCAGTCTTCCATCTTACGGCGCCACCAACTTTAACCCAACTATCGCTAAAGCCTTCAGTGCTTTGAGTGTTGTTTAATACCATTTCGGTATAGTTTTTATAGTGGTAAACGTTTTCATAAACGTACGCCGTTTTATTTGCCGTTCCGTCCGTGCGTTTTTCAACGACGTAAGTTTCATTGTTTTCTTCCCCAGCAAGACCAGCGTAAATTAAGTCGCCGTTAGTGATGCCGAAATTTTGAGCGTCGTTTTTCGCATAAACTTCTATTGAACGGTTTTCTCCCGTAGCTTCGTAAGAAAGCGTAGCGTCTGGATATTTTGTAAGATACGTATCAGTATCATTATAATATACGCCGTTTGAATTTTTAGCTATGTTATATTGCCATACTGGTTCTACCCTGCCGTCTCTATCTGCAGAAACGGTATAACAATTGCTAAAGCAATCGTCGTAAACATTTGTATTATTAGCGTCCGTAAAGTCAATCTTACCGATTATACCGTATCCACCATCTTTATCGGAGTCGTTGTTAATACTTACAGGATTAACGTT
>JAZQWW010000015.1:0-3168 GCA_045632585.1 Christensenellaceae bacterium
ATAAAAAAGGTTTGTCAAGGGTGAAAAGCTTTTTAATAAATGCTTAGATAAAAATGATACTAAAATAATATTTGGGTAAATAATATGAAATTATCATCTAATATGTATCAAATTTTAGACGTTTTTGGCATAGATAAAACGTTGAGTCTTTTTGCAAAAAATGATATAACGGCAATCGATTTCAGTTTTGATATGCCTATATTTTACGCTGAAGACAAAGGAAAGGATTTTTATATCAACTTGAAAAAGAAAGGGGAAGATTTAGGCATAAAATTTCCTCAAGCGCACGCCCCCTATTCTTCAAGTTTTGAAGATAAAGAACGTACAGACGCCCGTTTTTGGGATATAGTAAGAAGTATTGAAAACGCTTCCTACTTAGGTGTGGAAAATTTAGTCGTTCATCCTTTTGTTCATTTAGAATATGAAAAAAACAAGGAAGAAATGTTTTGTCAAAACGTAGAATTTTATAATAAATTAAAGCCGATTGCAAAAGATTTTAACGTAAAAATTGCAATTGAAAATATTTGTTCAAAATATAAAAGCAGTGTTTCCTCTTCCGCGGAAAGATTGATAAATCTTTTATCTACGTTAGACGACGATATTTTTACCGTTTGTTTTGACATAGGACACTCGTTTGTTTGTGGTTTTGACCCTGCCGAAGAGATTGAAAAACTTGGCGACAAATTAAAATGCATACACGTTCACGACAATGACAGTACTGAAGATTATCACTTTTTACCTTTTTACGGCAAAATAGACTGGGAAAAAGTTCTAAAAGCGTTGGCTACAGTGGGCTATCAAGGCAATTTAAGTTTTGAAGCAGGCCCATTTATTAAATCAGTACCAAACGCTTTAAGGAAGGACTGCTTAACATACATGTCAAAAATAGGTAAATATTTAATTGAAAGATTTGATTTTTATAAAAATCAAAAAATAACTAATAATCAAATTCTTGCGAATTTCACATAAAAAAGACTTACATTGCGTAAGTCTTTTTTTGTCTTTTCCTAATAAAGTAGCTGTCATTTTTTTATTATAAACACGGGAACACCGTGTTTTTATATGCTCGCGCGCGCGTGCGTGCGCACGTATCATTATATCACGTATTATTATATATTGTATGATTTTTGTTTTATTTCTTCCATTCCAACAGTTCTTCTAAACACCTTGTAAATTCCACATTTCCAACAAAGAACCATACCCATTATTGCCCCAACTACTGCTTGCAATATTTGATAAGGTAATTTCAAAATTGCATATTCAGGTGTGCTATATATAAATGCTCTGCCTAACGAATAACCAACAATCATTATAATTGCACCTATTGCTACACCGATACCCGAAGAAATAATGGGGTGCTTTTTCATTACGTAGTGAGAAAAAATCGATATTACAACAGCTTGTATTCCGTGCGTTACGAGAGAAACGAACATCGGTGTAGGATAGAAGAATAAATCCCCAAGAAATGCACCAACACCACCAACTAAAAACGCTGCAAACGGATTAAGCATTATTGCCGCAAGGCAAATAATTACGTCATTCATATAAAGGTGTCCGCCCGGAACGGGAATACCAAAGGAACTCATAGCAATATTTAACGCCATAAGCATTGCTGTCACACATAAATAAACTGTACTTTTTTTTACATTGTTTTGCATAATATTTTCTCCTTGACTTTTATTTATTAGTATTATATAATAATTTTGGTTATATAAAAATAGTCAAATTAGGAGAATTTAATAAGACCAAAATGAACTATAAAATAGATACAAACAGCAATATTCCTGCATACATACAACTTTATCAATATTTTAGAGATGATATAGTGCAAGGCGTTTACCCTTATAAAAGCAAATTACCTCCCAAAAGAATCACTTGTGCAGAAACAAATTTAAGCCTTATAACGGTAGAACATTCTTACGACTTGCTTATACAAGAAGGATACGTAGAATCAAAAGAGCGTAGCGGATATTACGTTATCTTTAAGCCGAATACGGGTTTTGCCTCCTATTCTTCTACTGAACACTTGCATAAAAATTTTTTAGATGGGCAAAAATCTACTAACGAACAATCATTCCCCTTTTCTGCAATTTCAAAATCAATGCGAAAAGTAATAACGGATTTAGAAGAGAATATTTTGGAGCGTTCTCCAAATTTTGGTTGTTTAGAGCTTCGTAATAATATAAGTTTATATCTTACTCGTAGTCGTGGTATTCACGCTACACCCGAACAAATAGTGATAGGAGCAGGTTCGGAATATCTTTACGGGCAAATCACTTCTCTTTTAGGACGTAATAATTTAATTGCAATAGAAAGTCCGTCTTACAAACAAATAGAACAAGTTTATAAATCTTTGGATATAAACTACGTAAAATTAAAACTTGGAAACGACGGCATTGATAGTTCTGAATTATGGAACTGCAATGCAACCATTTTACACGTTTCGCCCTATCGTAGTTTCCCAAGTGGAGTTTCTGCAAGTGCTTCTAAAAAGCACGAATACTTATCTTGGGCTAATGATAAAGGCAAATATATTATTGAAGATGATTTTGAGTCAGAGTTTTCCATATCTAAAAAACCCGAAGAAACGCTTTTTGCCACAACGAAAGCAAATAACGTAATATACCTTAATACGTTTTCTAAAACTATATCTTCTGCTTTGCGTGTTGGGTATATGGTTTTACCTACTCAACTTGTTCCCGTCTTCCAAGAAAAACTTGGCTTTCACTCTTGTACCGTGCCAACGTATATTCAATATCTCGTTGCAGAACTAATCGCCAACGGCGACTTTGAAAGACATATCAATAGAGTAAGACGACAAAAACGACTTAATGAAAAATAGACATATACCAAACAAAAAGAGTTGCATAGAAAACGCAACTCTTTTTTCGTGTAAAGCAAAAAATTATAAACATATTGGCATAGGCTAATAGAGCCACAAGGATAATAAAAAAACGGTCAAAAAAAGTTGCCGTTTCAGTTTATAACCTACTTGTTCTGGAAAATGGCAAAATGACAGCTATAAATCGTGACATTTTTGTCCAACTTTTTGATTGAATAATTATTCTATTTTTAATCGTTTTATGCAGAATTTAATAAATAAAAAAGACGAGATTGAATAAATCTCGTCTTTTTATTCACTGACAGCTATTTTATCAGTGAAAGATG
>JAZQWW010000016.1:0-2124 GCA_045632585.1 Christensenellaceae bacterium
CAAGCGGATAATTTAAGTATCGAAAACCCTGACGACGAAATAAGAAAAATCTTAAAACTCGTTCGTATGGAAGGTGCGGCAGGCAATAAATATAAAAACTGTTCGCTCGGTATGAAACAGCGTATCGGTATCGCAATGGCGCTTCTTGGAAATCCTACCTTGCTTGTATTAGACGAGCCGATTAACGGACTTGACGCAGACGGTATGCGCATTATGCGTGAAGTTTTGGTGGATATTGCAAGAAAGGGCGCAACTATCGTGATTTCTTCGCATATTTTAGGTGAACTTGAAAAGATTGCAACCCATTACGGCATCGTTCGCGGTGGTAAAATGATTGCCGAAATGACGGCGAAAGAACTTGATGAAAGCTGTCGAACGTTCGTTGCCGTAAAAGCGACGAAAAAAGATATGGCAAAAGCACTTTTGACACGCAAATATTTACGTGTAGAAGAAGATGAAAACGAGTATATCCGTGTTTACGACCAAACGACGCCCGAAGAAATCGTTTCCTATTTATATGAAGAAGGTGTTTTAATCAATGAAATTAAAACGGATAAAATCGGACTCGAAGAATATTATATCGACCTTATGAAAGGCAAAGGAGCAAGATAAGATGGAAAAGACCTTTGAAAAAAACACTTTTACAAAAAGACTAAAAAGTATGCTTAAAGTGGATTCGAGGAGATTATTTATTAGCCCTTTCTTTTATATAATGGTTGGTATTGCCTTTGTTGTGCCTATTCTTATTCTCGTAATGACGACTATGATGGACGGCATGGTATCGCCAAATCCCCAAACGGGACAAGAAACGGTTATGCACGGGTTTGATTACGTTTGGCAAATACTTGGCTCGGTAAGTTCTTCAGGTGGAAGCGAACAAGCAGGTATGAGTATGGATTTGGTTTCTATGTGCAATATCAATATGGTGTATTTTGCGATTGCAGTTCTCGTTTGTGTGTTTGTTTGCGATGATTTTAGAAGCGGTTATGCAAAAAACCTTTTTACCGTTCGTTCAAAAAAGACAGACTACGTTATTTCTAAAACGATTGTAAGTTCTATCGGTGGCGGAGCAATGATTTTAGCGTTTGTCCTTGGCTCTATTATAGGTGGGGCTATTGCAAGCCTTTCTTTTGAAATGGTTGGCTTTAACGCTTTTAATCTAATTTGCTCATCAATTTCAAAAGTCTTACTTGTGCCGATTTTCGTTTCAATCTTTTTGACGATGAGCGTTATCGGTAAACAAAAATCTTGGCTTGCTATGTGTTTATCTCTCGGCGTGGGTATGTTCTTGTTTATGGTCATTTCTATCGCAAGCCCACTCGACGCAGGAATTATTCATATAATCTTATGTTTAGTTGGTAGCGTAGGTTTTGCTATAGGTATGGGTGCAATTAGTAATTTAATATTAAAGAAAACAAGTTTAGTGTAAGAAAATCGGGCGTGAAAACGTCCGATTTTTGATAAAAGCCGATATTTACAAAACATTTACAAAACATTATCAAACTGCTTACAGTATTTTATTAAAACTTAAACATGCCTAACGTATAATATGGGTACAAAGTTAATCAAGGAGATAAAATTATGACGACTGAAATGAAAACGATTGAAAGAATTAGAGCAAGCTATACGGAAAAAGAAATCACCAAATTCGACGAATTAAAAGAGCTTGATAAAAAGGTAAAACGCCCTGCGCAAATTTTTGCGTACGTTTACGGCTCACTTTCTTCACTCGTGCTTGGCACGGGAATGTGTTTAGCAATGAAAGTAATCGGTAATAGTATGGCGCTCGGCATTGGTATCGGTCTTGTTGGGATTGCGCTTACACTTACTACGTATCCTATTTTTAAGGCAATATTAAAGAGAAGAAAAAACAAATATGCACCGAAAATTTTTGAACTGTCCGACAGTTTATTAAATAAATAAAACGAAAAAATATTTTAAGGAGATTTTAATTATGGGAATCAAACAATTTTTTAAGAATGCATTTGCTGATATGAAGGCAAACACTAAAGCACAACACGAAGTAGATAAGGCTAATTTTGCCGCAGCTAAAGCGGAATCCAAGGCACAATGGGAAGAAGCAAAAATGAGCCCTAAAGCGCGCCAAGCAAAAATGCAAGAAGA
>JAZQWW010000017.1:0-30673 GCA_045632585.1 Christensenellaceae bacterium
CCTAACGATTTTCGTGGTGCCGCTGGCCGGACTTGAACCGGCACGGATGTTACTCCGAGGGATTTTAAGTCCCTTGCGTCTGCCTATTCCGCCACAGCGGCGAAGAATAGTTTATGGAGGCGCCACCCAGATTTGAACTGGGGGTGGAGGCTTTGCAGGCCCATGCCTTACCGCTTGGCTATGGCGCCATTTTTTGTTATTAAAAAAGGGGATAACACCCCCAAATAATTAATGGAGCGGGAAACGAGATTCGAACTCGCGACATTTGCCTTGGCAAGGCAACGCTCTACCACTGAGCCATTCCCGCATAAGTAATGGCGATTTTTGGTGGGAACAATAGGGCTCGAACCTATGACCCTCTGCTTGTAAGGCAGATGCTCTCCCAGCTGAGCTATGCTCCCATACGAATCGCCATTGCCTTAATATAATACCAAATAATATTTTAATTGGCAAGTGTTTTTACACTCTTTTTTTAATTTTTTTAAAAATTTTTTTTATATACATTATATTGTATTTGTTTTTAAAATATGTTATAATATTTGCATTAGAAATGTTATTATTTTACATATTTTTTGGGAGTTTATGATGAAATATTCTATTGGCATTGATATCGGTGGTATGAGCGTTAAACTAGGGCTTGTTGATGACCTAGGAAAACTTTACAAAAAAAAGGTATTCAAAACAAGCATTTCTCCAGAAGAGAACGTTGACCTAATAGTTGAAAAGGTTAATGAAATATTGAGCGAAAATTCCATGGAATTAAGTGATTTACAAGGTATTGGTATCGGTTGCCCAGGTACTATTAATTCAAACATTGGTAGAGTAGAGTCATGGGGTAATTTAGGTTGGGAAAAAGTTGAACTTGTTCCAATGCTAAAAAAACGTCTTAATACTAATATAAAAATGGTTAATGATGCAAATCTTGCAATTTTAGCAGAAGTTAATTACGGCAGCGCGAAAAACTACAAAAACGCTGTTATGCTAACACTTGGTACGGGTGTTGGGGGTGGCGTTGTTATCGACGGCAATATCTTCGAAGGTGGTGAAGGAATGGGTGCAGAACTTGGCCACGTGACCTTAAAGGTTGATGGTAGAAAATGTAATTGTGGTAAAAAAGGTTGTCTTGAAGTTTATGCATCGGCAACCGCTTTAATGCGCCAAACCAAAGACGCTATGAAAAAAGACAAAAATAGTTTAATGTGGAAAATGGCTGATTTTAGCCTTAAAAACGTTGATGGAAGAATTCCTTTTGAGTGTGCTAAACTTGGCGATAAAACAGCGTTAAACGTTGTTGATACTTACGTAAAATATTTGTCTGAAGGAATAATGAGTTTCTTAAATATCTTTCGTCCAGAAGCAATCATTATTGGTGGTGGAGTAAGTGGTGCAGGGGAATATTTGCTTGAAAAGATAGAAAATTTTTGCAAAAAGTATTATTATGGGTTCAAAAATACGCCTAAACCGGATTTTTATATTGCGACACTTGGAAATGATGCAGGTATTTTAGGTGCATCTTGTTTATTCAAATAAAAAATAGCACTGACAAATTTCAGTGCTATTTGGCAGGGGAGACGCGATTCGAACACGCAACCTACGGTTTTGGAGACCGCTACTCTACCGTTGAGCCACTCCCCTAAAAACATTATAGATTATATAATAAACGATGTAAAAAGTCAATTAAAAAGAGGATAAAATGGAAAAGAAATTTAAATTTGGCGTTATTGGTGCAGGTTTTATGTCTAAAGCCATTATTAACGGTGCATTAAATGCCAAAATTATATCAGCAAATGAAATTATAGTTAGCGATACAAATCAAAATGCTTTAGACGAATTAAGTGCTAGAGGAATTAATACTTCTCAGTCTAACGCTAATGTAATAAATAGTGCTGAATACGTTTTGTTTGCGATTAAACCACAAACTTTTTATTCTATAGCAAACACGTTGAAGTGTGATGATAATTTAAAATTAATATCCATTATGGCTGGAGTTAAAAAAGAAAAGATAAAATCTTATTTTATTAACTCTAAAATAGTTAGATGTATGCCAAACACTCCTTGCTCGGTTGGAAGTGGCGCTGTTGGGGTAGATGCAAGCGATTTTTCTAACGAAAAAGATTTAGATTTTATAAAAAACTTATTCACTTCTTTTGCAAAGGTGGTTTTTGTTGATGAAAGCAAATTAAACACTGTCACGGCATTATCAGGAAGTTCGCCTGCCTATTTCTATCTTTTTGTAAAATATATGGTTGAATGCGGGGTTCTTCATGGAATTGATTATAACGACGCATTAACTTTAGTGGCAAATACAATGATAGGTAGTGGAAAAATGATTTTATCGTCTGATAAATCATTAGATGAACTTATTACTGCTGTTTGTAGCAAGGGGGGAACTACCATTGAGGCTATAAACACATTTAATAATAATGATTTTTATAAAATTATAGAAAAAGCGATTTCGGCTTGTGAAAAAAGAGCCAAAGAACTTGAGGATAATAAATGAAAAAAGTGAGCGTTTACACGGATGGTGCGTGTAGCGGAAACCCTGGAAATGGTGGCTATTGCGCTATACTTATATATAACGGCAACGAAAAAACCGTTAGTGGGTTTATGAAAGACACGACTAATAATCAAATGGAACTTTTTGCCATAATTGAAGGGTTAAAAGCCTTAAAAGAGCCTTGTGAAGTTGATTTGTATAGTGACTCGCAATACGTTGTAGATGCGTTTAATAAAGGTTGGCTTGAAAGTTGGAGAAACAACAATTTTAAGCTTTCAAACAATAAGCCTGTTAAAAACGTTGAACTTTGGAAAAGTTTAATTTTATTATGTGAAGAGCATAAAGTTAATTTTATTAAAGTTAAAGGACATTCGGATAACGAGTATAATAACCGTTGCGATAAAATTGCCGTTTCTGAATATAAAAAAATTTAACTTAAAACTAAAGTAAATTTAAGGATAACTAATTTTTTACGCAATATACTATAAATATGAATAAAAAATCGGCTTTTAGTCAATTTAGAAATTTATTAACGTATATTGTGATATTTTTACTAGGTGTGTCTGGTATAACGTTTTCAGTATTGTATCTGCAAACGTTTTCTAATGAATTTTTTGATAAATATTTTAACGTTTTCGTTGCTGTTTCAGTTTCGATTATTTCCGTTTTAACAATTTTTACTTTAGTAATATCAAATCGCAAGCGTTCGTTCGTATTTAAAATTTGTTATCTATCGATTTTATTTATAAATTTAGTTTTAATAACCCTTTACGTTCTAAACGTGACGGGGTTTTTAGATAAAATAGATAGCGTAGAAGATTTGCGCGCTTTTATATCGTCTTACGGTAGTTTTGCGATAATAGTTTTCATATTTATACAATTCGCCCAAGTCGTTTTTTTGCCTATTCCGGCGTTTATTACGGTTGGTGCTGGCGTTTTAATGTTTGGCGCTTTTAAGGGTGCGCTGTTTAGTGTTATAGGAATTATTTTAGGCTCTATAGTCGCTTTTTTTATAGGAAGGATATTTGGTTATCCAATTGTTAAATGGCTAGTTGGTAAAGAAAATTTAGACGTTTGGCTCAAGAAAATAAAAGGTAAAGATAAAATTATTTTAACTTTTATGTTCTTGTTCCCATTTTTCCCAGACGATATATTGTGTTTTGTTGCAGGGATAACGTCGCTTAACGTTTCTTTCTTTATAATAATGATTTTTATTACGCGAATAATTTCCGTATTTGTTTCGTCTTATTCAATGAACAATAGTCTTATCCCGTACGACACTTGGTGGGGAATCGTGCTTTGGGCTGTCTTTATTTGCTTAACTATTTTACTTACCGTTATAGTTTATCGCAAAGGAGATAAAATAGAAGATTGTATTAAGCGTAAATTTAGAAAAAAACAAATGAAATAACATGCTATTATGTCACACATAATAGCAATTAGGGTAAAAATGAAAAAGGTTATAGTGGTTGGCGGAGGTGCGTCTGGTTTATTTGCGAGCATAGCTTGTGCGCAAAATGGACACGCCGTGACGCTAATTGAAAAAAACGAAAAATTAGGTAAAAAAATTTACATAACCGGCAAGGGTAGATGCAACTTAAGTAATAATTGTGATATTAATGATTTTTTGCAAAACGTAGTTAATAATTCAAAATTCTTACTTAGCAGTTTATATAACTTTTCGCCATTAAAAACGTATGAGTTTTTTGAAGAAAACGGTCTAAAATTAAAAACTGAAAGAGGTAATAGAGTTTTTCCTGCTAGTGATAAGGCTAGTGACGTGACCAAAACTTTGGAAAAAATTTTAATAAATCTTGGCGTTGACGTTAAACTTAACACAACGGTTGATAAACTTCTAATAGATAACGGCGAGATTAAAGGCGTTATTGCAAATGGTAAACATTTTTTTGCTGACGCCGTTATAGTTTGTACGGGTGGTGTTTCATATCCTGCAACCGGAAGTACTGGGGACGGGTATAAATTTGCAATAGATAGTGGACATAATATAATTAAACCTAAACCTTCTTTGTGTGGAATTGAACTAAAAGGCAACGATTTCTTGGCGCTACAAGGCTTATCTCTAAAAAACGTTAATATTTGTGCTAAAAATCAATCGGGAAAAGTATTATATACTGATTTTGGCGAAATGCTTTTTACTCATTTTGGAATCTCAGGGCCTATAGTGCTATCTTGTTCGGCAATACTTACAAATTTATCGTTAGATGGCGTTGTTGTTTCGATAGACTTAAAACCAGCGCTAGATATTGATACTATAAATAATAGGCTTATTAGAGAGTTTTCTTTAGAAGGCAATAAACAAATTTCTTCGATAATACGTGGGTTTGTTCCACAAAGTTTGGTTGATTTAATTGTTAAAAATGCAAAAATTTCGCCCGTAGCAAAATGCGCCGATATAACAAAAAAACAACGTACAGACATTATCAATGCTCTTAAAAACTTAAACTTTAGCGTTAAAAAATTAAGACCTATCGAAGAAGCTATCGTAACGTCGGGTGGGGTTGACGTTAAAAACATAAATCCAAAAACTATGGAAAGTAAACTCATAAAAGGGCTTTATTTTGCGGGTGAAGTTTTAGACGTTGATTGTTTTACCGGTGGATTTAATATTCAAACGGCGTTTTCAACGGGTTATCTTGCTGGAAAGAGTGTTTAATAATACGCTTTATATTGCTTTTATTTAAAATAATGATATAATAGGTTGTAGAGGTGAAATATGGATAAGATTATTAAAATTGCTTTAGATGGACCTTCGGGTAGTGGTAAAAGCACCGTTGCAAAAAAATTATCTGCAATGTTAGACGTTCTATATTTGGATACGGGTGCTATGTATAGGGCAACTGCTCTTAAAGCCTTAAAATTAGGCATTAATACGTTTGATGAAAAAGGCGTTAAATCGTTTATTAATGATATAAATTTAGAAATTAAATATGTTGACGGGGTTCAGCGTACTTATTTAGATGGCGAAGACGTTTCGGAAAGGATTAGACAACCGGAGGTTTCTATGGCAGCGTCGAATATTTCAAGTTTAAAATGCGTTAGACTAAAAATGGTTGATATGCAAAGAGAGATAGCAAATGCTCAATCTTGTATTTTAGATGGTAGAGATATAGGCTCATATGTGTTGCCCAACGCTGATTTTAAGTTTTTTATAACGGCAAGTGTTGACGTTAGGGCTGAAAGAAGATATAAAGAACTTAAATTAAAAGGTCACGACGTTGATTTTAACGAACTTAAAAAAGAAATAGAACAAAGAGATTATAACGATTCACATAGAGAATTTTCACCTTTAGTTCAAGCGGATGACGCTATTTTAATTGATACGTCTTACATGACGATTGAACAGGTACTTAATAAATTAGTTTCAATTATAAATGCGAAATAGTATGAAATTATTTTCAAAATTCGTTTATAAATTTTTCAAATTTCTATATCCAGTAAAACTTTTAGGACTTGAAAACGTACCAGACGACCCGACTGTAATCGTTTGTAATCATTATCGTTTTGTTGACTGTCTATATCTATACGACGTTGCAAAAAGAAATTGTGTTTATTTAAGTAAAAAAGAATTGTTTAAGTCTAAAATCGTTGCTAGCGTTATTAAAGACTTTGGTGCTATTCCTATTGACCGTGAAAAGCCTGACATTAAGGAAATTTTAACCTGTATTAAGGCTCTTAAGTCGGGGAAAAATTTGATTATATTTCCTGAAGGAACTAGAAATAAAACTTCAACCGACGATTTACAGCCTATTAAAAGTGGAGCTGGTATTTTTGCACTTAAAGCAAAAAAATTAATCACGCCCGTTATGATAGCAAAGCGTGAAAAACTGTTTAGAAAAACTTACGTTATGATTGGTAAACCATTTTCTTTAGAAGAGTTTTACGACTTAAAACTTGACACTGAAACGGTTTTAAAAATTGACGATTTAATAAAATCTAAAATGATTGACGTTCACAACGAAGTTAAAAGTTTAATTAAATAAAATCCTAATATTCATATTTTGTTTATAGATTTTAAGTAAGGTTAACATGATTATACAAAAATGCAAAAACGACGGGTTTTGTTTTGGTGTAAAAAGAGCAATGGAGCAGGCTGAAAAATTAAAACCCGGAGATTATATTTTAGGCGAAATAATTCATAACGAAATAGTTAATAAAAACCTTAAAGACAATGGTGTAATTTTTATTGATAGTATAGATGATACTAGATTAAAAAGTGGCGATACCGTATTGATTAGAACTCACGGCGAGCCTTTAGAAGTTTTTAATAAGGCTAAAGAAAAGGGATTAAACGTTATAGATTGTGCTTGTCCTTTCGTGAAAAAAATTCAAGAAATAGTTTTTAAACACTATAACGAAGGTTATAAAATAGCCATAATAGGGAACGGTTCACACCCTGAGGTTATTGCTATAAACGGATGGTGTAATAATAGCGCAGTAGTAGTTAACTCAGTAGAGGAACTTTCCGCTATTTCTTGCGAAAAATTGTGCATTGTGGTGCAAACAACGTACTCAGAAGAAAAATTTGATAAAATTATTAAAAATTTTGACCGTACAAGGGTTAAAATAGTTGATATTTTCAAAACAATTTGCTATACTACAGCAGAGCGTCAACGTGAGGCAAGTATTTTAGCCACAAACAACGATGCTATTTTGGTTATTGGTGGCAAAAACAGCAACAACACCGATAAACTTTTCCAAATTTGTTCGCAAAAATGCGTTAATTCGTTTAGAGTTTATTGCGCAAACGATTTTGATTATAAAAAAATAAAAAATTTTAATAAATTAGGGGTTGTTCTTGGGGCGTCAACGCCGATGGAACAATTTCAGGAGGTTATCTCAAACATGGAGAAAATTACAGAAGAAATTATTATTTCAGAAACTACTCAAACAGAAGAAACAAAAGCCCAAAAGATTGAAAAATCTGAAATGCAGGCTGCATTCGACAGTATTAGACCAAACAAGGTTTTTAAGCCCGGTCAAATTACTTCAGCCAAAATCTCTTCTGCTACCGACGATGGTCTTACTATTTCAATTAACAACTTAAAATCAGACTTTATTCTTCCAAAAGAAGAACTTCTCGAAGAATACAAGAAGGAAGACTATCTAAATAAAATCGGTGAAATTATCCGTGTTATGGTCACTGGTGTTAACCCGCTTAAATTTTCTGAAAAAGCAATGGCTAAAGTTCTTAAAGAAGAAGCGGAAATTGAAGAAATTAAAAACGGAAAAATATTTGAAGCGCAAATTACTGCTGTTAACAAGGGTGGTTTAACCGGTAAATACGGTAGTTATTCGGTTTTCGTTCCTTCGTCACAAATTAAACTTGGTTTTGTTAAAGATTTAGAAAAATACGTAGGTAAAACCTTAAGACTTAAGGCTGAAAAAGTTGAATCAAGGGGCGCTCGTCGTCAAATCGTTGGTTCACAAAGAGTTATTCTTCTTGCAGAAAAAGAAGAAAGAGATGCAATTATTGCTCAAAAGAAACAAGAATTCTTTGACAATATTCAAGAAGGCGACGTTGTTATCGGTACTCCAGTTAGATTTACTGCTTTCGGTGCCTTTATTGACGTAAACGGTTTTGATTGTTTATGTCACATTTCAGACCTTTCTTGGACAGGTTGCAAAGATTGTGCTGATGTTCTTGAACTAAGTAAAACCTACGAATTCGTTATTCTTAAGATTGAACAAGAAAAAGATAGAGTTTCTCTCGGCTATAAACAATTACAACCAAAACCATGGGATACGGTTGGCGAAAAATATAACGTTGGCGACGTGGTTAAAGGTAAAGTCGTTAGAATAGTTAATTTCGGCGCATTCGTAGAACTTGAAAAAGGTATTGATGGTTTAGTTCACGTTTCAGAAATATCAAACGTTTGGCTAGAAAACCCTGTGACTGCACTTCAAGTTGGTCAAGAAATTGAAGCGAAAATTTTAGGAATTAATCCCGAAGGACAAAAAATTACTCTTTCAATCAAGGCTCTTCTTCCAGAAGTAGAAACTCCTGCTAAAGAAGAAAAATCTTCAAAGAAAGCAAAGAAGGAAGAAAGTGAAGAAGTTGAACTTCGTGAATGGGTGGACGAAGAAAACGCTAGCGTTTCAATAGCAGATATGCTTAACAAAGACTAATAATTTTATAAAGTATTAAACACCAAAATTACGTAAAGTAGTTTTGGTGTTTTTTTGTTCTATTTTTTTATCACACACATAAAATATTATAAAGATGTTAGATTTTTTTTCGGACAAATTAAAACCATTTTTCATTGGTATAGATTTAAGTAAAATAAGCGAAATAAGGCTTAGGAAAGATTTTCCTATTGTTATAAAGAAAGATAATGATTATCTTTATTTAACCGAGAAAGACGTGTCAAAAAGCCCCAAAAATGCTGTCATTTGTGACAAAAAAGATTTAACCGATATAATTAACGCTTTATGTGAAAATTCCATTTATGCCTTTAATGAGCGTATTAAAGAAGGATATTTAACGACGAATAATGGTGTGAGAATTGGAATTGCTGGACAATGCGTTTTTGAAAAAGGAAAAATTATAACAGTAAAAGATTTTACTTCGCTTAACATTAGAATTCCGCACGACGTTTTAGGTTCAAGCAATGAAATTTATAAAAAAATTTTCAAAAAGACAATGCATAACACTTTAATTGTTTCGCCACCGGGACAAGGTAAAACTACTATTATAAAAGATTTGGCACTAAAAATTAGCGATAAAATGATAAACGTTCTACTTATTGATGAAAGGGGTGAAATGAAGAACGTTCGTTCAAATTTTATAGATAAAATTGAATTTTCAAATAAAGAATATGCTTTTAACTATGCAATTCGTTCTATGTCGCCTAGCGTTATTATCGTTGATGAATTATCTAATGAAAATGATTTTAATTTTGCCTTAACGGCAGTAAATTCGGGTGTTAAATTAATTGCTACAGCGCATAGTGACGATATTATTAAAATTAGAAAAAAACCATACTTTGTTGATGGTGTATTTGATAGATACGTTTTACTTAAAAGCGTTGGTAAACCAGGCCAAATCGATAAAATATATAACGGGGAATATGAAAAATTATGAAAATGCTTTTATGCGTTTTGGTTTTGATAATTTTTACAATTTTTGGATATATTTTAGCAATTAAATATAGAGAAAGAAAAAATTTTTATAAAGATTTTTCACTTTTTAATATAAGTTTAACAAATGAAATTTCTTTCGGTCAAAACACTATAATCAATATCGTTAAGAATTTAGAATCAAATTCAAAGTTTAACGATAAATTAAAAGAATTTTTTTTAAGTAATACAAATTCGCAACTTGACGTTTCATTTTTAGATAATGACGAAAATGTTTTTTTTAAGTTGTATTTAGATAATATAGGGAAGGCTGATAAAGAAAGTCAATTATTATACTTAAATCAAATTGATGTATATTTAATTGAAAAAGTACAAAAAAGTCAGTTAGATTATGATAAATATTATTTAACGTCAATAAAAATGGGATTTCTAATAGGGTTAATAGCGTTTGTTTTTTTAATATAGGTAATTATGAACATTGATATTATATTCAAAATAGCGGCAATAGGTATTATAATAACAGTTATTTGCCAAATCTTAAAGAAAAGTGATAGAGAAGATATTGCAACATTAGTTGCTTTAGCAGGTCTTGTTATCGTGCTGACGTTAGTTATAAATATGATTAGCGAACTATTTGAAAATATTAAAAATATTTTTAATTTATATTGATGATTAAAGTTGTCGTAGCCTGTATAATCGCTGGAATTTTAATATTGTACCTTAAAAATATAAATCAAGAAATGGCTTTGCTGGCAAGTATTGTTGCCGGTATATTGATAATTATTTATGCCTTAAATTATTTTTGTCAAATTTTGGATTTTTTTAATAGTGTTATTGATAAATCTGGAATTAATAGAAGTATTTTTAAGATTATTTTTAAGATTACAACGATAGGATATCTTGTTGAATTTGGCGCAGGGATATTATCCGATTTTAATTTAAGCAATTTAGCGGACAAACTTGTATTTTTAGGGAAAGTGTTGGTTTTGTCAAGTTCTCTTCCTATTTTGTATGCAATTTTCAATTTAATAAGTGGATTTTTATAATGAAAAAAATTGTTTTTTTTATTTTATTTATATTTTTTGTTTTTAATTTTAGTTCAGTTAATATTTTGACTTCAAACGCAGATGAACTTGAAAATACCGTAAACGAACAATTAGGTAGGATAGATTTTACTGATATTGAAGAACATTTTGATAATCTTAATATTGAAGACTATAATTTTTATTCGCTAGTCCAAAATTTAATAAAAGGTGAAAATAACTTAAATTTTTCTAGCGTTTTTGAATATGTTTTTGACTGTTTTACTGTTAATATACAAAATAGTTTACCGTCATTTTTAACAATAATTTCAATCTGTATTTTTTGTGCTTTAGTAGGGGAATTTAAGAGTTCTTTTTTAGAAGATTCAATTTCAAAAACAATATTTTTCGTGTGTTATCTTTGCATGTTAACACTTATATCTTTAGAAATTATCACTCTTTATAAAAATACGGTTTTAATTATTAAAAACATAACGAAAACATGTGAGATTATGTCACCCATAATACTCACTTTAATGATTACGTCAGGACAAAATTCTAGTGCTAATTTATTTAGTCCGGTAGTTGTCTTTTTATCAAGTGGTATACTTAATTTATTTTGCACAATTATTCTACCTTTAGTTGTTATTTATGGTGTTTTTTCTGTTGTAAATAACTTAAATAGTGATGCTAAATTAAATAGGTTTATTGATTTTTTTTCTTCCTTAATAAAGTGGATATTAGGAATAACGGTCACGCTTTTCGGTGTTTATTTGACTGTAAGTGGTATTTCAAGCGGTAAGTTTGATAGCGTTTCAATTAAACTTGCAAATTACGCTATATCAAATTCCGTTCCTATAGTCGGTAGTTTTGTTAAGGACGGCTTTAATGTTGTGCTAGCAGGTAGTTATTTGATAAAAAATGCCGTTGGTATTTCGGGTATTATAGGATTGGTATATTTGATTTTGTCACCCGTTCTTAATATGCTTGCATATTCATTTCTACTAAAATTTACTTCAAGCGTTATTGAACCTTTTAATTTGCAAAACGTTTCGTCTTTATGTCAGTCTGCTTGTAAATTTATTACTTATTTAATAATTTCAATCCTTATGGTAGGGATTATGGTATTTATTACGATAATGCTTATGCTATATTCTTCTGCAATTTGATATGAAAAACTATTTAATTTCGATATTTTCTATAACATTGATAGTCACGTTAATTAATTTAATACTGCCTAAAGGTAAACTGACTAAATACGTTAAATCAACTTGTTCTTTTATTTTGGCGTTTACTATAGTATTTCCACTTGTAAATTTTAATAATTTAGATATAAATAGTTGTTTCAATGATGAAAATATTGAAATTAATTTGCAAGAAGATTATATATCTTACGTTTTTGAAGAAAAAAAACGAAACGACTATCAGATAATAAATCAAATTCTATCAAATTATGGAATAAATAATGCTGAAATTAAAATAGAATATAACGTAGTAAATTTAAGTGATTTTACACCAAAAAAAATAAAAATTAACTTATGCAAAGAACAAGAAAACGTAAACATTTCAAAAGAACAAGTAAAAATAGTTTTAGGTAATTATTTCAATATAGAATCGGAGAATATTTTGTTATATGATTAAACAATTGAAGTCAATATTTTTAGAAAAAATTAAAAAATTACAAAAAAGCAAGTATTTTTCTTTGATTTTAATAATATTTTTAATAGTGATATTAGGTTTTTTGTTGTTTTCAAGTAAAAAGGAAGAAAGCGTGGAAACCTTTAGTGATAATAGTTCTTACGTTAAAACGTTAGAAGTTAAGTTAGAAAGTGTTTTAGAAAATATAGAAAACGTTGGAAACGTAAGCGTAGCAATTACGGTTGATGGGGGAGTTGAAACTGTAATTGCCATGAAAACCATAACTACGGAAACGGCGGATAAAAAAGTGGTGGAAGAAACGCCGATTATGGTTAACGGAAAAACCGTCACACTTAAGGAGGTTAATCCTGAAATTTTGGGTGTTGTAATCGTGGCGGAAGGTGGAAGTGATTTTAAGGTTATTAGAAAAATTCAGCAAGCAACAGTTTCGATGCTTGGTGTAAATATAGATAAAATAGAAATTTTAACAATGAAATAAAGGAGATTAAAAATGACGAAAAGAAAAAAGATTATTATTTTATCCTGTATGGTTGCACTTTTGGCTGTCACGGCAATATTTAATTTCGTGCTTTCAAGTAGTAGAGTGACCGACAGCAACGAACCCGTAAGCAGTTCTGCAAGTTATTTTACTCAGTATAGAACTGAAAGATTGACGACCAGAAACGAAGAACTACTTCAACTCGACGCCGTTATCGCATCTGCTGAAGAAAATTCAATCGAATACAATCAAGCGCTTACTATGAAAACGACGTTAACTGCAAACACTGAAAAGGAAATGCTACTTGAAAACCTTATTAGAGCATACGGCTTTGAAGATGCCGTAGTTATGATTGGTTTAGATTCGGATAACGTAAACGTAATAGCAAAAGCCGACGAATTAACTACCGACGACGCTATTATTATCTACACGATAATTGAAGAAGAAATTGCAATTTCACCAGAAAACGTAAAAATTATACCTATTTCCTAAAAAAATACTATGCAAAATAAATATTTTATGATACAATAAAGTTATAAAAATTTATCAGAGGATATTTATGGCACGTTTTAAAAGAAAACTTCAAAAAGAACGTGAAGTTAAAATTATTTACAATAAAGGTATAGTTGAAGATATAGTCGTTTTGGCGCTCCAGAACGTTCCTTATATCGAACTTAATTCAAAAAGTTCCAACAAAAAACTTGCGCACGATGCAGTTTACGTTGAATATAACAAGGAAAACGTTTATATCTATATTGAAGTAAAAATTCATTTTACTCAAAACGTTTCCGATATGGCGTTTAAGGTTCAAGAAATCGTTCGTCACGACGTTGAAGCTATGACAGAATATAAGGTTATGGAAGTTAACGTATCCGTTAAAGGGGTTTTATTCGATGCCCCAGTTCAACCTGAAGCAATTAACGACGTTAAACAAGATATTAAAAACGGCGAACAAAAAGAATTAAACGAAACGCCCCAAACTCAAGAAGAAAATTAAGGAATTACGTATGAGAAGTTTAGTTAGGGAAACGGTTTTTAAGACGATATTTTCAAAGCTCTTCAATTCAAACGACGAAGGGCTTTTTGATGTTTCAATAAAAGATTTTTCTATTGACGATAAAGATTTTGCCACTAAATTATATGGCTTTGTAAATGAAAATTATAGTAAAGCGATAGAAATTATTAACGAATACGCAATAGGTTTTAAGTACGAAAGAATTTATAACGTTGATAAATGTCTTTTGGTGCTAGGAATTACCGAACTTGATTATTTTCCTGAAACGCACGCACCGATAATAATCAACGAAATTGTAAATTTAGCGTCAAAATATTCTACTGAAAACAGTATGAACTTTATAAACGGAATACTTGGTAAATATGCAAAGGAAACGAGAAATGGCTAACATTATAGACGGAAAAGAATTATCTAGTAAAATTAAACTAGAATTAAAGACTAAAATACAAGATTTTAAGACAAAATATGAAAAGGATATTACCCTTGCAGTAGTTTTGGTAGGGGATAATCCAGCATCACAAGTTTACGTTAAAAATAAAATAAAAACTGCTGAAGAATTAGGAATTAATTCGTTATCTTATCGTTTGCCACAAACTGCAACGTATGACGAAGTTGAAAGTGTTGTTAAAAATTTAGCAAACGACGATAACGTTGACGGTATTTTGGTGCAATTACCTTTACCTAAAGGATTAGATGAAGAGAAAATTCTTGAACTAATACCTGACGAAAAAGACGTTGACGGATTTTGTAAGGAAAACTTGGGCAATTTACTTTTAGGTAGACACTCAATCGTTTCATGCACGCCACTTGGCGTAATTAAAATGCTTGAATCTATAAATTACGATTTTACCGGTAAAAACGCAGTCGTTATAGGTAGAAGTAATATAGTAGGTAAACCACTTGCCCTACTTCTACTTCAAAAAAATTGTACGGTCACCGTTTGCCACAGTAAAACCAAAAATCTAAAGGAAATTTGCGCTAACGCTGATTTAGTTATTGCTGCAATCGGCAAGCCTGAATTCGTGAAAGGCGATATGATTAAAGAAGGTGCTACGGTAATTGACGTTGGTATAAATAGAACGGAAAATGGTCTTGTTGGCGACGTTGATTTTGATGATGTTGCCTACAAAACTGAAAATATATCAAAAGTTCCAGGTGGCGTAGGTCCTATGACGATTACTATGCTTATGGAAAATACTTATAACTGTGCATTATATAGGTTAAAAAAGTAAAATGGATTTTGAAATAAAATTTTCTAATTATGTAAATCGTTTTGAAAGCAAATTAAGTGATAGGCTTAATAATCTTGCTGAAAATGCACCATGTGTAATAAAAGATGCAATATCGTATGCGATTACTGACGGGGGGAAGAGAATTCGCCCCGTACTTTTATATGCGTCGGCAGAAATGTTAAACGTTGGTTTAGATGAAGTAGATTTATTTGCTTTGGCACTTGAAATGATTCACTCTTATTCTTTGGTACACGACGATTTACCGTCTATGGATAACGACGATTATAGACGTGGCAAATTATCAACACATAAAAAATTTGGCGAAGCATTAGGTGTTTTAGCGGGTGACGCATTACTTAATCTTGCTTTTGAAACCGTTTTAGAAAAAGAAAAATTTTGCGATTTTGATTTTAAGTCTCTTAAAATTTTAAGTGATTTTTCCGGCTATAACGGAATGATTGCAGGGCAGGTTTTGGATTTAGAGTCAGAAAAAAAATCTAATATTGATTTTGACGCACTTTTTAATATTCATATTAATAAAACAGGAAAATTATTTACTGCACCACTACTTATTTCTTCCGTTTTTGCAGGTAATAAATATTTCGACGAATTTAGTGAACTTGGAAAAACTATTGGTTTAATGTTTCAAATAACAGATGATATTATGGACGTTGAGGGAAGTTTTGAAACTATTGGCAAAACGGCAGGGAAAGACCAAATTGAAAATAAATTAACGTCTGTTAAACTGCTAGGTTTAGACGGTGCAAAAGAATACAATAAAAAACTTTACGCTAAATCCATAGAAATATTAAGCCGTATTGAAAACTCTGAATTTTTAATTTGGCTTGTTAATAAACTTTATTGTCGAAAAAAATAATATGAGATTAGACAGTTTTTTGGTTGACCAAAATTTATTTGATTCACGAACCAAGGCTAAGCAAGCCGTTTTGCGTGGCGAAATATTTGTAAACGGTGAAATTATTAATAAACCATCTTATGAAGTTGATTTAAGCAAAAAAATCGATATAAAAAGAGAATACGTTTTAGATTTCGTTTCGCTTGGCGGGTTTAAATTAAATAAAGCACTAAATGATTTTAATTATTCAGTAGAAGGTCTTGTTTGTTGCGATATAGGCTCAAGTACCGGTGGGTTTACCGATTGCTTGCTTAAAAACGGTGCAAAAAAAGTTTACTGCGTTGACGTAAACGACCAACTTTTGCATAAAAAAATAAAAGAAGATAAAAGGGTTGAATTTATACTTAAAAACGCCAAATTTTTATCTAAATCGGACATTTCTAGTGAACTTGATTTAGTGACTATTGATTTAAGTTTTATATCTGCAACGGCAATTTTTAAGATGTTAAATGAACTAGTTCAAAACGAAACTGATATTATACTTTTAATAAAACCACAGTTTGAAAACGATAAGAAAATCTCTTTTAAAAATGGTATAATTAAAAACGATAAAATTAGACGTGACGTTTGTGAAAAAGTAATTCAAAAAGCGATAGAAAACAACCTTTTTCCACAAAATTTTACCACAGCGCCCGTTCAAGATGACAAAAATATTGAATATTTATTACTTTTAAGAAAAAATTCGCCAAAAAAATTCGATTTGAAAGAATATTTTTAATTTTTATTCATTATTTAGTGAATAATTATTGAAAATATTTTTTTTATATGGTATTCTTTTAGTATGAAAGTTTTAGTTTTTATAAATAAAAATAAAATCGTTCCTGAAGAAAAAATTAATCGTTTAACTACGTCTTTACAAAACGGAAAAATTTCTTATGATTTAATATTTTCGGGCGACGAAATACCGTCAAACGACTATTCGGCAATCTTTATTATTGGTGGAGACGGCACAATTTTAAGACGAACTGAATTCGCTAGCACTAACGATATTCCTATTATCGGTATTAATGCTGGTAAGGTGGGTTTTTTAAACGAATTTGAACAAGAAGAAATTGAAAAAGCCGTAGAACTTTTTAAGAGTAAAAAACTCGTTAGAGATACTCGAGCAACAATGCAGGTACAATGTGGCGAAAAAACTTTTTACGCACTTAACGACGTTGTCGTGCAAAGACTTTACACCGAAAATAACGAAGGTATTATTATTAACGTTGGTGTATCGATTGACGGCAATGAAGTTTGTGACGTTAAGGGGGACGGTGTAATCGTTGCAACGCCTACAGGTTCAACCGCATACTCGTTATCGGCTGGTGGCGCTATTTTAGCGCCTAGAATTAATGCGTTTATTTTTACCCCGTTAGCATCTCACTCATTTAATCAAAGACCAGTAGTTTTTTCTTCTGATTCAAATTGTGAACTTGCGTTTATTTCAGGGTGTTCTGCCGGACTTTTTATTGACGGCGTTTTCGTTTCAGAAATCAAACAAAACCAAAAAGTAAGTATAACTAAATCTAAGAAAGATACGGTTTTTTTAAGAAAAAAAGACTCCAATTTTTTTACTAGACTAAACATTAAACTAAAAGATAAGGATATTTGATATGCAAAAAAAACAAAGACATCAAATTATTTTAGATATTATTTCTACTAATGAAATCGATACTCAAGAAGCGTTAACTAAAAAAATAACAGAAATGGGCTATAACGTTTCTCAAGCGACTATTTCAAGAGACATTGAAGAATTAAACTTAATAAAAACTACTGGTAATAAGTTAAAGTTTAAATATGTTAAACCTAACGCCAAGATTGACGACGTGCCAAAAAATATTATAGAACTATTTAAGCACGTGACAGTTTCTATAATTGAAGCCAATAATTTAATTATTATAAAAACTTTATCAGGTAATGCTGGTTCTGCAGGTATGGCTATCGACCATATGCATCTTAAAGAAATTTTAGGCACGATAGCAGGGGACGACACCTTACTTATCATTACTAAAAACGACGTTGACGCTCAAATTGTTCTAAAAATTTTAAGGGATATTTAATGTTAAATAAATTAGAAATTAAAAACGTTGCGTTAATTGATAGCGTGACCATAGAATTTAACGATAAACTAAACGTTTTATCAGGTGAAACTGGTTCCGGAAAATCTGTAATATTAGAATCGTTAAATTTTGTTCTCGGTGCAAAAGCCGATAAAAGTCTTATCCGTACGGGTGAAGACTATTGTTTGGTTTGCGCCGAATTTGACGTTTCTAATAATAGCGATGTTTGTAGTGTTTACGAATCATTAGATTTTGACTACGATCAAACCTTAATAATTACTAGAAAATTTACTATTGAAGGCAAAAATACTATTAAAATCAACGGAAACACGGCAAACGTTTCTATGCTTAGAAAATTTTCTGAATGTTTGGTTGACGTTCACGGTCAAAGCGACCATTTTAGTTTGCTTAGCAAAACTAATCAACTTAAACTTATAGATTCTTTCGGTGCAGAAGAAATTCAAAATATAAAAGACGAACTAAAGGTTTTATATAATAGTTATAAACAAATTCTTGCTACGCTTGAAGATTTAGGCGGAGATGAAAATAAGCGCAATATTGAACTTGATTTACTATCTTATCAAATAAATGAAATACTAAAGGCTGACATTCAAGACGGCGAGAAAGAAAAATTACTTGATTTAAAACAAAAACTTATTTATCAAGAAAAAATTTCTAATTCGTTAAATTTAGTCAAATCATCTATGTCTGAAGACGGAGGTGTGTCTGACATTTTATCAACTTGCCTTAAAAGTGTTTCGTCAATTTCACACGTTTCAAGTGAATACGACGAATTATGTAATAGAATTAATGCTTTATACGCTGAATGTGACGATATTATTTCTACTACTAATAATTTACTAGAAAATAGTGAATTCGAAGAATTAGACGCTGATTATATAGAAAATAGGCTACGTGTTATTAAGCAAATTGAAAGAAAATACGGCGAAAATTATAATGAAATTCAAGATTATTTATCAAAAATAACCGAGCAAAAACAAAAACTTGAAAACTACGCCGAAATATTTGAAAAAGAACAAGCAAACAAATTAATTTACCAAGAAAAATTATATAAAAAGTATCTAGAATTAAGTAAAATTCGTATAAAAATTTGTAAAGATTTTGAAAATAGGGTATTAGGCGAACTTCAACAGTTAGGAATGAAAAACGCTAGTTTTAGTATAAAAACCAACGAAATTCCAGAAATTCAAGACGTAAAATTTAATACGGCAAACGGTTTAGATGATATAGAATTTTTATTTAGCGCTAATAAAGGCGAACCCGTTAAAAATATGTCACAAATTATAAGTGGTGGCGAAATGAGTAGGTTTATGCTTGCAATAAAGGCGCAATCAGCCAAGCACAATCAAGTTTCAACGTATATCTTTGACGAAATTGACGCTGGAATTAGTGGTTTAGTTGCGCATACCGTTGCTAAAAAACTTTACGCTATTTCAAAGGATAAACAGGTAATTGCAATATCACATTTACCACAAATTTCAATCTTTGCTGACAACAATTTATTGATTAGTAAATATGAATCGGAAGAAAAAACTAAGACCGAAGTTAAAAAACTATCTGAAGATGAAAAGATTTTAGAAATTATGCGTCTTATCGGTGGAAATAGTGATAGTCTTTCAGCAAAAGAACACGCCAAAGAACTTATTTTAGAGGCTCAAAAAATTAAAAAAATATTATAAAGAGAAAATTGGGGAAACCCAATTTTTTTTGTATAAAAACTTGATAACTACAAACCATAAACTTTAGTGGTGTTTTAATGAAGAAAAAAGGACTTTTTTTAATTTTATGTTTAATATTAGTTTTTTCATTTGGGCTTTCTAGCAAGGTATCTTATGCGGATAATATAAATTCCGAAAAGATTTATTTAGGTGGCGTGCCTGCTGGGTTTACAGTATATAATAAGGGTGCTTACGTTAACGGTTTTAGAAGTATTATAACCGAAAACGGCATAGAAAATCCTTGTAAGGATTCGGGAATTAAAATCGGCGACTTAATTTTATGTATAAACAATATAGAAACTAATAACGTTTTGGATATTGAAAAAGCCTTAAATAATTGTGATGAAAAAATTTTAACAGTAAAAAGAAATAGCGAAATTATTTATTTCAACGTAAAACCAAGCGTAGATATTAGTGGAAAAATTAAACTAGGTTTATTTATTCGTGATGGAATAAATGGAATAGGTACTATAACCTATATAAAAGGCGACAATTTTGCATCTTTAGGGCATCCAATTTTAGACGAAAATAATAATATAGTCGAAATTAACAGTGGAAAACTTTACAATTGTAATATAACGGGTGTTATAAAAGGAGTTAAAGGTAGGGCTGGCGAACTTAGGGGCGTTTTTTTAAGAGAGCAAAACGTTGGAATTATTGAAAAAAACCAAGTTAATGGTGTTTACGGGAAAATAAATTCAAATTTTAATTTGGAAGAACTAGAAGAAATTGAATTTGGAAACGCTAAAATCGGTGATGCGAAAATAGTTTGCACCTTGTGTGGTGGGCAAAGAAGTTATTATGATATAAGTATTGTTAAAATTGATAAAAATAAAGATATAAAAAATTTAGTTATCAAAATTGAAGATGAAAGACTTTTAGAAACAGCAGGTGGTATAGTTCAAGGACTTAGTGGAAGCCCCATAGTTCAAAATGGAAAACTTGTAGGCGCTGTCACACACGTATTTATAAACGACCCGTCAAGGGGTTTTGGAATTCTTGTAAGTAAAATGAGTGTCGATTAGTCTTTTATTAGTGGTTTAATGTTAAATTATGTGTGACATAATGAATATTTTATAAATAAATACAGAAAATAATTTTGCGAGGTGTATATGAACAAGAAATTTTCTGTATTTTATTTTTTAACGGGGTTTTTACTTTGCTTGACAGTTATTTTTAATTTTAGTACTAAACAAAACGTCTATGCGGACCAAATAAAAACCGAATCAAAATCAGCAATATTAGTCCACGCCGATAGTGGTGAAATATTGTATAAAAAGAATGAAATGGCAAGACTTCCTATAGCAAGTATGTGCAAAATAATGACGTTATTAATTTGTTATGAAAACGTAGATAATGGCAATTTATCACTTGATGAAGAAATAACGGTAAGCGAAAGAGCGTCGTCTATGGGTGGCTCTCAAGTATTTTTAAGGGCAAATGGGAAATATAAAGCAAGTGAATTAATAAAAAGTATTAGTGTTGCATCTGCTAACGATTCGTGCGTTGCAATGGCCGAAAGACTGTACGGAACCGAAGAAGAATTCGTTAATAAAATGAACGAAAAATGCCAAGAATTAGGTTTACTAAACACGAAATTTTCAAACTGTACTGGACTGCCTAAACCAGAGCAATATTCTTGTGCGTACGACGTTGCAGTAATGTTTGGCGAACTTATTAAACATCAAAAATATTTTGACATTTCTAATATTTGGATGCAAGATTTCGTTCATAACGACGGTAATATAACACAAATGACAAACACAAACAAATTAATTAGATTTTATAACGGTTGCGATTGTGGAAAAACCGGTTTTACTAGTGAAGCGGGGCATTGTTTAACTGCATCTGCAAGTAGAAATGGTATGAGACTCATTTCAGTTGTAATTAACGCCCCAAACAGCAAAACTCGTTTTGCTGAAGTATCTAATATGTTTAACTACGGTTTTTCTAACTTCGAAAGTAAAAAAATCGTAGATTGTAGTAAAAATTTAGAGTATACGGTTAACGTTTGTAAGGGCAAAAAAGATAAAATTGAAGTTATTAGTGAAAATTCAATATCAATAGTATGCAAAAAAGGTGAAAATAGAAATTTTGAATTTGTTTTCGAGCCTTTAGAAAAAATTGTTGCGCCAATATATACTGGCGACGTGGTTGGAAAACTTAACGTATACGAAAAGGGTGTGCTAGTTGCGTCGGTTAACGTTTTATCTAGTGAAGAAAATCTTAAAAAAACTTACTTTGACGTCTTAAAAGAAACCGGTGAAAACTGGAACATAATTTAGACTTTAACTTATTATAAGTTAATTTTATATAAAATTTGGCAAGTTCTATTGACTTTAAGCACTGTTTTTTGATAGAATAAATATCGAGGTGCAACAATGCAAGAGAAAATCAATGGATGTTCAAATGAAAACCTTTTAATAATAGGGGGAGTTCCCGCTTGTGATTTAGCGGAAAAATATGGAACTCCTCTTTTTGTGTTTGATAAAAAAGTTATTGACGACACTTGTATAGCGTATAAATCAGCACTTGACAAATATTATGGAAAAGGAATTATTTCTTACGCATCAAAAGCTTTTTCGGCTAAAGGAATTTACAAAATTATAAACGAAAACGGTTTGGGTTGTGACGTTGTATCAGGTGGTGAATTGTATACGGCTCTTAAGGCTGGTTTTCCTGCTGATAAAATAATATTTCACGGAAATAATAAGTCCGTTTCAGAACTAAAATTCGCTTTAGAAAGTGGCGTAGGAAATATTGTTATTGATTCTTACGACGAAGCAAGCGCGATAAACGTTATTTGTGAAAATAAAGGTATTAAAGCAAACGTTTCTATTAGAATAAATCCTGGTATTGAAGCACACACGCATCACTACGTTCAAACTGCTACAATTTCGTCAAAGTTTGGCTTTTCAATCTCGAATGGTGATGCTGAAAAAATAGTTAATTTTGTTAAAGAATTTAAAAACTTAAATCTAACAGGGCTACATTGTCATATTGGTTCTCAAATTTTTGAATCCAAATCATTTTTAATCGCCGTTGACAAAATGACCGAATTTTACGCTTATTTAAGAGATAAATTTGGTTATGAATTTGAAACGCTTAATATGGGTGGTGGCTTTGGTATCAAATATACTGACGACGACCCTAACGTTTGTGAGAAAGATTACGAAGAATTTATTAAACTCATTTCACTAAAAGTTATTGAAAACGTAAATAAATTTGGACTTAAAAAACCTTACCTAATATTTGAACCTGGTCGTTCAATAGTAGGTAGCGCGGGTACAACGCTTTATACGGTTGGCACGGTAAAAGAAATCAGAGGCATTAAAAACTACCTTGCAATTGACGGTGGAATGTTTGAAAACCCAAGATACGCCCTTTATCAAGCAAAATATAAGGCTATTGCGCCTACCAAATTAAAAGAAAAACCTACAAAACTTTATACCATAGCGGGAAAATGCTGTGAAAGTGGAGACGTTATCGCTGAAAACGTAATGCTTCCAGAAATGAAAAAGGGTGATTTATTAGCCGTTCTCTCTACTGGCGCGTATAACTATTCAATGGCAAGCAACTACAACAGAAACTTAATTCCACCCGTAGTTATTGTAGATGGTGGTAAAAGCGAATACATGGTAAAACCACAAACTTACGAAGATTTAATACGCAACGACGTATAATAAGGAGAAAAATGGCTGAATTTGAATCCGTTGTAGACTATTCTACAAGGCTTGACAATTTTGAAGGTCCCTTAGACCTTTTATTGCATTTAATTAAGGAAGCAAAAATTGAAATAAGGGAAATTTTCGTTTCAAAAGTCACCGAGCAATATCTTGAATACATAGAAGGTTTTGAAAAATTAGACGTTAACAAGGCAAGCGAATACTTAAGTATGGCGGCAACGTTGCTTGAAATAAAATCAAAATCAATTTTGCCAAAAATCGACCTATTTGATAACGATGGCGAAGATGAACAAGAACTTCTATTTAGAAAAATTGAAGAGTATAAATTATTCAAAGAAATCACGGGTAAACTTAAAGAGACAGAAAACGTTGAAAGGTTTTATAAAGAACCCGACAAATCGGTTGGTGACGTTAAAATCGTTTATAACGACTTTAATTTAAACGGGTTAATTAGTGCGTTTTCCAAACTTTTAATGCGTGTAGATAGCAAAAGAAAGCAAGAAAACACCCTAAAGGAAATTCCTAAAGAAGTATTTACCGTTAAAGATAAAGTTGAAACGATTAGAACGGTGCTACTCGATAGAAAAGAAGTAAGTTTTTTTGAACTTTTTGGAACGTATTATACTAGAAATGAGATTATAACTACCTTTCAAGCAATGCTTGAATTACTTAAACTACAATACATAAAAGTCGAACAAAACGTTATGTTTGACGATATAACGATAATATTAAGGGATGATAGAAATGAGGAACTTGGAGAAATTGACGAATATAATTGAATCAATACTTTTCGTTTCAGGAACACAAGTAGCAATTTCGGATATTGCTGAAAAACTACAAGTCACGGATAAAGAAATTATTGATGCAGTTAACGTTTTAAAAGAAAAATACGGGGAAGATAGCGGTATACAGATACTTCAGTTTAATAAAAAAATACAACTTTGTTCTAATCCTAAATATTCTAACGAAGTGTCGTCTGTTCTTAATCCTATAAAAGAAAAAGAACTTTCGAAAAGTATGCTTGAAGTTGCTGCAATTATCGCATATAAGCAACCCGTTACGAGAATTGACCTAGAAGAAATTCGTGGCGCTAATAGCGAATATCCCGTTCAAAAACTACTTGAACTTGGAGTTATCGAGCCGGTAGGTAGAAAAGATGCTGTTGGCCGTCCGGTTTTATTTGGTACAACGGATAATTTTTTAAAAAGATTTCAAATTTCCTCGCTTGACGAACTTCCTGATTATGACGAACTTATAAATAAAATCAGTCTTATCAACGGTACTGATGACGATGACGATTATCTATACAAAAAAGACGTTTACGTTGAAGAAAATATTCAAACAACTGAAACTGAACCAACGTCAAAAAAGGCAATTAAGAAAGTATCTGAAGATTTTGATATTCCAGATATTGACGACGAAGAAATACCAGACTTTTTGATTGGTGAAGACGTAGAGAAAATTTAGCACTACGATAAAAATATTTAAGGCGAAACCTTTGGTTTCGCCTTTTTCGTATATTTAATCAAATATTGCCGATATTAAATTAGTGTTAGTTGCTACTCTTGTATCGTTTATCGTTTTAACGTTTCCAATATTTATAAATGGAAAAGGATTATATATTCACGAAAATAAAAAATTTTATTACGTTATTAAAATTTTTGGCGTATTACGAGTATTAAGTGGATATATAACGGTAAAAAATAACTTTTTTTTGATTAAATATGGTAAAAGAAAGACGTATTTTTCGCCACTTAACAACGTATTAGGCTTAAGAAAGAAAATCAAACCTTTTTTAGACTTGCATCTTATACGGCTTAAAAGTTTAACCGAAGTCGGCTCTAAAGATAATTTAATTTCATCCTTTACGTACGCATTTGTTTTTCAATATTTTAATTATTATTTATGTGACGTTTTAAATAAAACAAAGCCTTATTTAAAAATAAATAACGACGTTAACGTAATTGAAAACAGTAGCATTTTTAATATTTATATAAAACTTAGCATTGTGCTAAATGTAATAACTATATTAGTAAATTTTATTAAAATTTTAACGGAGAAAATTTTTTATGCAAGAAAGGCGTGATGAAAATAAAATAAACGAAATAATATCTTCAGCAATGAAAAATCTTAACGGACTAATCGACGTTAATACAGTAGTCGGTAAACCCATAAAAACTAATGACAACGATTATATTATACCAATATCAAAAGTGACGTTTGGAATTTTAGGCGGTGGTGGGGAATATGGAAAAATTAACGTGCTAAAAAAAGACTCGAAATTTCCTTTTTCGGCTGGTAATGGTGCAATAGTATCAATAAATCCTTGTGGTTTTTTAATAAAAAAAGAAAAAGGAGATTATCAAATTTTATCAATTTATAAAAATTCGTATCAAACTATACTCGATAAAACCACCGATATTATAAAGGAGAATTTTATTCAAAATGAAAAATAACGTTCATAAAATTTTTTTGACGCTTTTTTTAGTTTTTTGCGCATTATTTTGGGTTTTGATTAAAAATTTATTACTTTCTCAAAACGTAAATGTGGCAAGCGCTAGTAGTTTTTGTTCTGAAATCGTTATGGAAGTAAATTCAAAAAGAGTTTTAAAAGAAAAAAATGCAAACGAAAAAAAATACATGGCAAGCACCACCAAGATTTTAACTGCTATTTGCGTTA
Organism: Christensenellaceae bacterium; assembly: GCA_045632585.1. Taxonomy (GTDB): domain Bacteria; phylum Bacillota; class Clostridia; order Christensenellales; family Borkfalkiaceae; genus UBA1259. The sequence goes on from JAZQWW010000017.1 coordinate 26,065, forward strand.
TAGAAAACGTAGACCTTAATAAAATAGTTAAAATAAATGATAAATCAGTTGGAATTGAAGGTTCAAGTATCTACCTTAAATCGGGCGAAGAAATTAGTGTTAAAGAGCTTTTATATGGCTTAATGCTACGTTCTGGAAACGACTGTGCGGTAGCACTCGCATTAGAAACGTCGGGCTCAATCAATGAATTTGCAAATCTTATGAACGCTACAGCAAAAAGAATAGGTGCAAACGATAGTAATTTTGTTAATCCACATGGTTTACATGACGACAATCACTATACTACAGCATACGATTTAGCACTAATTTCTTGTTATGCATTAAAAAATGACGTTTTTAGAGAAATTGTTTCAACTAAAAAAATTACCATTTCAAACTCTACCGAGAATTATAAAAGGGTATTGATAAATAAAAACAAAATGTTATCAGAATTTGAAGGTTCAACTGGTATTAAAACAGGATACACAAAAAAAGCAGGAAGATGTTTAGTTTCAAGTGCTATTAGAAACGGAATGGAACTTGTGTGCGTGGTGCTTAACTGTCCACCAATGTGGGAAGAAAGCAAAAATGCACTTTTAGATTGTTTTAATAATTACAGCCTTTATACAATATTTAAAAGTGATAATATAGTTGATTTTAGAAAAAATAATTTAGTTAAAACCGTTTCGTATATTAAAAACGACGTTGTTTTGCCATTAACCAATGAAGAATTCAACTCGATAAAATACGAAATAGAATACTTTGACGACATAAATTTTCCTATAAAATCCGATACTCCAATAGGAAAAATAAATTTTTATACACAAAATAACTTGATTTTTAGCGAAAAAATATATACTATTATATAAACGATAAAAAAAGGTGAACAATTGTGCGTATTAATAAATTTATAGCCGAAAGCGGTGTTGCATCGCGTAGAAAGGCGGACGAATTAATTTTAGACGGTAAAGTAAAAGTAAACGGTAGAATATGTGAACCGGGATATGACGTAGATGTTTCAAATGACCACGTAGTTGTTAACGGAAAGACCGTAAATTTAGTTAAAACTTTTGAGTACTATATAATAAATAAACCTAAAGGATATATAACATCAGTTAGCGACGAAAAGGGAAGAAAAACCGTGATGGATTTACTTCCAGCAAATTTAACGAGATTGTTTCCGGTAGGAAGACTTGATTACGATACGGAAGGGTTGTTAATTTTAACTAATGATGGCGAGTTGACGTATAAATTAACTCACCCCAAAAACGAAATTCCTAAAACGTACTTAGTAAAAACCGAAAAGCCGGTGACTGAAAAAGATTTAGCAACTCTTCGTGGCGGTGTGGTTATAGACGGAATTAGAACAAAAAAATGCAACGTAAGATTAATTGAAACAAATAAAAACGGCTCAAAACTACATATTACGATTTCTGAAGGAAGAAATAGACAAATTCGTAAAATGTTTGAAGCCGTAAATAATAACGTAGATTTTCTTAAACGCATAAAAATAGGTGAATTAAAATTAACCGGACTAAATCGTGGAGAATATAGAAAACTACGTACTGAAGAAATAAACTATTTAATAATGTTATAAAATAAAGCCCGTAAAAGTCTTTACTTTTACGGGCTTACGTTTATTTTGTATTAATATTTTTATTTTTAGCGAACAAAAATTCAAAAACGAAATAAAAAATTGAATTTATAAAAAGCAATATAGGAATAACCGTATAGAAAATTACCGAACTTATATCATTAAAATTAACGTTAAAAATAAAGTTTAGGGCTAGGGTAATTAAAATTAGGTTAAAAACTACAATAATAGACGTTAAAATTTTATCCCCAGAATAGTTTTTGTCGGTTTTTAACGAAGGCGAAATAATAAGTTTTAGAAGGAAAAACAAAGGAATTAACGCCATAACCGAAACAACTATATATTTAGTATACGGTGCAAAAACACCTTTTGCAAAATAATCTAAAGCAAACATTTGTAAAGATGCAAGTATAAATACTAGAAAAACACTTAAAAATTTAACTCTATTTATTTTAACGCTGCCACGTGTTAGTGCAGAATCTTTAGAAGAAATTTTAATTTTATATCCTTCTTCGTTAGCCTTAATTGCCAAATCGCCAAAATCAATTTTACCGTGATTATTTGCCTTGTTAGGGTTATAATTTATATCTTCAATCACTTCATTAAAAAACGCTTTTTCGTCATTTTTAACCGAATTTTCAGGCTCAATTTCGGTTTTTTCGTCTAAAATCTCGTTTTTTGTGGCGGTTTTTTTAGTTGAAGAAATTAAATCGCTTAAAATACTTCTAAAATTAGAAGAATTATTTTGATTTTCTAATGAAATTTCAATTTTTTCTTCATTTATACTTACGTCATTAATAGGATTAACGTTTTTTATTGGATTTTCATCATAAAAACCTACGTGTTCTATTTTTTTACGTGTATTTTCAGTATTTAACACGGGTTTTTCATCAAAATTTTGATCGGGGGAAGGCAAATAAACAACGGTTTTTACTTCCTTAACTTCAACTTCAGGCTTGGTATCAATAAGTTTATCGATAATCGCGCGCGAAAAAGTCCATGACGTAAGATTTTTTTCAACAAAATCCTTTCCGTCTTGGGTAATTTTAAAGAATTTTCTACGTCCACCTTCGATATCGTTCATATACGAAGAAACGTATTTAAGCGACTCTAAACGTTTTAGAGAACTATAAAGCGTGGCTTGGTTAATCCTGTATTGAGATTCAGATTTTTCTTCAACACAATCGCTAATTTGTTGAGCGAATTTGTCACCAGAAATAAGCGTGTGTAAAATAATCGTATCAATATGACCACGAATTAAATCGCTTGAAATTGAAGTTTGTTCCATAATTCGTCCTTTAATCGTTTTTTATTATTATATAACATAGTCATTAAATAGTCAATAATAAATTTAAAACATTATTATACAAAACATAATTTATACTAAAAACATCAGATAAAACCAAGCGTTTATAAGTTTTACCCTTTCCAACACTTTTTCTATGTACTATGCGTAAAAGCCGTGTTTTACGCATAGTTATATATGTGTGTTCCCTATGATTTAAAATATCTGATTTGTTAAAAAATGTAAAATTTACGAATAAAAATATTCAAAAAAGTATTCTACCCTTTACAAGAACTAAAAGTATGCTATAATAAATGTATGAAATCGTATTTTGAAAACCGAGAAATTTCGTGTATTAAAAAAATAAATCAATTATTAAGCGAAATGCCTTATTACGTTGAAGATTTTTTTATTGGCGTTGCCAATACCACTTCACCGTTATCAAGGCTAAATTATGCGTATGATTTACGAATTTTCTTCGATTTCTTGTCAAAAAAGGTTTTTAGAGATAAAAAAATTCTTGACATCACCTTTTCAGACTTAAATTTACTTGAATCCACGGATATTGAGTTCTTTTTGAACTATTTGAGCCTATATTCCCTTGACGAAAAGCAAAAAAGATGTACTGAAACCGGAAAAGCAAGGAAATTATCGACTTTAAGAGCGTTTTTTAAGTATTTTTTTAATAAAAATATTCTAAAAGCCAACGTCGCCACCAAGGTTTTAATGCCCAAAATTCATGAAAAAGAGATTATTAGGCTTGACGTAAATGAAAAAGTTAATGAAATTGACGATATTTTAAGTGTAGTAGAATATGGAAACGGACTTACTAAGCGTCAACTTGCTTACCATAATGCGACAAAAGAACGTGACGTTGCTATTATTACCCTGTTTTTAGGAACAGGAATTCGTATTAGTGAACTTGTCGGACTTAACGTTGATGATTTTGATTTTAATTCTAACAGTTTTGTCGTCACTCGTAAAGGCGGAAACCGAACGGTGCTTTATTTTAACGAACAAGTATCTTCTGCACTACAAAAATATCTATTAATTAGGAAGGAGAATAAATTAGTAGATAAAGACGAAAAAGCGTTTTTTCTATCACTTCAAAATAAACGTATATCGACTAGAACCGTCCAAGATTTAGTTAAAAAATACGCTCATATCTCTACCCCGCTTAAAAAAATAACGCCACATAAACTACGCAGCACTTTTGGCACTAATTTATATCGTCAAACGGGCGATATTTACGTTGTAGCCGATTGTTTAGGTCATAAAGACGTAAATACCACAAGAAAACACTATGCGGCTCTATCAGACGATATTAGAAAAAAAGCAGCAATAAATTTAAATATAACAAACAAAGAAAATAACTAAAAAACACAAGCAACTTGCTTGTGTTTTTTTATTAATCTATCGGAATGTTTTCAAATAAAATATCTGGGCGTTCGTCAGGCTCGTTTGTTATAACCTTAACATTATTAAGCGTCACGTCGGCATTTCTAATATATAATCCACTTGCAGGAAGAACTTCACCAAAAATTTCACTAGTTGGATAGCCGTTTGGAAGGAATTTTGCATCTATATCGCTTTTCTTCTTACCCCCTTGCACCCTTAAAGTGATATTTGATAAATTTATATTTTTCATAGGCTTATCAGAAAGGTTTACAACCGTGCTTGTAATTGAAGCGTTTTTATACTCAACGTCAACATATTTAAGGTCGTGGAAACCAAACTGAATACTTGTAAAA
>JAZQWW010000018.1:0-1009 GCA_045632585.1 Christensenellaceae bacterium
TGTAAGGCTTCGGCGTATTTTTTAAAGGCGCTTGAAGGCATGGACTATAATATGTTTGACGACACGAAATTAAGAGACGTGCCGTACGAAGTTTTTGTTAAACACAAAGATAAACTCCCAGAGAACTGGAGAAAAAGAGCAGAACATTTTTACGCTGAAAATAAGCGAGTTGAAGATGGTATAAATCTTTGGAAGGAAGGCGACATTGAAGGTTTTGGCAAGTTAATTTTTGAAAGCGGAAAATCTTCAATTGAAAACTATGAAGTTGGCTGTGATGAACTTATAACCCTTTACGAGATTATGACTGAAACAGAAGGTGTTTACGGTGGAAGATTTAGCGGTGCAGGATTTAAGGGGTGCTTGATGGCTATAATTAATCCCGATTACGCTGATAGTATTAAGCAAAGTATTACAAAAAAATATATAGAAAAATATCCTAATCTTAAAGATAAGTTTGATATTTTTATTTGTAATACTGAAGACGGAGTTCACGTATGAAATGTTTAATTTTAGCAGCAGGCTATGCAACAAGGCTATATCCTTTAACTGAAAACTTTCCAAAGCCATTACTTAAAGTTGGCGATAAGACCATACTTGATTGGCTTGTGGACGACGTGGATAAAAGTGGAAAAATTGACGAATACGTCGTGATTTCTAACCATAAATTCGTAAAATTTTTTGAAGACTGGGCAAAGAGTAAAAGACAAAGTATATCAGTCGTTGACGATGGGACTAGCACCAACGAAACAAGACTTGGTGCAGTAAACGATATTTTGTTTGCTATTAAACAAAAAAATATTCGTGACGACGCTTTAATTATTGCAGGCGATAACGTTTTAGATTTTTCGCTTACGAAATTCGTTGATTACGCAGTAAATAAGAACGCTTCTTGCGTATTTAGATATTTTGAAAGTGATACAAAAAAACTTTCAAGAAGTGGTGTTTTAGAAATAGACGGTGACGATAAGGTTTTATCTATGCAAGAAAAACCTAAAGAGCCAAAATCTAA
>JAZQWW010000019.1:0-13517 GCA_045632585.1 Christensenellaceae bacterium
AATCTCTTTAATCCGCTCCAATTTTTTAATTTTAAAACTTTTGTTATTTTTTTAATCGATTGTTCCTTTTGATATAATTTCAAAATATTGTGCCATAGATGGAAATATATCGTTTATTGCAACATCTTGCGAAACGCCATCATAACTTTTTGATACATTTTCTAGAATTGCGTTTGTTATATAAAATATATTATTATCGTGAGTTTCAAAAGGTAGTGGAATATTTATATCTAAAATTAAATAATCGGTTGATTGATTATATTTAGTTCCTGTTTTTTCTAACACAAACCTATTTACTTGACCATAATTTAAAACTACTTCGTTTTTCAAAACATAATGATTTATTTGATAATCAAAGTTTGTTTCCATATGTCCGTCAACATATAAATTAAATTGAGAAATTGAAGAATTATTTGCAAGAATTGAAAAACAAAAACTTAAATCTTGTGCGCTAGTTTCATAATGTATAAATGAATGACCGCTTGTTAAGTATGCGTATTTTAATTCTTTTTTAAGTTCTTCGTCTAGATGTAATTCTACCTTTGTTTCGTCTTCATTTAGGTCTACAATTATATCACTTGTTCCAGCCATTTTATTATAAATATCATTTATGTTTATTTGTGGATTATTTATCTTATCCACAATTCTACTAGGTAATCCTAATCTAAGACTACCATTTATTTGTTCTTTTGTTAAATCTGTTGTTACTGTTATTTTTTCGTCTAATTTTGAAATAGTAACATTTGGGTTATTTATTTGCTCTACAATATCAGGTGTCATTGTTAAATGAATTGCGTTTGATACTGTTCGTTTTTGTATTCCACCGCTTGTCGTTATTTTTTCGTTTAACTGATTAAGGCTTATTTGTGGATTATTTATTTTTTCTACAACTTCACTAGCCATTCCTAATGCAACACCGTTTTCCGTTAATTGTTTTTCTAATCCGTCTTCTACTGTTATCATTTCAAATAAATCGTTATTTGTAAAAAATCCTTCCCCTTTTTCGCCTTTTAATGCTAAAATTTGCCAATACTCATTATTAAGTTGAGGATTGAAATTTATACAATCACCGTCAACTCTTTTTATATATGAGTTTCCGTCATTGCTTACAATCATAAACTTTTCATTGTAGTTTGTTGTTTCGTTCCAATTTCCCATAAATTTTGGATAAATTTGATTTTTCTCTAATAGTTTAACAATTTTATAAAGTTGTAAAATTTGTGCTTGTTCGTCAGTTGGTATGTTGCAAATATTTTCAAAATCTTTCATAGTTTAATCCTCCGTTAATAACTATATATATTTATTGTTTTTAAGAAAAGCCAAGAAAATTTATCAATAAAATCGTAAATAATATTTCTATTTTTATTTGATAATTCAAGCCACTTTTCAAAAGTATTGTTTGTTCTTGTTACTTCATTGTTGTCTTTTAATTCTACACCTTTTACTCTATCAGACCATTGGTCACCTCTATATTCTTGCGTGTGTTTTGAAGAATTTTCATTTTCCTCAATACTTGTCAATCCGTTAAATCCGTCATTGTTTGCAAGATATTCATTTGGTGTATTTGAGAATTTATTGCTGTTGTCACCCTCGTAAGTCATTTTACCATTGGTTGTTGTAGTACTTTTTATGTCGTCGTCAACAGTTTCGTTTTTTGTTCTATCACTTATTCTTTTGTAGTCGTATAGCGTATATTCTTTTACAGCGTTTTCAATGTTTTGTCTAAATTGAAAAAAGTTTCTATTCCAAGTGTTTCTAAAATTTACATAAAAATCCTGCCAAGAGCCAAATCCTATTTCTAGTGTTTCATACTCATTTAAAATCATTTCTTGAATTTTTAAAACATTCCAACTTTCATTAAGATATTCTACATTCTCAAAAGTTCCATTACAACCAAAAAATACACCTACACTCTCAATTCTATCTTTGTTATCGTTTCCTTGTGATATTAGCATATAATTGTCAATGTCTTTAATCGTTGGTCTTTTGCTTGTTGTTATCATTTTCTTCCTCCATATTTGCTGTAAATTCGTTTAGATTTACTTTTATTGAAACATTGTTCCATTCCTCCCCAAATACTTCAATTAAATCTTTTATGTTTTGTTCTCTATTTTGTAGTCTTTTTGTTATGTTTATATTGTATTGGTCTTTTGTTTTTTCAAATTCCGCAGTGATTTTTCTCTCTCTTGTTTCATTTCTTATTACACCAATACCAAGAAAATTAAATAATTCGTTTTCATAGTCCTTTTTTGTTTGCTCTAATTGTTCGCCATAGTACATTGTTTCGGTTGGTAAAACTTTTAAATTTTTAATAATTTCACTAACTATTGCATTTGAGTGGTTTGATACACCCTCAACTATTGCTTTTACTTCGTTTATAAATTTATTGAAATTTGATTTTTTGTCTACACCGTTATCGTCCTCATAAGAAAAAACAAGTGGAAAATTTATCCAATTTCTATTGGTTTTTTTTGCGGTTTCTATGTCCGCCATTAAATAGCAGTATAATTCAATCGCAGCCTCTATTGTTAAACTTGTATTTCCGTTTGTTTCCCCATAATTAAAATAATCACTAACTATAACACAATCAACACCAACTGTTAATTCTTTAAAATCGTAATCAATTTGTTTTATACTTTCCCCATCTTTAATATTTGGGGACGGTGCAAACGGCTTGACTTTTATAAATTCGTTGTAACAATCTATTGGGGATACTCCAACAAACGGTAAGCATAGATATTGGTTATCTCTTTTAAAAATACAAACCGAACCAAATTTTGCTAATTGCATATTTATTCTCTTGCTTGTAAATCTAAACGACTTTGGTAAATTTTCCCAACTTAAAATTGATATTGCTGTTTCGATTAAATCCGATTTTCGTATATTTAGATATTTTTGGAAAAGATTAAAACTATTGTCTACCTCGTTTCTTTTTATTTGTGCAAGTTCTCTATAATTTTTTTCTATAAGTATTTTGTTTGCGTTTAGTTCTCTTTCGAGTTTTTTTGTTAATTCGTTTATAATGTCGTGTAATCCGTCTATTTGTTTTTGTTTATTCATTTGATACCTCACTATTTTCTACTTCGAAATTTTTATAATAATTTATATTGTACCACGTTCGTATTCCGTTTGAAAAATAATTTTCTATTATGGCTCTTTCTAATTCGCTTGGATTGAAATTGTTTTTAAAACTTAAAGTCAATGTATCACTTCTTATATAATCGAAAATATCGTGTGATTTTATTTCTTTTATTTCTATTGCTGTATTATAGCCAAACATTTTGTTTGTTTTTAAAATTTCATTTAATCTAATATTTTCCAAATATGTTATATTTATATATTTTTTATTTTTAAAGTGAAAAAATACACTATTACCCATTGTTACGCTGTCGGGTGTATTTACTAAATCTTGTATTTGTAATTCCAACAACGCTCTTTCTTTTTTATGGTTTCTATCTACTGTTTGTTCAGCGGATATACTATCCGAAAGTGAGGCAAGCCATTCTAACCCTAAGTCTAGTGTTTTTCCGTATGCACCACTCTCGCCACTCATTGCTACTGAGGTTATTAGTCCTTTTTGACTTCTTATCATATTTGACGACATTTTTGACCCCATTTGCTTAGTAATTATTTCCGTCTCATAATCTTGTCTAACTTGCATACCTGTTATGCTAGCATTTCTATTAGTTTTTAACCATTCAGTGTAACTATCGTCTATATACATAAATGAAGAGTTTCTTTGTAATTCTATATGCGATTTATTAGATTTGTCGGTTTCGTAATTCAATGACACCGAATATGGCGGTATTAAAGATTGTGATATTGAAAATCTTATTGAGTTCATAATGTCATTTTTTTTGCATAATGATATATCTAGTCCGCTGTAATTTCCGTCAACCGAAAATAGCAATTTACAATAGTTTGATACTGTTTTTTTATTATCGCAATTTATTGAAAAATTAAATATGTTGCTTTTAAATGAAGTTATCTTCATTAAAGTTATTTCGGGTATATATACCCCTTCTTCATTTTTATCACCCTCAAATCCGTCTAACGACATATTGTATATACAATCTTTCTCAAATAAAATTCTAAAATCACCGCTATCACTGTCTACTTGTATTGATTTTACTATATTTCTAACATCTAACAATATGAAACTTGATATATACTTAAATCCATTTGACGTTATTTTTGATATTTTTTGAAACTCATCAATATTTACAAGTTTTTCTGAGTATAAAGATTGTGTAAAAGTGTTTACCCCAAGTCTTTTGGTGAATTCGATAGAAGTACATCTATTATTTAAAATTCCATTATCGTTATATAAAAATGGAATTAAATAAGTGTTTATATTATAAGAAACTCCGTCTTCTTCGGTTTTACAAATTATATCGTTTTCGTTATTTGTTATTGCGGACGTAACAATAAAACCAACTTTAAAAGCATCAGTTTCACTACTGAAATATAGTAGTCCGTTAAATTCACTTCTTTTTATAAAAGTCTTTGAAAAGTTTATATCGGTATTATACGCTCTATCTTCTATATCTTTATCTTTATATGTATATTTTTGCGGCATACAATATTTTATATCTAAATCCCAAAAATGCTCCCCTATAATATCCTCCGAAACAATCATATCGGTTATATTGTCATTTACATATTTAAAACTTTTAATAAAGTAAAATCTTGTATCTTTTAATACATTTCCGTTGTAGTATTCATATTTTGCATAGTTGTATTTTTTATCTAAATCAAAAAAGTTTTTAGCAATTCTAAAAGGTGTTTCAATATTAAAACTTGAATTTTCCATAACAAGTTTCCCCTCGTTAAATTTTGTTGCTATATCGTTAATTCTTTGTGATTTTGATGTTGAAACAAACGGATTTTCTTCGTCAAAATTCGTTTTGTATAATGTTATATTTACTTTCATAAAATTTCCTCCAATAAGGAAAACCGTCTACGTCTACGACTAAACGTAAACCATAGACGGTTTTTATTTTTTAATTAAAGTTATTGTACTTGCTCATTCATTACGAAAATTTTTCTATCGTAATCGAAGTCACTATTTATAATAAGTGGTACGTTTGTATATGCTCCGCACATATTAAAACAATAATCACTTGCTTCGGTATAATAAGATACTCTACTGTCAAGAGGTTTAGAAATTGAAGTTTTAAGCCCAACGCCAAATTTGATTGCATTCATATCAACAATTCTACCAATCAACTTTTTACCATTTCCAATCACTTTTGATTGCATATTCATAGGATTGAGAATAGAGTTTTCTGCAAGTGTAGTTGCTTTTAATTCGTCTACTTCAATAATTCTATCAACTTTCATTTCAGTTCCGTAAGTGTCTTTATCTTGGCTCTTAAAAATAAAAGGCTTTAAGAACGACGAGAATTGATATTTTTGAGAATACTCATACCAAAATTCGCTATCAAGAATAAGTACGAAATTTGAATTTTTTCTTGTAGAGTTAAATTTAATTCTTTTGTAGTCCATATTCTTTTCGGGGAAATCTTGCATTTTAAATACTTTATGAATAAACGCACCAAGAGAGAAAGCGTCACTGAAAGATTGTGCTGTATCATAGTCCGAATATTGGAATTTTTCACAATTTAGTACATTGTTTTCGATAATGTATCTACTTCCGTTGTTTTCGCTTTCCATTGTTGCAATACGGCTCTTCATAAAGTCAAGTAAACTACCCTCTTTGAGAGCCATAAGGAAATCCCCTCTATCGTATGAAATATCTCTTTCCATTTTTGCGTTAATCCCATACGTAAATTGTAAAGGCTCTTTTCCATAATCTTGTTCGGTATATGGATTTTTAACTTCTTTTACTACACGGTTTCTTCCACCGTAAAGATTGTTATCACCCTTATCTCTTGTAGGAATTAAAATTTCTTGGAAAAGTCCATTCAAACTTCCACCGTTATGGCTTGCATATGATTGCTCTAAAACTCTCAATGGATTATTCAAGTTTGCAATCTCAACCCTTTGGCTCATTACAAAACTCATAAGAGTATTGAAAATAGGGTCGAGTGTATTTACTGCTGTACTACTGTCAGCAGTTTTAACTGCGTTAATCATTTCTTGCGAAACACCCGCAGTTCTTAAAATTTGTTCATTTGTCATTAAAAACTTGTTTGGCATTTTTTAATCCTCCCTACCAATTTGATATAATATTTTTTAAATTTTCTTTATCTTTTTCAAGTTCTTCTTTTTGTTGTTGTTCTTGTGTTTTTATATCTTTTAAATTTGCTCCGTTAAAGAAATTTTTTAAAACTTCCTTTTCTTTTAGAGCCTCATCTCTTTCCTTAACTGTTCTTTTATTGTCTTCGTCAACTTTTTTCAAAACAGTTAAAATTTCTTTATCTTTTTCGTTTTCACTTTTTTCAAGTTCGTTTAAATATTCTTCAAAAGTCATAATTAAATCCCCAAAGCATTTTTAATATCGATTGTTTCGCTTTTCTTTTCTTCTACAACGCTTGAAGTTGTTTGAGTTGCAATATCATTTTCCAAACTCTTTTGCAATTCTTCAAGTTTTGCCTTTTTGGCATTATACACAAGTTGTGCATTTTCAACTTCCCTTTTTGCGTTTGCAACATTGTTGATTTTTACTCTAATTGTTTTGTCGCACTCTTCACACAAATCGAAAGCCTTGTTATAAATAGTCAACTTTCTACCATTTTCGGCACTTACTTGCTTTCCACACTTGTCGCATAAAAAATAAAATTTCGCCATTTCTTTTTCTTCCTCCATTTGATTTTTTTTGTTTTCTTCCATTTCCTCAACTGTATTTTTTAATTCTTTCTTTTTCTTTTTTGATTTTATGATAGTTTTAATCAGTGATACCAAAGCAACCACAAAAGCAAAAAGCCAACCAAAAATTTGCATTACATAAAATACAGTTTCAAAGTCAATTCCTAAAAAATTTACTAATTCATTCATTCCATTTTACACCTCTTTATTTTATCATATTTATAAAAATTGAAAATACTTTTGCACTTTCAAACTTTATACAATCATTTGAAAACGATTTTTTTATAACCTCTTTTGTTTTTGGATTTATCAACTGTACACCTAAAACAGCGTGTTCGATATTAAAACAAAAAGTTGCATAAGTTGTACTGTTTGAGCGTTCGGTTACGTGAAAAATATCTTTATCGTTTTTACACCTCCAAAAAGACAAATTATTTATTCCGTCATATAAATTAAATAATAAATAGTGAGGCTCGTTTCTAGGTATGGATATAAAATCCATACCTTTATACGCTAATCCCGTAGTAAACATTCCTAAATCCTTTCCACTTTGAATTTTTCCTACATAAGAATTTGCTCTTGCCGTTTTCCATTTTTCGTTTGGCTCTAAATGACACCAAATCGCAAGTGGTTTTAATTTTCCCTTTTCGTTTTTATAATAAGATTTTTTTATACCATATTCAATTTTTTTAGTTTTGGGGAAATTTAACTCGTCCAAAAAAACCGAATACGGGCTTTCAATGTTGGCACACATAATAACTTGCACATTCTCTCTAAACCTAAATAATGTTTCACAAATATGCAAATAAGCAAGGTATCTTTTTTCGTTTGACAATTTAGGCTCTATCGGCTCAAATTCGTCAAAGAAAATTATTTCAAGTTTATCTATATTATTTTCAACAAGTTTTTCGGCAATTTCTAGTTCTTCTTCCAAATCTCTCTTTTTTTGCCTTTCTCTTTCTTTTTTTGTCTTTATTGCGTTTCCTAAATTTAACGCAATTCCTCTAAAATTTCCATAAGTTGTCAATGCTATACCAACACCAACAACCTTATCATCAACTAAAATTCTATTTCCCTTTACCGAATAACTATGTTTATTGTATTTTTCTTTTGATATTAAGTTATTATCCCAAAAACCACCTTGCAATGCGAGGTCTAATTCAATTTGACTTTCCCTTAACAACGCGAAGAATTTTCCGTTTAAAACCTTATTTAAAATAATTTCTTGCGTTTCAAACGTTTTTGAAGTTCCTCTAACACCTGTTAAAATCTTAGTTTGAAATTGATTATAATCTCTTAGTGTTTTAGTTCTATTTTCGTTTTTAAAAATATTTTCAATGTTATCCATTTTTACCTCTAAAAATAGAGAGCGTTCATTTCAAAAATCTACGGTACTTTCGATACACTATTAAATTCTATCGAGTGAATTTAAAACATAGATAATCGCGTGAAATGTAACTCTCTCTATATACATTATATCATAACTTGTATTTTTTGTCAACTATTTTTCAATAAAAAATATATTTTTTACAACCTCTATACCTTGCAGTAATCCCCTTATGTAATCGTTGTCGCAATCCCCATTTTTGAAAAACGTAGATTTATTTAAATGATAAATGTTTTTTATCTTTTCAATTTTCTTTTGAAAACTATCAAAGTCGATAAAAATTCCGTCGCACTCATATTCATTACACATAATTAAAAAATTTTGCATATCGTACAAATTGTTTAAAACGGAATAAAATTTTCTATCTCTCTTTAAATCATTTATACTCTCTAATAAATTTATACAATCTTCGCTTTTATCAAATAGCCACTTTATTTGCTCTTTACTTCTCATTTTACACCTCTTTAATATATTTTTTATTTAGTAAATCTTTTATTGTTTTTTTATCAACCTCATTTTCGGTTAATATATCATATTTTTTATACCTTTTATTTCCACAAGAAAAATCAATCTTGCATTTATATATTTTTATTGATAAATCTCTTATTGTAAAAATATCTGTAACCTCTTCAAGTTTCCCACTTTCAATAGAATTATAAATCTTTTCCAATTCTTTCAAATCTTTTTCCATTTTTAAATCCTCTTTTAACATTATAAACTTTTCTCTATTTTTTATCGATAAAAAACCATACCTTTGCAGTTTCATTATGTTGTCTAAATATTGCTTATACTCAATATAAAACGATAGTGGTTTTTCTTTTTCCTCTATAAAATTTAAAAATCCGTATGGTGTTAATCGACAATACAACGAGTAAAAATTTCCGCTTATAAAGTCATTGTAGTCGTCTACGTTTGTTTTTCTTCCACTTAACCTAAAATCATTACATATAACACCGTCGCAATCTATTGAAAATGCAAAATAATTTGATATATCTTTTATACAAATCTTTTTATAGTAATCTCTAAACTCAACAGTTCCAATATTGTTTTCCTTTCCTAAATTATAAAACATAAAAGACATTTTATTTTTTGAGAAAAATCCGTCAGTATTTATATATAAAATATTTTCAAAATTGTCTTTTACTATTTTAAGTATTTCGAGTTTTGATTTTCCATTTACATATAGGTATAGCGGATAATAACCCTTATCGTCTATCTCAACTTTTTCAATTTTTTGCGTTAATTTGTCTTCATCAACACCAAAAACAACGTTGTTGATTTTAGTGTTTCTTCCAAAATTTCCAAACAGTAAATTGTTTTTCGCTTTATTATATTTCCTAAAATTTTTATTTTTGTTTAATTCGTTTAAAAAATTACTATTTAAAAATTTATCAAAAATACTTCTTTGTAGTGTATAAAAATATCCGTCAATTATATCGTAATCACAGTCATAACAAATTTCTATAAACTCCAACATTTCTTTCGTTGTGTAGTATGTTATTTCACCATATTCGTCCGCCATTGAGCAAAAATCTAAAAAATCAAATAATTTTACACTAAAACTATATATTTTTATTTTGCATACGTACCACTTGTTATAAGGGACTTTCTTTATATCGTCAAAATATCTACCCTCGCCATTTGGGAAAAAATCCCCATAAACTCTTGACGGAAAAGACGATTTTATATCGTAGGAATAAATATTTTCAAACTCCCCAACATTACAATAAAATAACGCACAAACCGATTTTTTACAAGCGTTATTATAGAAAAATTCTTTATCGTCAAATTGCGGGAATATTTTATCAAATATTCTTGTTTGAGCAAAGTAATTCTTTTGCCTTGTAATCGTTGCCATAAATTGTTTTTTTGCGTCCTTAGTGCAAGTTGTTTGTTTTTCGATATCCATAAGTTCTAACGCATTTGCTATTTCAAAATTTTCAAAATCTTGCATAAACTTATTTTCGTAACTACATAAAATCAAAACTTTTTTATCAGTATTGTATATTTTTATATAATTACTCTTTATATCATAAGACATACTTTTATCATTTTTGCTTTCTTTTAAATGGTATTTACCACACTTTATAATATGCTCAATTATTGAAAACTTAACAATTGAAAAATCAACAACAATTATAAAATCATTCTTTATTTCAATTAGTTCGCCCAACGAAAAAATTTTACCCATAGAGTTAAAAAACTCGTTACATTCTATTCCTCTATACGTTGCTATTATCTTCGGCACTACTATCATAATCAAAAACCTTTTTTAACTCGTCAATAAAACTTGTATCTCTATATAAATTCCACTCGTCAACAACTTTTCTTAAATAGTTTACGTTTTGCACTTCCAAAATAATGTCTTCTATTTTTTCTGCACCGTCGACATTTTTTATAATCCACTCCGCTAAACTTTTTGTATCCGATACAGTGTACAATAATGGATTTTCGCCACCCCATAATTTATTTGTTTTTGTTTCGTAACTAACATTTAACTTGCCTTTTTCAAGTAGACTTTTTACTTCAAACCTTGTTTTATCCTCAACCCCATAGTGCCTTGCAACTTCTTTAAAATAAAACTCTCTAAAAGATTTAATATCACTTGCCATAGAAAATACTTTCTCTATTGACTTTAATTCTTCCAAACTTAAATCCTTTTTAGTTCCTTGCTCAACTTTCAACAATAAATCCTTTACCTTTCTTGTGAAAATATTTCTTTGACCTACACCTAAATTTCGTGGGAATTCAGCGTTCTTTCCATAGTATTTTTGTGAATACTCTTTTGCTCTCTTTTCAACTTTCCTTATTTTTGACGCAATTTTTTTATATGTATATCTTTTTTGTTTTTCCCCTTTCCTACCTACTGTTATTGCGTGTTTTGTTGCTCTTTGATAGTTTGTTTTTGATATAGCCATTTTGAAAATCTCCGTATTATATAATTACAAAGGGTAGTTAAAAACTACCCTTTGTTTTTTACCACAAGTCTTTTTTGTTTTCGTTTTCAGTCATTATAATTGCATTGCCTTGCTCGTCAACCAAATTTAAATACTTAATTTCGTTACAAAAAATCTCTTTGCTATTATCGTTTTCGTCCTCTTGTAAAAAACTCTTTTTAATTACAGTACATTTACAAGGCTTGCCGATAAGGTCTTTGGACGACAATTTGCAAAAATCCCTAAAATACTTCAAACCGTATTCCTTAGAGAAGGTTGCTTTTAAATCTTTAAGTCCTTGTTTGTCTCCATTTACCCTAACCGAAATTCTAAAAACTTCAAACTTTGTTTTCTTATCGTCTTTTTTTGCAAATTCTTTAAGTTCAATATTTGTTATAACACCGTTGTACGTTCCATTATTCAAAATCATAATATTTTCCGTCCTTTTTATTTTTCTTTATTTCCTCGATTGTTTTTAAATTGTCAATTTCGGCTTCCCATAAGTTTTCTACGTATTTGCCTAAATCGTCAACGTTTTTTCTTTCTTTTAATATTTGTGTCAAGAGCGAAAGTTTCGCTCTTGACATAATATGTAACTTTTCTAGTTTTGTCATATTACTTGATAAGTCCAATTTTTCTAAGATATGCGTTGAATAACTTTTCTTTAACAAAAGTTAACAAAACTTCTTTAACTTCGCTATCAGTATCAATATTGCCAATATCGTCAACAAGATTTTCATAGTAATTTGCAAAGTTTTGTTTCGCCTTTTCCATTGCAATATTTTTATTCTCTCGTTCCATTTCTCTTTCCTTTTGGACTTCGGCTTTGATTTGAATTTTAAATTGTTTTGCAATCTTAGTCAAGATTGTATCGTCAGTTATAAGTCCGCTTGACTTTAATTGCTCAACTTTCTCACTAACTCTTTGATTTACAATAAAATCAACCGTCTTTTCAATATCAAACTTTCTCTTCTTTCGAGTTTCTTCAACCCCACTTTCAACTGTTGCCATTTCTTCCGTTTTGGTAGTTTCTACCTTTTCAATTTCGTTTGCCATTTTGCAAACCCTCCAAAAATATTTATTCAAAAGTTGTTTTATCAACTTTCGTACACTTATTATATCACAAAGACTAAAAAAAGTCTAGCCAAAATTTTACTTATATAAACAAATTATAGTCAATATTTGTCTAAAAAACTTGTGGTATGTAAAAATTTTACCCCACCCCTTACTCGTAAAGTATGCGTAAATAATATAAATATTGATTTTGCTATTTTTCGCCATATATAAGGGTAAGGGTAACCACCCCCCCATATCGATAAACTTTTATCGATATACTTTTATCGATATATCAATAGTTATGAAAATATAACTAAATTTTTAATTTTAGATATGTTTATGACTACTATATCACAAGTAAAACAAATAGTTATGAAATAATAACTAGTAAAATCTTGTCTAAAATTTATTTAAGATTGATTAAAATATGACAAAATATGGCTATTATTTAGTTGACTTTTTTTATATAAATATGTTATACTATTTAAGGGTGGAGGAAATGCACCTCAAAAAATATAGCAAAGAGGTATAAAAAAAATGAGAATTTACCAAGTAATCACAAAGACAAAAAAAGTAAAAACTTACCGCTATCAAGGCAACGCGTTAAATTTTTGGTATAAAGAATACCAAAACGATTGGGTAACCGCAAGCGAATTAAACAACTTATTTGATAAAACATTTTTCACTTGCAAACAAACAACTACAAGACTAAAATAAACGGAGGCACAAATGAAAACTTATATTGCAACAACAAACCAAAAAAACAGTTTTGAAAATGTAGTAAATTTTCCACAAAAATATTATTTTACAAAAAATGATTTTTTTGCTTGTAGTTTTATTTATACCGATAGTATCGAAAAAGCAATGAAAAAAGCAAGCGAATTAAAAGACAACGACTACAAACAAAATAGCCCACATATTAAATTATGGTTATTTTGTAAGCAAACGGACGAAAACTACTTATATTATAATTACACGTGGGTGAGATTTAACTAAACGGAGGATAAAAAAATGGAAAAAGTTATCAAATTAAAAATGCAAAACGGATACGGCAACTTATATTTTACAAAAAAGAAAATCAACTACACTCATAGCCAATATGAAAATATATGGCAACTCTATTCCAAACCATCATACAAAAAGCAAAAAATTTTTAATGATTGGAAAAGCGATTTAAAAAATGCTTGCATTGACAATAATCTAAAAATGTCGGTAAGAGGCAACGGCTACTATTTTTCAATACTTGCAAGCGGTAGTTTTGAAAATGCGGATACAGGCGAAATTATAAAAGCACTTATATATATCACTCACAGCGGCGACTATATACAAATTATAGAGTAACGCAAAATGGGGTTTGTAGAGAGTCC
>JAZQWW010000020.1:0-9913 GCA_045632585.1 Christensenellaceae bacterium
AAATTCCTAACCTTTCTGAAGAAGCGCTTAAGAACCTTGACGAAAACGGTATCGTAAGAATCGGTACTGAAGTTAAGGCTAACGACATCTTAGTTGGTAAAGTTACCCCTAAGGGCGAACAAGAGGCTACTCCTGAAGTTAGACTTTTAAGAGCAATCTTAGGTAATAACGAAAGAGACGTTAAGGATACTTCTGAAAAAGTTAAAAACGGCGAAGGCGGTATCGTTGTAGACGTTAAAGTATTCGAACGCTCTAAAAAAGACGAACTTCCACCAGGGGTTAATAAAGAAGTTAGAGTATACATTGCTCAAAAACGTAAGATTTCTATCGGCGACAAGATGGCAGGTCGTCACGGAAACAAGGGTGTCGTTTCAAGAATTCTACCTGAAAGCGATATGCCGTTCCTAGCAGACGGTACGCCACTTCAAATCGTACTTAACCCACTAGGCGTTCCTTCACGTATGAATATCGGTCAAGTGCTTGAAGTTCACTTGGGTCTAGTATGTAAACAACTCGGCTGGAAGATTGCAACGCCCGTATTCGACGGCGCAACCGAAGGCGATATCAAAAATCTACTTAAAGAAAACAATATAGTAAACCCAGACGGCGAAGTTGATGGTAAAATTCAACTTTACGACGGTAGAACGGGCGAACCTTTTGAAAACAGAGTCACCGTTGGTCAAATGTATATGATTAAACTTATCCACTTGGTTGACGATAAGATTCACGCACGTTCGACGGGACCATACAGCCTTGTGACGCAACAACCACTCGGTGGTAAGGCGCAATTCGGTGGACAACGTTTCGGTGAAATGGAAATTTGGGCGCTTGAAGCATACGGCGCTGCGCATATCCTTCAAGAAATTCTTACCGTTAAATCAGACGACGTCGTTGGTAGGGTAAGAACTTACGAATCAATCGTAAAAGGCACGAATATTAGCGAACCTGGTATTCCAGAAGCGTTCAAAGTACTTCTAAAAGAATTACAAAGTTTAGCACTTGATATGAAAGTTCTAACCGAAAACAAGGAAGAACTTGCGCTTAAAGAACTAATCGAAAACGACGTTGACGACGTAGTTCCAATGACTGAAAAACGTGTTAAAGAAGAAGTTGTATTCGACGACTTTGAAACCGAAACTGAAACGGTATTTGAAGATACGGAAGAATTTAGTCTTGACGACGATTTTGAATTTAACGCCAAAGACATTTTCGAAGACGAAGGAGAACTTGATACGAGCGTTCCAGAAAGCGACTTGTTTGAAGACGACTTCGACGACGAAGAAAATCTATAAGGAGGGAGCAATAAATGTTTGAACTTAACAATTTTGATTCAATACAAATAGGAGTAGCGTCTCCCGAAAAAATTAGAGAATGGTCGTACGGCGAAGTGACCAAGCCTGAAACCATCAACTATAGAACTCAAAAACCAGAAATGGGCGGACTTTTCTGCGAAAGAATTTTTGGGCCAATGAAGGACTGGGAATGTCATTGCGGAAAATACAAACGTATTCGTTATAAAGGAATTATTTGTGACAAGTGTGGCGTAGAAGTCACCAAATCAAAAGTTCGTCGTGACAGAATGGGGCACATTGAACTTGCTGCGCCGGTTTCACACATTTGGTACTTTAAGGGCGTTCCTTCAAGAATAGGTCTTATGCTTGATATGAGTCCAAAATCACTAGAGCAAGTTTTATACTTCGCTAGCCACGTGGTTTTAGACCCAGGTACGACGCCACTTGCTTACAAACAAGTTATCAACGATAGAGAAAAAATCGAACTCGAACAAGAATACGGCTACGGCTCGTTCAAAACGGGTATGGGTGCTGAAGCCATTAAAGAACTTTTAATGGCTATCGACCTAGAAAAAGAAAGCGCAGAAACCAAGAAAATCATTGACGAAAACACTTCTGGTCAAAGAAGAATTCGTGCGGTAAAAAGAATTGAAATTATCGAATCTTTTAGAAAGAGTGGAAATCGTCCTGAATGGATGATTTTAGACGTGCTTCCAGTAATTCCGCCTGAACTTCGTCCTATGGTTCAACTTGACGGTGGAAGATTTGCAACTAGCGACCTTAACGACTTATATAGACGTGTTATCAATAGAAACAATCGTCTTAAAAAGTTAATGGAACTAGGCGCTCCTGAAATCATTATTAGAAACGAAAAGAGAATGCTTCAAGAAGCAGTTGACGCACTTATCGACAACGGTAGACGTGGCAAGGCTATTAGTGGTGCAGGTAATAGAGAACTTAAATCTCTATCTGGTATGCTCCGTGGTAAGCAAGGTCGTTTCCGTCAAAACCTACTTGGTAAACGTGTTGACTATTCTGGTCGTTCAGTTATCGTCGTTGGTCCTGAACTTAAACTTTATCAATGTGGTCTACCAAAAGAAATGGCAATCGAACTCTTCAAGCCTTTCGTAATGAAGAAGTTGGTTGAAAACAACATTTGTCATAATATTAAAAACGCAAAGAGAACGGTAGAAAAAGCAAAAACGGTAGTATGGGACGTTCTTGAAGAAGTTATTAAAGACCACCCAGTAATGCTTAACCGTGCGCCTACGCTTCATAGACTTTCTATCCAAGCGTTCGAACCTGTTCTTATCGAAGGTAGAGCAATTAAACTTCACCCACTAGTTTGTGGTGCGTTCAACGCCGACTTCGACGGTGACCAAATGGCAGTTCACGTTCCACTATCGGTTGAAGCGCAAGCAGAAGCAAGATTTTTAATGCTTGCATCAAACAATATATTAAAACTTTCCGACGGTAAGCCGGTTATGAGTCCTACCCAAGATATGGTTATGGGTTCGTACTACTTAACCTTAGTTCGTCGCCAAATCGGCGAAAAATACGGCGCAAATGGAAAAGAAGATGAAAACGGCGTAGTTTACGGCGTTCCTGAATACACCGTTTCTTATACTTCGCCAGAAGAAGCGCTTATGGCGTACCAAACTGGAAAAATCGGACTTCAAGACGAAATTATCGTTCGTAGAACGGTAGAAGTTGAAGGCGAAAAAGTTTCTGGTAGAGTAAAAACCACCGTTGGTAAAATTATATTCAACGAAGCAATCCCACAAAACCTTGGTTTCGTAGAAAGAAAGGAAAAGGCTGACTTCGTTAAATACGAAATAGACAAACTCGTAGGTAAGAAAGACCTTCAAAAAATCGTAGGTGCTTGCTTTAAGCGTCACGGTGCAAGTTGTGCGGCAGACGTACTTGATAAAATTAAGGCACTAGGCTTTAAGTATTCTACTATCGGCGCTATCACTACCAGCGTATTCGATATGCATATGCCAAAGAACAAACCGGTTATCTTAAAGGAAGCGGAAGAACACGTTCTTAAAATTGAAAATCTATTCAAGAGTGGTTTTATTACCGACGACGAAAGATACAAGAAAGTCGTTTCTATTTGGAAAAAGGCTACCGAAGAAGTTGCTAAAGAATTACAAGGAACTCTAGACAAGTTTAACCCAATTCTAATGATGGCTAACTCTGGTGCTCGTGGTTCTATCGACCAAATTAAGCAACTTGCAGGTATGCGTGGTCTTATGACTGACCCGAACGGTAAAACTATTGAAATTCCGGTTAAATCTTGTTTCCGTGAAGGACTTTCAGTTCTAGAATACTTTATTTCTTCGCACGGTGGACGTAAAGGTCTTGCCGATACGGCACTTAAGACGGCTGACTCTGGTTATCTAACCCGTCGTTTAGTAGACGTTGCGCAAGAAGTTATCATTAAAGAAGACGACTGCTACGCTAACCTTGGCGAAAACCCAGTAGGCACGAAAGTGACTGCCATTACGGGTAGCAAGGGCGAAGTAATCGAAGGCTTGCGTGATAGAATCGCAGGTAGATTCGTCACCGCTGACGTTATTAATCCACAAACCGGCGAAGTTATGGTTAAAAACGGTGAAATGATTACCGAAGATATGGCCGACGAAATCGTTAAAGCGGGAATTACCGAAGTAGAAATTAGAAGTATCTTCAACTGTAAATCTAAAAACGGCGTATGTGCTAAGTGCTACGGTAAAAACATGTCGAACAACAACCCCGTTCAAATCGGTGAGGCAGTTGGTATTATCGCCGCTCAATCAATCGGTGAACCGGGTACCCAACTTACCATGAGAACCTTCCACACCGGTGGTATTGCAAGTACGGGCGACATAACTCAAGGTTTACCGAGAGTAGAAGAACTATTCGAAGCAAGAAGACCTAAGAACGCTGCAATCGTTTGCGAACACGGTGGCGTTGCTAGCGTAGTAGAAAAAGACAAGATTATTCACGTTATCGTTAAGACTGCTGAAGGCGAAAAGGATTACACCATACCTTTCGGAACAGGCGTAATTATCAAAGACGGCGACACGGTTGAACCCGGTACCGTTCTTACGGGTGGAGCAATTTATCCGCAAGATATTATGAAAACCAAGAGTTTCACGGGTGTTCAAGATTACATCTTAAAAGAAATTCAATCGGTATACCGTAGCCAAGGCGTTGATATCAACGATAAACACGTAGAAATTATCGTACGTCAAATGCTTAAGAAAGTTCAAGTAGAAAACCCAGGTGACACGGATATTTTACCGGGCGAAAAAGTAGAACTTTCAAGATTTGAAGAAGAACAAATTAAGGCGCTTGAATCAGGCTTAAGACCACCGCAAGGCAGAAGAATTTTACTTGGTATAACCAAGGCTGCACTTGCTAAGGAATCGTTCTTATCGGCAGCGTCGTTCCAAGAAACGGCTAGAGTTCTAACAGAAGCGGCTATTAAGAACAAAATCGACCCACTTGTAGGTTTAAAAGAAAACGTAATTATAGGTAAACTAATTCCTGCGGGAACTGGTATCAAAAACTATAAAAACGTTTCTCCACAACCTATCATTGCGAAGGTAATAAGCGAAGAAGAAACGCCTAGCGAAATCTAAGCAAAACTATCAAAAAATTCGGGCGTGGTAGCTCAATCGTTTGACTATCCGCCCGAAAAATGATAAAATATTTTAACTGGGTTTATAAAAACCCACCAAAAACGTTTCCGAAACGGAGTTTTCCGAATCCGTTTTCCGAATAAACCGAAAAACATAAGGAGGTATAAGCATGCCAACAATTCAACAGTTAATCAGACAAGGTAGAAAACAAATCACTTACAAATCAAAGTCTCCAATTCTTGAAGAATGTCCACAAAAACGTGGCGTATGTTTGTCAGTGACTACGACTACCCCGAAAAAGCCAAACTCAGCACTTCGTAAAATTGCCAGAGTTAGACTTACCAACAAGGCTGAAGGTATCGTTTACATCCCGGGCGAAGGTCACAACCTTCAAGAACACAGTTCAGTTCTTATCCGTGGTGGCAGGGTAAAAGACTTACCAGGTGTTAGATACCATATCATTCGTGGCGCATTAGATACTGCCGGCGTTGCAAAACGTAAGCAATCAAGGTCTAAATACGGCGCAAAAAGACCTAAATAGTTTTAAGAACTTAAAAATTATTTTGGCAACCTACTTATATCGGTATTTCGGAAAATTACTCCGATTAGTAGGCAGTATGCCGAAAGGCAGAAGGTTCGCTACCTAAATAGGCAAGCGATAGCTGTACTTAAGGGGTTACCCTTAAAAACGCGAATAACGCGTAAAAATTTTATAGGAGGATTTAAATATGTCAAGAAGAGGCAATATTGCAAAAAGAGACGTTCTACCAGACCCAGTATATGGCGATAAGGTAGTGACGAAACTTATTAACCAAGTTATGCTTGACGGTAAAAAAGGCGTAGCACAAACTATCGTTTACGACGCTTTTGAAATTGCAAGTGAAAAAGTTGGACAAACGCCACAGGAAATGTTTAAGCAAGCGCTTAACAACATTATGCCTATGGTAGAAGTTAAAGCAAGAAGAGTAGGTGGTGCAAACTATCAAGTTCCTATCGAAATTCGTGCAGACAGAAGACAAACCTTAGCAATCCGTTGGTTAGTAGCAGCAGCAAGAAAGAGAGGCGAAAGAAATATGTGTGATAGACTTGCACAAGAACTTGCTGAAGCGTTCAATAACACGGGTAATGCAGTTAAGAAGAAAGAAGATACTCATAGAATGGCTGAAGCAAATAAGGCTTTTGCTCATTACAGATTTTAATTTGGGAGATAAATTATGCCAGCAAAAATTGATTTAAGCACAACCAGAAACATAGGCATAATGGCGCACATTGACGCAGGTAAAACCACCACGACCGAAAGAATTCTATTCTATACGGGTAGAATTCACAAGACTGGTGAAACGCACGACGGTGGCGCTACTATGGACTGGATGGCACAGGAACAAGAACGTGGTATAACCATTACTAGTGCTGCAACCACTTGTTTTTGGAAAGACCATAGAATTAACATTATCGACACTCCCGGTCACGTTGACTTCACTATAGAAGTTGAAAGGTCACTCCGCGTACTTGACGGCGCTGTTGCAACGTTCTGCGCTAAAGGCGGTGTTGAACCTCAAAGTGAAACGGTATGGAGACAAGCAGACAAGTATAAAGTTCCCCGTATCGCATACGTTAACAAAATGGACATCAACGGCGCTGACTACTTTAACGCAGTTGATATGATGCGTGATAGACTTCATACTAACGCTATTCCTATTACTTTACCTATCGGTAAAGAAGATACTTTCAAGGGCATTGTAGACATCATTGAAAGAAAAGCAGAACTATATATGGACGACCTTGGCAAAGACATTAAGGTTGTTGATATTCCAGATGACTTGAAAGACCAAGTAGAAGAATACCGCGCTCAAATCGTTGAACTCGCTGCCGAGCAAGACGATGCTCTAATGGAAAAATACTTCGAAGAAGGCGACTTATCTATCGAAGAAATCAAAACAGGTTTAAGAAAAGCGACTCTTGCTATGAAAGTGACCCCAGTTCTTTGTGGTTCTTCATACAGAAACAAGGGCGTACAACACGTTCTTGACGCAGTAGTTGATTACTTGCCAAGCCCAATCGACGTTGGTCAAACGGTTGGTTCACACCCTGATACCGACGCTGAAGTTGTTAGACAACCTGACGTAGACGAACCTTTCTGTGGATTAGCGTTCAAGATTATGACCGACCCGTTCGTTGGTAAACTTGCGTTCTTCCGTGCTTATTCAGGTACGTTAAAGACTGGTTCTTACATTTACAACAGCGTAAAAGGTAAGAAAGAAAGAATTGGACGTATTCTTCGTATGCACGCAAACCATAGAGAAGAAGTTGAAGAAGTTTGCGCAGGTGAAATTTGCGCAATCGTAGGTCTAAAGGATACCACTACTGGTGATACGCTTTGTGACGAAAACAAGCCAATCATTCTTGAAAAGATGGAATTCCCAGACCCAGTTATTCAAGTTGCTATCGAACCAAAAACCAAGGCAGGTCAAGAAAAAATGGGCTTTGCTTTAGCAAAACTTGCTGAAGAAGACCCGTCGTTCAAGACTTACACCGACCCAGATACTGCTCAAACCATTATCGCAGGTATGGGCGAACTTCACCTTGAAATTATCGTTGATAGACTTCTTCGTGAATTCCGTGTTGAAGCAAACGTTGGTAATCCACAAGTTTCTTACAAAGAAACCATTAAGCAAGCGGTTGAAGCCGAAGGTTTATTCAAACGTCAAACCGGTGGTCACGGTCAATACGGTCACTGTAAAATCCGTCTTGAACCACAAGAACCAGGTAAGGGCTACGAATTCGTTGATGAAACCGTTGGTGGTTCAATTCCAAAAGAATTTATTCAACCGGTTAACAAGGGTATTATGGAAGCCGCTAAAAACGGTATCCTAGCCGGCTACGAAGTAGTTGACTTCAAAGTCACCGTTTACGACGGTAGTTATCACGACGTTGACTCTTCGGAAATGGCGTTCAAGATTGCAGGTTCTATGGCTCTTAAAGACGGTCTAGCAAAAGCGAAGAGCGTTCTTCTAGAACCTATCATGAAAGTTGAAATCGTGACACCTGACAACTACTTTGGTGACCTTATGGGCAACGTGACTGCACGTCGTGGTATTATTCAAGGAACTGAAGATAGAAACGGTGCAAAAGTTATCGACGCTCATATTCCACTTGCTGAAATGTTCGGATACGCAACCGATTTACGTTCAAGAACTCAAGGCCGTGGCAACTACACTATGCAGTTTAGCCACTACGCTGAAGTTCCAAAGTCAGTTGCAGAAAAGATAATAGGCAAAAAAGCATAAATATCCGTTGACAATTAAGGATTTTTATTGTAAAATTAAAATATATTAAAATAAAAAAATATAACATTGTAATTTATTGGAGGAAACAATAATGGCAAAGGCTAAATTTGACAGAAGTAAACCACACGTAAACATTGGAACTATCGGTCACGTTGACCACGGTAAAACTACTCTTACCGCTGCTATCACGATGACTTTATCTGCTTTCGGCGAAGCTCAAAAAATGAGATACGACGAAATCGACAAGGCTCCGGAAGAAAAGGCAAGAGGTATTACGATTAACACCTCTCACGTAGAATATCAAACCGCTGCACGTCACTATGCACACGTTGACTGCCCGGGACACGCTGACTACGTTAAAAACATGATTACCGGTGCTGCACAAATGGACGGCGCAATCCTAGTAGTTGCTGCTACCGATGGTCCAATGCCACAAACTAGAGAACACATTCTTCTTGCTCGTCAAGTAGGTGTTCCATACATCGTAGTATTCATGAACAAGTGCGACCAATTAGACGACCCAGAACTTCAAGAATTAGTTGAAATGGAAATCAGAGACCTTCTTTCTGAATATGGTTTCCCTGGCGACGATACTCCTATCATCAAAGGTTCTGCACTTAAGGCTCTTGAATTTGCTCAAGCTGACCACAGCGCAGACGAAATCAAAAATTCAGCAGAATGCAAATGCATTTTCGAATTAATGGACGCTGTTGACAGCTACATTCCAAACCCAGAAAGAGACGAAGCAAAACCATTCCTTCTTCCTGTAGAAGACGTATTCACGATTTCTGGTCGTGGTACCGTTGCTACTGGTAGAGTAGAACGTGGTGTTGCACACGTTAACGACCCTGCTGAAATCGTAGGTCTTTCTGAAGAAAGCAGAAACACCGTTATTACCGGTCTTGAAATGTTCAGAAAACTTCTTGACGAAGCTCAAGCAGGTGACAACGTAGGTGCTCTACTTCGTGGTATCGACA
Source organism: Christensenellaceae bacterium (assembly GCA_045632585.1). Taxonomy (GTDB): domain Bacteria; phylum Bacillota; class Clostridia; order Christensenellales; family Borkfalkiaceae; genus UBA1259. The sequence goes on from JAZQWW010000020.1 coordinate 9,186, forward strand.
AAAAAGATATCGAAAGAGGACAAGTTATTGCTAAACCGGGTTCAGTTAAACCTCACACCGAATTCGAAGGTCAAGTGTATATCCTTACCAAAGAAGAAGGTGGCAGACACACTCCTTTCTTCAACAACTATCGTCCACAATTCTATTTCAGAACTACCGACGTTACCGGTTCAATTCAACTTCCAGAAGGCGTAGAAATGATTATGCCTGGTGACAACGTTAAAATGTCAGTTAAGTTAATCACCCCAATCGCTATGGAAGAAGGTTTACGTTTCGCTATCCGTGAAGGTGGCAGAACTGTTGGTTCAGGCGTTGTTTCTAAAATTATAAAATAAGGTTTACACCTAAAATAAAAATAGCGTTGCTTTTTGGCATCGCTATTTTTTTGTATTAAAAAACCCTACTTAAATCAAGTAGGGTTAATTTGTTTTATTTTATTTAAGTTCGTCTAATGACCAATAGGTTGATTTTATATAACATTTTTGCTCTTTTTCGTCGTGATGATAATATGCGGTTAATAGCGAGCCGTCTTTTAGTTCAACTGTTGTTGGGTATCCCATATCCTTATCGCAGGCTGTGTCGTCTAAATCGTAAGGTCCTTGCCAAGTTTTACCTTCGTCGTCTGAAGTGTAAACTTGTTCAACGAAGCCACCAACTCTTTTTGAAACGGAACAAATGAGTTTACCGGACGAGTGACGCATTAAGTGTGGCGGGAAAGCGTGAATTCC
>JAZQWW010000021.1:0-6423 GCA_045632585.1 Christensenellaceae bacterium
ACTATGAAAAGGCAAGCCTTGATAATCACGTTTATCAAGTAAGTGGAAAAATTGAGAAAATAAATACTTACGATAATTATCAAACTGCAATTTGTTGTTCAAATACGCTTAGTGGTGTAAACGGCGGGAAAACCGATTATAAAATTAGACTTTATATATACGGGTATAAAGATTTAGAAGTTGGCGACGTAGTGCGTTTTACTGCTACTTTGCAAGATAACGGCGTGTATTATAATTCTAGGTTTTCAGCCGAGCAAATAAGCGAAAAGATAAAATACACGGCTGAAGTTTACGCTGAAGATATAGTGGTAATTCAAAACCAAAAAAGCGTTTTTCAAAAAATGAACGCATTTATTTCAAATTCGTTAAAGGACGGGCTTTCGGGCGACGAATACGCCGTTGCGTACGCACTTCTTACGGGTGATTCGTCTTTTATAGACGGCGAAGTGCTGGAAAATTTTAGAAATGCCGGCATTGCGCACGTTTTTGCCGTATCTGGACTTCATATCGGGGTCTTGGCAATAGCGGTTAATTTTATTCTTTCAAAATTAAAAGTCAACAAGAAAATATCAGCGTTTATTACCGTATTTATATGCCTTTTTTATTCGGGCGTGTGTGGATTTTCGTCGTCGTCAATTAGGGCTACTATTATGTGCGCCGTTTCGCTTTTCGCTAGAATTTCGGGAAGAAAATACGACGGCGTGTCTTCAGTATGTTTTGCAGGTATTTTAGTGCTTTTAATAAACCCTATTCAGTTGTTTTGCGTTGGATTTCAGTTATCGTTTGGAGTAGTGATAGGAATATTTATTTTAGCGCCCGTAATTGCTAAAGCGTTTAAGTTTTTACCGAATAAGATTTCTACGGCTCTAGGCGTCACGTTGTCGGCGCAGATAATAAGCGTGCCGATTTGCCTTTCGGCGTTTTCAGAAGTTTCTTTAGTTTCAACAATTTTCAATATTGTAATGATTCCTATTATTTCACCACTTTTCGTAGTGCTTTTATTCGCTACCGTTTTCGGTGGGATTTTTGGAATATCTAGCATTTTGCTTTTTCCTATAAAATATTTATTATCAGCGCTAATAGCGATAATAAACTTTTTTGATTACGATATTTTTATGATAGGTGGGATAACACTTGGTGTGTTTGCAATTTTCTATTACACCTTTTTCATAATTTTCTCAGGTATTATAAACGTAAAGAAAACCTTAAAACTAATAGTCAGCATAAGTCTAGCGCTTATCTTTATGGTGGGCGTAGTGTATAGAAACGTAAGCGAATATAACGCCGTAAAATGCTATGCCGTTGGAAGTATAGACTTTTCGGCTGTAATAATTAAATCAAAGGGTGAAAGCGCGCTAATTTTAAGTGTAGCCGAACTAGATTTTTCTACTAAAAAACTTGAAACGTTAAAAAATCAAGCAGAGATTGACGGCGTGGATAAGGTAATATTGTCAAGTTATATTCCCCTTGAAGAGTCGCAAGAATATTTTACAATAATAAACAGAGTTTTTACTGCAAGCGAGATATATTACTTTGGCGAAGAAAATAAAGGAATTGAAATGATATTAGAAAAGTCTTTCGCTATCGATGATGCTATAAATTATTTAGACCAAGACGAAATTTTATTTGCAAACGCTAAAATAACTTCTAGTTGCGACGGTAAAATATTAATTGTGAACGCAAACGGAAACGAACACGCAATACTATCTAAAATAGGTGGATATGACGAGTGCGTATATGAACGTATTAACACTTGCGCAACGGTTATAGCGTACGACTGCCAAGACTACTTATTTTCATCAATTGCAAAGCAAAGTAAAATTTCATTTTTAAGGCACGGAGATTATATTAATGCCGAGCAAAATGGAATTTTAAAAATTAAATTAAAATAACCTTTTTTGCCTAAAATTATTGTTGCAAATATTGTCAATTAGTGATAATATATATTATGAGGTAATAGGCATTGAAATTTACTTTTTTTAAGAGTAGTATAGAAGAAGGAAAGTTCTCTTCGATTTATCTTTTTGAGGGTGAAGACGGTTTTTTTAGAGAAAAATCGCTCAAAATTCTACAAGATAAATTCATTTCCGAGCCGTCGCTTAATTTTGCCGTATTCGACGGCGAAAATTTTGATGAAAGCGAGTTTTTATCGTCGCTTACTTCTTATCCGTTTATGTCGGAGTTTAGACTTACGGCGATAAAAGAATTTTATCCTAAACCTGCACTAGTTGGTAAAATTGAAAAAGCATTAGAAAACAACTCAACGTCTATTCTTGCCGTCCTTAATTCTAAAAATAACGACGCACTAAAAAAGATAAGTGGCGTGGAAATTGTCGATTGTGGAAAAGGGGATATTAACACCCTTTCAAAATGGATAAAATCATACTGCGCTCAAAGTAAAATAGAAATTGATATGCAAACTGCGTCGCAGTTAGTCGAATATTGTTTGCGTGATATGAAACGCATTGAACTAGAAACTGAAAAACTTATAGCGTATTCGTCGAAAAAGGGGAAAATAGACCTAGCGGACGTTGATGAGTTAGTAAATCAGGAAAGCGATTATAAAATTTATAATTTAACCGATTGTATCGCCAAAAAGCAGTTTGAAAAGGCTATGAAAATAGTAAACGATATGCTATCTAAAGGCGAAACTTATCAAATGATTTTGGTTGCGGTTTACAATTACTTAAGAAAACTATTGCATATAAGAATATCGAGCATAGGCGACCAAGAAACTCAAAAACTTTTAGGAATGCAAGAGTACGCTTATAAAAAGAGTAAGGAACAAGCCTTTAAGTTTAATCCGAAATCGTTAAAGAAGGCGATAGACCGCCTATCTAATATCGATTACGAGATTAAAAGCGGAATGCTTGACGCTGAAAACGGCGTTCTTAACACGATATTTTCAATTATGCTTGAAAAATAGGGGGGAATATGGACGTAATAAACAGAATTAGCGTATTATTTGAGTATATGACGCTTAATCCCGCAATGGCTATTGCTATGGGGGTAAGCGTACTTGTTTTTACGCTATTATATTATTTCATAATTTCATTTTTATTTAGAAACAGCGCTAACGAAATAGTATGGATATTTATAGCGTCAATGATAGTCGGCGCATGCGTTGTGTCCTTTACGTTAACCTTAAACAGTGCGATTTTCTTAATAATTCCCGCAATGTTTTTGGTGCTTATATTTATACTTTATTCAGTTGAACTAAAAAGAATAGTTTGGGAACGCAAGAACGCTAGACTTTTAGACTTTAAAAAGGAAGGCGAAATTACTTACGACGAAGAAAAGATTAGAAATAGCATTAACGAAATTATTAAGGCGCTTCAAAATATGTCTAAAGCACGTATCGGCGCTATAATCGTTTTATCGACTGGCAACGTTCCAAGTCAAATTATAGACAGTGGGATAAAACTAGATAGTGATATTTCAAGTCAACTTATAGAAAGCGTATTCTTTCCAAAGACACCTTTGCACGACGGTGCAATGATTATTAACGACACAAAAATCGTAGCGTCGGGTTGTTTTTTACCCTTATCGCAAAAAATAGAAAATATTCCTAAAGAACTTGGAACCAGACACAGGGCAGGTCTTGGCGTGACTGAAACTATCGACGTTATCTCGCTTATCGTTTCGGAGGAAACGGGCGTTATTTCAATTGCAAGAGCAGGAAAAATCACCAGATACGTGAACGCCGAAATGCTAAAAAACATTTTAAGTCAGTATTACTGGCAAGAAATTTAAGGGGGCTTGGGTTATGGAAAATAAAAATTTTGATAATCAAAACGAATTTATCGAAAAAAGTGAAAATAAATTTTGGAAAACCTTTGGCATAATAGCAGGCTCTCTAGTGCTTGCCGTGATGACCGTTATAGTAATTAACATCTAGGAGACTTATGAAAAAAACATCGATTTATGCGCCTAATATATTATTACCTAACGTTTTAGATATGCAAAGTTGGGCAACCATTGCTTGTGACCAGTTTACTAGTGAAATAGATTACTGGAAAGAACTAGAAAAACAGGTGGGTGATAATCCGTCCACGCTAAATTTAGTTCTACCAGAAATATATCTTGACGGCACGGAAGATGGAAAAATTAAAAAAATTAACGCTAATATGAAAAATTACCTAAAAAATGGTGTTTTTAAGGCGTTAGAAAAAGGCTTTATTTTAACCGTTAGAAAAACGGCGCACGTAGAGCGCAGAATAGGACTCGTATGCGCTATTGATTTAGACGAATACGAATATAATCCTAAAATTAAATCTCTAATCCGCGCTACAGAAGGTACTATTGAAGAACGTATTCCACCAAGACTTAAGATTAGAAAGGACGCTGACGTAGAATTTCCACACGTTATGGTGCTTTTTGACGACGAGAAAAGGGAAATCACCGAAGAGTTATTCGCAAGAAAAGACGAATTTGAAAAGGTTTACGACTTTACGCTTAATATGAACGGTGGCAAATTAGAAGGCTATTTTATTAAAGATTACCAGCCTATTATTGATAAATTTTTAGGTTTACTTGACGAGCAAAGATTAGTAGAAAAATATGGAAAGGCTGACAAATTCTTGTTCGCCGTGGGAGATGGAAATCACTCGCTAGCGACGGCTAAAACTCATTGGAACAATATAAAAGAGACTTTATCTGAAGAAGAAAAGGCAGTTCACCCAGCAAGATATGCGTTAGTTGAACTTAATAATATTTACGATGATGGAATATATTTTGAACCTATACATAGATATGTAAGTGGCGTAGATAGAGAAAAATTCATTAAAGGACTTCAAAAGGCTAAGTTTACCGCTAAGATTTGGGACGGTAAAAAGTATAGTGAGTTTAACGGCGAAGAAAGTTTGCCGTCAAGCATTTTAGCAGTTGATGCGGTCATAAAAGAATATATTAAAGAAAACGGTGGAACTGTTGATTACGTTCACGGCGAAGAAAATATAAAGCAACTTGTATGTAAAGACGAACGCTCGGTTGCCGTTTTATTTGATAAACTTGATAAAAAAGATTTATTCAAGTACGTTTCGAACGTAGGACCTTTCCCAAGAAAAACCTTTTCTATGGGCGAAGCAATCGAAAAAAGATATTATTTAGAAGGAAGAAAAATAACGCTATGATAAAGGTATGTAAATTCGGTGGAACTTCAATGGCTGATAAAAAGGCTATTGAACAAGTAAAAAACATAATTTTAAGCGACAAAGATAGAAGATACGTCGTAGTTTCAGCACCTGGCAAAAGATTTAAGGAAGATATCAAAATTACCGATACGCTTTATAAGACTTACGACGAACTTATTGCTACCGGCGATATCAAGAAAAACTTTTCACTAATTAGAGAAAGATTTGTAGAAATAGTAAAAGAGTTAGGACTTTCTTTAGATATTAACGGAATTTTAGATAAGACCGAACAAGATATAAAACTCAACAAAAGCAGTGAATTTACGGCGTCTAGGGGCGAATATTTATCGGCTATTGTAATGGCAGAATATCTAGGCTATAAATTCGTTGACGCTACTGAACTTGTAAGATTTAACAGCGAAGGAAAACTTAACGAAGAATACACCAACGACAAAGTTAAAATGGTTCTAAAAGGTGTAGAAAGGGCGGTTATTCCAGGTTTTTACGGCAAGAACAGCGAAAACAAGGTTAAGACTTTTTCTCGTGGTGGTAGCGATATCACGGGTTCGATTATAGCACGTGGTGTTAAAGCCGATATATATGAAAACTGGACGGACGTTAGTGGATTTTTAATGTGCGACCCTAGAATTGTTCCCGAAGCAAAAGTTATTAAGCAAGTGACTTATAAGGAATTAAGAGAACTTTCGTATATGGGTGCTAGCGTACTTCATGCGGAAGCAATTTTCCCCGTTCAAAAGGAAAAAATTCCTATAAATATAAGAAACACCTTTAAGCCCGAAGACGCTGGTACGCTAATCGTTCCCGCTGAAATGTACAAATCTTCTATTGAAGATATTATTACGGGTATTACTGGTAAAAAAGGCTTTACCGTTATATTTATTGAAAAGTCTTTAATGAATTACGAAGTAGGTTTCGTTAGAAAAGTTCTATCGGTAATAGAACATCACGGCTTGTGTATTGAACATATTCCGTCGGGAATTGATACTATATCAGTAGTAATAGAATCGGCAAAACTTTCTGGTGGCGTGCTAGGCGATATAGTAAACGAACTTCGTGAAAGCATAAATCCAGATTACATTCACGTTTTAGAAAACGTTTCGCTAATCGCAACCGTTGGTCACGGTATGAAGAAGAGAATTGGTACTGCAGCGAAGATATTTGATGCGCTTGCTAAAAGCGAAATTAACGTACAACTAATAGACCAAGGTTCAAGCGAACTTAACGTAATCGTAGGCGTAGCCGACGAAGATTACGAAAAGAGTATTAAAGC
>JAZQWW010000022.1:0-5556 GCA_045632585.1 Christensenellaceae bacterium
GTTTGCGAACCAAAACCAAGCCACTTCCACGTTGATGAAGACGCTTACGTGAACTACTTATACTATATATTAAAGTCAATGATAAACGCAGGTCATAAAAACATTTATCTTGTTGCGCATCACCAAACCGAAGGCGCAGGTCTTATGCCTATGACTATTGCTTGCCATAAAGCAGCGAAAAAAGTGACTATGGAATATATGGAAGAAAAACTAGGCAAAGGCTGGTGGGGTAGTGACGCATACAAAACCTATTACGAAGATATGGGAAGTTCTGACGACCCGTTCTCGTACATAAAAGTTATTCCACTAATCGGCGCCGACGCACAAATTAAATGCGGTGGCTTTGACCACGCAGGTAAGTGGGAAACAAGTTTAATGATGGGAACTTACCCAGAACTAGTTGATTTAAGCCGTTGCGATAGAAATACCGAATGGTTTGCCGAAAGCGCAAAAGAAGCAAGCGTAGAAACAGGCAAACATATGGTAAACTGCACACTTGAGTGGCTTAGAAAGACGATAGTGTAAGTTAAGATTAAAATAAAAGACGCAAGTAAAACTTGCGTCTTTTTTTGTTTGTATTATTCCCACTCAATAGTGCCGATTGGCTTTGGTGTTAAATCTAAAAGTACTCTGTTTATTCCTTCAACTTCTTTGGTTATTCTATCGGTGATTTTATGTAAGATTGCATAAGGAATTTCTTCTATCGTTGCAGTCATAGCGTCAACGGTGTTAACTGCTCTTATAATTGCTGGCCAGCCTTCGTATCTCTTGTCGTTTTTAACGCCTACCGACTTCATATCGGGAACTGCGATAAAATATTGCCAAACTTTGCCTGCAAGTCCACAAATTTCAAACTCTTCTCTTAAAATAGCGTCGGCTTCACGAAGCGCTTCAAGTCTATCTCTAGTTATTGCGTCAAGACATCTAACTCCAAGACCGGGGCCGGGGAACGGTTGACGGAACACCATATTATCAGGTAGTCCTAACGCTTTACCTACTAATCTTACTTCGTCTTTATATAAAAGTTTAACCGGTTCAACAAGTTCAAACTTCATATCTTCGGGAAGTCCGCCTACGTTGTGGTGTGCTTTAACGCCGTCACTTTCTAAAATATCGGGATAAATAGTGCCTTGCGCTAAAAAGTCAATGCCGGTAAGTTTTCTTGCTTCTTCGTCGAAAACTTTAATAAATTCTCCGCCGATAATCTTTCTTTTTTGTTCGGGTGCTGAAACGCCTTTAAGTAAATCTAAAAAACGGTCGGTAGCATCAACGTAAATTAGGTTAGCGTCAAGTTCTTTTCCAAAAACTTCGATTACTTGTTCGCTTTCGCCTTTGCGCATTAAGCCGTGGTTTACGTGAACGCAAACTAATTGTTTACCGATTGCTTTAATAAGTAATCCTGCCACAACCGACGAATCTACGCCACCAGATAGCGCTAGCAATACTTTTTTATCGCCTACTTGCTCTCTAACTTCTTTAACTTGTTCGTCAATGAACTTATTAGCAAGTTCTAGGTTAGTTATTCTTTCCATATCTGCGGGTCTAACGTTGCCTTGCATTTTAATTCCTCCAAATGTTCAAACTAATACTATTATAAATAATTTAATCCCGCTTGTCAATAAAGCAATAAGTTATATTAAACTAAAATCTATAAATTCTAGTTATATTTCTACTCTTATAAGAGTAGTTTTTATAGTTTTAAGTTTGACATTGACTTTTTTTAGTGTTATATTTATATTAGCGTAGTATTATATGGGAGATTTCATCGTGGAAAAAAGCCTACTTAAAGAAGAAAAAAACATACCCGAACTTTTCGGTTCAATGGTGTTTAACGACAAGGTAATGAAAGAGCGTCTTTCGCCAAAAGCCTATAAGGGCGTAAACGACGCTATTACTAACGGCACGCATCTTTCGTCGGAAACGGCTAAAGAAGTTTCTGTGGCTATGAAAGACTGGGCTATAGAAAAGGGTGCAACGCACTATACTCACTGGTTCCAACCGATGACTGGAATTACCGCCGAAAAACACGATAGTTTTATTGAGCCTTCAGGTCAAGGCGACGTTATTATGAATTTCTCGGCTAAATCACTTGTTAAAGGCGAATCTGATGCGTCTAGTTTTCCGTCTGGTGGACTTCGTGCTACTTTTGAAGCACGTGGTTATACTGCGTGGGACCCAACTTCCTATGCGTTCGTAAAGGATAACAGTTTATACGTTCCAACGGCGTTTTGTTCGTACGACGGACAAGCGCTTGATAAAAAAACGCCCTTGCTCCGTTCTAACGAAGCCATAAGCGAACAAGCGCTAAGAGTTTTAAGACTTTTTGGAAACGATACCGTTAAAAAGGTAAACGTGACGGTCGGCGCTGAACAAGAATATTTTTTAATTAGCAAGGAAGTTTACGAAAAAAGGCTAGACTTAATTCATTGCGGTAGAACGCTTTTCGGCGCAAGAACTAGCAAAGGTCAAGAACTTGAAGACCATTATTACGGTGCTATTAAATCTAGCGTTTCAGAGTTTATGAAAGAACTTGATACCGAACTTTGGAAACTTGGTGTTTATGCTAAAACCAAGCACAACGAAGTTGCGCCTGCTCAACACGAACTTGCTTGTACGTACACTTCAGCAAACGTTGCAACCGACCATAACCAAATAGTTATGGAACTTATGAAGAGTATTGCGAATAAGCACGGATTAGTATGTCTTCTTCACGAAAAACCCTTTAAGGGTGTAAACGGTAGTGGTAAACACGACAACTGGTCGCTTTCTACCGATACTGGCGAAAACCTACTTGAACCCGGCGCAACGCCCGAAGCAAACGCACAATTTTTACTTTTCTTAATCGCAGTAATTAGCGCAGTTGATAAGCACCAAGATTTACTTCGCATAAGCGTAGCGTCTGCTGGCAACGACCATAGACTTGGTTCTTGCGAAGCGCCACCTGCAATCATTTCAATATATCTTGGCGAAGAACTTGAAACAATTTTAGACGCAGTTGAAAAAGGCGCTAACTACGCTGGTAGAAGAAATGAAAAACTTGAAATCGGCGTTTCGGTTCTTCCAACTATTCCTAAAGATTCAACGGATAGAAACAGAACATCTCCGTTTGCATTTACGGGAAACAAATTTGAATTCCGTATGGTTGGCTCTTCGTCAAACATAGGTTGCCCTAACTTTATACTTAACACTATCGTTGCCGACGAACTTAAAGATATCGCCGACGAATTAACTGACGCTAAAGATTTTAATAAAGCGCTCAATAATCTTCTTAAATCAAGAATTAAAAAACATAATCGCATAATTTTTAGCGGGAACAACTATTCCGACGTTTGGGTTAAGACGGCTGAGAAAAGGGGACTACTTAACGTTAAGGATACTTTCTCGGCACTACCTATGTACGTTGACAAGAAGAACGTTGAACTTTTCGAAAGACATAGAGTTTTATCTAAAACCGAAATGGTTTCAAGAATGAACATTTTGCTTGAAAACTATTTTAACATTATTCATATTGAAGCGCTTACTGCCTTTGATATCGCTACTAAAGAAATTGCGCCTTCAATTATTAAGTATCAAAACTTCTTGCTTGAAGAAATTAATAATAAAGAAAAATTAGAAGCGAGCGTGGCAAAAAATAAAAAGCACGCTAAATTAAGCAACGCGCTTGAATTAAGGCTTTTACAAAAAATATCTTCTCTTGCAGATAAATTTAACGATAGTCTTATCGCACTTGAAAAAGGACTTAATTCTTATTCTAAAATTAAAACCGATTTAGAAAAGGCAAGACATTGCAAAAACGTACTTCTAAAGGATATGGACGACTTAAGAACTTACGCCGACGAAATTGAACTTCATATGGCGAAAGAATTCCACCCGTTCCCAACTTACGAAGATATTTTATATAGCGTAAAATACTAAAAGGTGAATTATGATTAAGCATATAGTATGTTTCAAACTTAAAGAAGGCGAAAGCGTAGACAAAGCGATAGAAGTTTTATCTTCAATGAAAGGAAACGTTTCGCTTATTAAAGATATGGAAGTTGGCAAAGATTTTCTTAAAAGCCCACGCTCTTTCGATATTATTTTACAAGTAGTTTTAGAAAGCAAAGACGCACTTGACGCTTATCAAGTAGACGAATATCACTGCAACGTAGTAAAAAAACATATGCACGCAGTTGTTGAAAAATCAATAGCGGTAGATTACGAATTTTAATATGGTTAAAGCCGTTTTTATCGATATTGACAACACGCTTTTAGACTTTAATAAATGCGCTGAACTTTCAATGCGAAAATGTTTTGAAAAGTTTGGACTACAATTTACTAATGAAGTTTTTCCTACCTTTAAGCGCATAAACGACGGGCTTTGGCGGGATATAGAGAAAAAAACTTTAACTAGGAAAAAACTTCACGAAATAAGGTGGAATTTAATCTTTAGTGAACTTAAAATCGACTTTGACGGCAAGGTTATGGAAAGTCAGTTTTTAGAAAACCTTAACTATTCGGTAGTTCCTGTTTTAGGCGCTGAAGAAATTTTAGCCTATTTATCTAGTAAGTACGAAGTTTATACCGTTAGCAACGCACCGTTAGAGCAACAAAAGAAAAGATTAAAAGCGTCCGGCTTTGATAAATATCTTAAAAAAGCCTTTATTTCACAAGAAATAGGCTACGACAAGCCCGATAAAAGATTTTTTGATGCTTGTTTTAAGCAGGCTAGTCACTTAAAAGTTGACGACGTTATTTTGATAGGCGATTCTATTTCGGCAGATATTTTAGGCGGAAAAAATTACGGGCTTAAAACCGTTTGGTTTAACTTTGAAAAAATTATAGGTAATTCTTGCGTTGCTGATTTTACCATAAATAATTTACTTGAAATAAAAAACCTTTTATAGAAATTAAATTTTAGGTGTATTAGTTTGGAAAAAGAAACGAACGCTACTTTAGTAGCAAACGCACTAAAAACAAAGGGCGCTATAGCGTTTGCGCCTAACGGCGACAGTATGTGGCCGTTCATAAAAAACCACGGACAAACGGTAATAGTGGAAAGATTAAATGAAAGTCCTAAAGTTTTCGACGTGGTTTTATTTATTAGAAATGACGGTAGTTTAGTTCTTCATAGGGTTTTAGCCGTAAACGAAAACCTATTAACTTTATGCGGTGACAGTCAATTTACTACCGAAACTATTAGTCTAGATAGCGTTATCGGCGTTATGACTAAATTTTATAAAGGTAAAAAAGTCGTTTCGGCAAGAAACAGCAAGTATCTAAAACAAGTAGAAAAGTGGTACAAAAGAAAAAAATTAAGAAAATTTAGGATTAAACTTTATTTTTTCGGTAAAAGAATAAAAGCAAAATAAAAGGATAAAAAATGGAAAAATTTGATTTGCTTACCGTTTGCAAAAATGCAAAAACGGCGTCAAAACAATTACTAACCTTGTCGCAAGAAAAAATCAATCAAGTACTTTTTGCTTGCGCTGAAAATTTAATAAAAAATACCGAATATTTAATTGAAGAAAATGCACTTGACTTAGCAAATGCTCAAGAAAAAGGCTTAAGTGCGGG
>JAZQWW010000023.1:0-1300 GCA_045632585.1 Christensenellaceae bacterium
CGGGAAGACGAGAATATCCTTCTTTTTCAAATTTTTTTCTAATATCTTCCATACTGCTACCGATTTCAACGGCAACGATATTAACTCTCGGAACGAATATATCGCAAACTTCTAGGTCGTCGAATTCTATAACCGAACGGAGAAGTTTGGTTTCTTCTTTCTTTAGCGTTCCGTCTTCTTCGGCTTCTTCTACTACTGTCATAATTTCTTCTTCAGTAATAATATCGTTAGGTTTCATACGGAAGATTTTTGTAATAAGCCATTTCCAACCACTAAAAACGGTATTGATAGGGTATAGAAAATAGTAGAAGAAAGTAATAATCGGGTAAATAGTCATTGCGAACTGCTCTGGCGCGGTTTTTGCAATGAACTTGGGCGTAATTTCGCCGAATAATAATACCGCAACCGTCATAACCACCGTTGATATTACGGAAGAATCAACCGGACCACTTATTATTTTTGCAAACATTATTGTTGCAATGGTTGATGCGGTAATATTTACTATATTATTGCCTACCAAAATGGTGCTAATAAGCGCATCAAAATTCTCTTCGGCAAGGTCGAGAACTTTTTCGGCGCGTTTATTACCATTTACGGCAAGAGAGCGTAGTTTAATGCGACTAGCGCACGAGTAAGCCGTTTCTGTTGACGAGAAAAAGCCTGAAAGTAATATCAGTATAATAATCGCTATCAGTAGCGGGACCGCGTCTGCGGGCATAATAATCCTCCTAAAAAGACCTATAGTTAGTGTATGTCAAAACATACTTATATATTATTTTAGCACAATTAAATCCTTATTGCAATCAAATTACTAAAAATCTATGAACGCCTAGTTTTAGAAAACATTATATATTTATTGATATTTTTTTGGGCTTGTGTTATTATTAAACTATGGAATTGAAAAAGAAAACGGTAGTAGTTGGAATGAGTGGTGGCGTTGACAGTTCAGTTGCAGCGCTACTTCTTAAAGAGCAAGGGTATAACGTCATAGGTCTTTTTATGAACAACTGGGAAGAAAAGGACGATTGTGGCGTTTGTACTAGCGAAGAAGATTTTAGCGACGTTAGACGTGTGGCTAGCGCCATAGGTATTCCATACTATTCGGTAAACTTTGCAAAAGAATATTTAGATAGAGTTTTTTCGTACTTTATTTCTGAATACAACGCAGGAAGAACGCCAAACCCAGACGTATTATGTAATCGTGAAATCAAGTTCAAAGAATTTAAGCAAAAGGCGTTTGAACTCGGTGCCGACTATATTGCTACGGGGCATTACTGTGATATCCTGCACGACGGCGATA
>JAZQWW010000024.1:0-6294 GCA_045632585.1 Christensenellaceae bacterium
GTGAGACCTAAACAAGCCGCTACTGCAAGAATTACAGTTAGCATAAGTGTTAAAAGTTTCTTCATAGAATTTTACCTCCATACCCTTTCGGGTTTATTTACTTTTTATCTGAAAGAAATTTGACCTTCTTCCATTTTATCAATAATCGCAAGCGAATAAAGATTTAAGCCTTGTTCTCTAAACTTATCGCCTGCGCCTTGAAAACCTTTTTCAATGGCGATTGCTACGCCACAAAGCGTTGCGCCTGAATTTTTTACTATTTCAATACAAGCGTTAACGGCTTCGCCGTGAGCCAAAAAGTCGTCAACAATTAAAACCCTATCGCCACTACCTAAAAATTCTTTAGGAACGATTAAATTGTTTTCTACCTTATGCGTGTAAGAAAAACATTTCGCTGTTAAAACTTCGCTATCAACGTTTAGGGTTTTGGTTTTTTTAGCGAAAACTACGTTTGCGTTAAACTCTTTTGCCGTAAGCGTTGCAAGTGCAATCCCACTCGCTTCGATAGTTAGTATTTTATTTACGCCTTGTTTTTTGAAACGCTTATATATGTCTTTACCAAGTTTGCTTAAAAGTTTAACGTCAAGTTGATTATTTAGAAATGCGCCTACTTTAAGAACGTTTCCCGGTAGCACCTTGCCTTTTTCTAAAATCGCTTGCTCTAAAACTTTCATAAAACTCCTAAAAAACAAAAAAACGGTATAATAGTACCGTTCCGAAAAAGTAAGGCGAAAGAATAATCTTTCCTTTTTCCAATAGTCGCATTTGCTCGGTATGCGGTAGAAACGTTTGGACCAACTCCCCAAACATATATTGGTTTTGCTTACACATACATTATATAATTATAAGGCGCTAAAGTCAATCAATTTTTACAATTTTCGCACGTGATTTTTTTAATGCGTCGTTCTCTTGATTTTCTTTAGCCAAAGTGATACAATTTTTCTATGGTTAGAATTTGGGCAAAAATTATAAAAAACGAGAAAATTTTATGCGATTGTATCTACGAGCATTTGGGTATGACGGATTATTCATTGTTTTTTGATTACGTTAGAGAAATTTGCGAACGACTTGACTGTCCTACCCCCGTAGTGTTAAAATCGCATATCTTTTCATACGCAAAATACAACACCGTTAAGTTCGTGCCGTCCGATTTCGTCGAAAAGGTGGACTTTGATAAATTAGTACTTGAAAACGCACTACTATAGGTATACTTTTCCCTATCTTGCACATTATACGCTTAGGGGGAAACGTATGAAAATTGCTTCTATAATAGCGTATATACTAGTAATTGTCGGAGCAATCGTCTGGGGCTTAATAGGAATTTTTAATTTTAACCTAGTAGCAATGCTTTTCGGAGCGGGCACTGGCGCAATTATTTCTAGAATTATTTATTCCTTAGTTGGTCTTGCAGGCATTTGGCTGATTTTTTACTGCATTATGTACGAACCGTTTAGAGCGGTGGACTAAAACCTAAAAAAGGACTTTCTGTTGAAAGCCCTTTTTTTATTACTCTTTTCTAATCTTTTTCCTAACTGCTACGTAAAAAAACGTCCCAACGCCGTAAACGGATAACGCTTGCCCTAAAAGTATTAACGTGGCTTGAAGAAGATATGCGTATTCGCCTATACCTACTATCGCCCAAGTAATAGGCAAAATAAAAGCGTTAAGTATTACTGGAAACAACCCGCCAATTAAGATTTTTAAGAAGGTGTTTTTAACCCGTTTACCTATAAAATAGGTAAAAATAGCGCTGGTTAGCGTGACTAAACTTCCAACTATTACGTCAATAAGAACACAGCCCGTTAATAAATTTACTATTATACAACCGACGAATAACGCTGGAACGGCTTCAAGAAATAAAAGTGGCAAAAGGGTTAAGGCTTCGCCAAGCCTTAATTGAATCAATCCGCTTGCAAGTGGAAAAACTAGCAACGAAAGACAAACGTATAATCCCGCAATCACGCCCGATTTTGCTAAGAATTTTGCGCTAAATTTTTGCATAAAAAAACCCCTTCCAGCCGAAAGGGGTAAATTTTTATCTCTCTCGGTTGTTTTAACGAAGTGTTGTCCGAAAACCTTCTATTTTTTTCTTTATTTTAGCACTTTTATTTTTTTTTAGCAACTAATTTTAGGCAAGTTCGCCCTTTGATTTTGAAAAAGCGTCCTTAACTTCGTTTCTGCACTCTTCGGTTGCCGAGCAAACTCTTTCATAACCGTAGTCGGTTAAAAAAAAGTATACGTCGATTTGGTCTTCCATTTGTCCGTTAAGGCACTCTCTAATGGTTTTTCTAAAACCTTTACTCACCCCTTCGGTAATCGCCGTCGCATAAAGTTTTACCAAGGCTTTTTCTACGATTAGTAAATCGCTAATGCTATCTTTTTCGTTTAACGTCGTTTGCGCTTTATAATCCATTTCTTTCCCCCTTTTTTATAATAATTCGTAAAGTTTATTAAACCTTTCTTGATGATTATCTGCAATTCTAACCATCTTGCCTGCAAGTTCTTTATTCGTTAAAATTCTTGAATAAAGCCTTGCTTTTTTGCACGCCGTTTCTTCATACTTTAAAAGGTCTTGAAGTAGCGTCGTTTCTTTTACCGTTAAAAAATTATCCATAACCACTCTCCTTTTTCACGATTTTTGCCCTTTTCTTTATTTTTATACTTAAAAATAAATATTCCTTAAAGTGTTGACTTTTACCCCCCCCCCGCGATAAAATACACTTATAACTAAATTAAAGGAGATTACTAATGCTATCAGTAAGAAATCTTGTTAAAATTTACAAGACTAAAGGTGGCGTTGACGTTCACGCACTAGATAACGTTTCGCTTGATTTTCCTGAAACTGGTATGGTCTTCTTGCTAGGAAAAAGTGGTTCGGGTAAATCTACCCTGCTCAATATGATTGGTGGTCTTGATACCCCGACTTCCGGTGAGATTATCGTTAAAGGAAAAAGTAGTAAAGACTTCTCTAACGTTGACTTCGACAGCTACCGCAACACTTGTATCGGTTTTATCTTCCAAGAATACAATATTCTAAACGAATTTAACGTCGAACAAAACATTGCGCTTGCGCTTCAACTTCAAGGCAAAAAGAACGACAGAAACGCCGTTAACGAACTTCTAAAAATGGTTGACATTGAAGGTATGGGCAAACGTAAGCCAAACACCCTTTCAGGTGGTCAAAAACAACGTATCGCTATTGCGAGAGCGCTTATCAAAGAACCTGAAATCATTATGGCGGACGAACCGACGGGCGCACTCGACAGTAAGACCGGCGCACAAGTTTTAGATACGCTTAAAAACCTATCTAAATCTAAACTCGTTATTATCGTTTCGCACGACCACGAGTTCGCTGAAAAATACGGCGACAGAATTATCGAACTTAAAGACGGTAAAATTATTAAAGATAATTCTAAAACTTTCGTATCTTCAACGGCTATTAGTGAAAACGTTAACTTTATCGGCGATAAAACCGTTAAAATTAACGACGTTTCTTCTATTACCGAAAAAGAAATTAAGTCTATCGTTGAAAAAATGAAGGAGCACGGTGGCGAAGGTATTATTTCTTTCGATAGCAACGACGTTTCAAACGTAAAAACGGCTTGTAAAATTAGCGAAAGCGGTGAAAAAGAAAGTTTCTCTGCTACAGACGAAAATGAAGTTAAGAAAAATCTTAAAAACTACGACGGCAAGAAAACCAAATTCATTAAATCAAAACTTCCCGCTAGCCACGCTTTCAAGATGGGTAGTTCGGGACTTAAAACTAAGCCTATAAGACTTATCTTTACGATTTTATTATCCGTAGTTGCGTTTACTATGTTTGGCGTAGTTTCTACTATGATGTCTTACGACTCAAGCTATTCTATCAGTGCCGGACTTCAAAATTCCGTTTACGATAATATTGCTATTACCAAAAACTACGTGGAAAAATCTATTCAATACGAAATTAAAGAAAACGGCGAAAAAGTTAAAGACTATGAGTGGGAACAAAATAAAATCGGTATGTTCGGCGTAGAAGAACTTAAAACGCTTAACGAAAACGGCGCAAATCTCGGCATTAAATACGCAGGCGTGTTTACTTTTAACTCTAACACCGATACTTGGAACCCAACCACTTTCACTATCGGTCAATCACTTTCTAGTAGCAATGATGACGATTACTATAAATCAGAAGTGTTCGGTTTCTCGGACTGTGGCGAAGAATTTTTAACTTCTAACGGCTTTAATATCGTTTCTGGAACTTACCCAGATAACGCCGACGAAGTTATGATTCCAAAGTACGTTGCCGAAACCATTAAATTCTTTGGTTTAAGGAACGCATCTGGTGATATCAATTCTATCGAAGATTTGGTAGGCGAAAAATTAACCGTTCAAAACAATACTAGTCAATCTAAAGAATTTACTATTAGTGGTATCGTTGATACGGGCGTTATCCCTGCTGAATTCGATATGCTTAAACCTACCGACAGCACGAGTGGAAACGGTGGAAACAGCGGTAATAATGGTGGCGAAAGCAGTGGCTCTCTTTCAGAACAAAAAGAGCGTGAAGAAAAAATCGAAAAGTTTAACGATTATATCGCTCACTCTTTCCACACCGTAATCTTTACTTCTAGTGATTTCTACACGGCTAACAAAAACGCGTTTAAGGTTCAATCTTATTCTAAATATCTAAACAGCCTTTGGGGCGAAGCAAGATTAAGTTCTTACAGCGAACGTTTTAATGATGACGGAACTCTTAGAGACGACCAACCAAGCGACGTTTACGGCGCATCTTTCTATACTCCCGAAATGACGCTTGCTCAAGCATCAAGCGCTATCACTTTCTTCAATATCAACGCTGATAAGACGATTACGAAAGTCAATAACGACGGCTTCACCATTGGCGAAAACGACGTTTATCTCTCAATTGAACACAATATCGCTTCGGAAATCTATAGTTGCATATACAACATAAAAGGCCAACTCCAAGACACCGTTAGAATACCTTTTGAAACGGCTTGGGAAAAATATAACAATAGATATAGTGAAGACGCCGTTCCTCTAGACGAAAACGACTTAAACGCTATTTTTACTGCGCTTAAAGCCGTTCTAGAATTAGACGTAAGTAGTTTAGACCCATGGCAACAAACTATTCCGTCAAGAATTGAAGGCACTCTTTCTAATTTAGTATTACTAAACAAAACCTTACACGAAACGCAAGTTAACCTTAAAGGTTTCTACGTCGTTGACGAAGAGTGGAATTATAGTTGGGATACGATTTTCTGCTCACAAGCCCTTGCAAGTCAATTCACCGATAAAAATAACGGTGGCAACACTTGGGTGACTGAATATCAAACCGACTACGTTCAACCCACCGACGCTAAGTACAACTTCCTAGTGACTAAGTCGCAAAACACCTTTGAACAAACTTCGTTTATTTTAACTACCGGCAACGATACGTTCTCATACAGAATGACCAACCTAGTGTTTGAAGGCGCTCAAATGATGATTGAAATGATTGAAGAAATGTCACAAATCTTCTTAATTCTTGGTGGCGTTATCGGTGGCTTTGCTGCGTTAATGTTGTTTAACTTCATTTCCGTTTCAATTTCTGCTAAGAAGAAAGAAATCGGCGTTCTCCGTGCTGTTGGCGCAAGAGGTACGGACGTATTCAAAATCTTCTTTGCTGAAAGTAGCGTTATCGCAATAATTTGCTTTATTATATCTGCTATTGCAGGCTATTTCGTTTGCGGACTCATAAACAGTAGCGTTGGAACAACGATAGGTATTGCACTTCTTAACTATGGAATTTCGCACGTTGGCTTAATTCTAGCGTTATCGTTCGGAGTATCGTTTATCGCAACTCTTATCCCCGTTTACTTCACGGCAAAGAAACCGCCCGTTGAAAGTATTAGAGCGTTATAAGAAATTTAATCTAATAAAAAGACTAACCTTTTTCTTAAGGTTAGTCTTTTTTATTGTAAAATAAAACCGCCTAAAACTAGGCGGTTTTTGATTTAACTTAATTTCTTATTTGTTAAGATTTTTCTTTAAGTTTTCTAGTTGGCTGTAAAGTTCAGCGGGAACTCTAGTTAGTTCGCCGTAGAAACCTTCAATGCCTTCTGCTTCCTTTTTCCAACTTTCATTGTCAATCGTTAGAAGTTCTTTAATGGTCTCTAGATTTACGTCTTCTAGACCTTCGATATTGATATCTTCTGCGTTTGGAACGTAGCCGATTGCAGTTTCGTTTGCTTCAACTTCGTTTTCGCAACGAGCAAGAATCCATTCTAGAACACGTAGGTTGTCACCAAATCC
>JAZQWW010000025.1:0-2543 GCA_045632585.1 Christensenellaceae bacterium
GCGTATCGGAAATATCGTTCGTTAAAGGTAAAACCTTGAGTTTATGCGGTGAACAAATAATAACGCCTTTATCGTTTGTAATTTTAGGTGACTTAACGCAGTCTTTAGTGCTAGAGCAAGTACTGTCTAGAACGCAAACCGTTTTATTTTCGACGTCAAAACTAACGACGTTAAACTCTGTTTTTTCTTGGTCAACGAAAACGGTAATACGGTTATCTTCTACCAAAATAGCGTTTTCGTAGCCGTTAGTAATATTGTAAGTGTTTTTACCAAAATCTAATTCAAAAACCACTTGGTTGTTGATTTCAATTTTAAAGCCTTCTAAACGTTGGCTTTTATTTAAGAATATTCCCAAAAAAAATGAAATTAAAATTATCACCACGCCGATATACATAAATATATCGCGTGGTTCACTAAATTTTCTCTCTTTAATTTTTTCGTATAGAGCGTTTTTCATTTTTTTTATAAAACAATATTTTTCACCATAAAGTATACAATACTTTAACTAAAAAATCAAGAAGTTCGATAAAAACCGTGTATTTTGAAATTGTAAAAAGTTTTTTTGCGTTTGTAATCGTCATTTTATCAATATTGTCTTTAGATATGCCGTAATTAAGCATAATAGGAATAATATTCTTTATTATATGTGCGTATCCATGACCACCAAAGGAACGCAATAAAAATTTATAACACGTATCGTGAGAGATTAAAAGTTTATCTTGATTTCCACGACTAATTTGTTCAGCGATGGCTTCAATTCTATCGTTATCGGTAGTGGGCAAGGGTTTATTTCCAAGACATAGGTCAAGACCGAAAAAGTCAAATGAAACGTATGCACCCGATTTTGCAATATGCGAAATATAATCGTGGTCGGGGATATGCGGGTCGCAATGACACATAACGGTTTTATTAAGGTCGCCACCGTTTTTCGTTAAAACATCAAAAATTTTGTCAACTTGGCGTTCGATTCCAGGTTGATGGATAAAGATGGGTGCGCCGGTTTCTTTTTGTGCTATTGCGCTAGCAGTTAAAAATTTAACCGAGCGTTCGGGAACTCCACCTTCAACGCCTATTTCTCCTATAAACGAGCATTTAATACCCGTATCGTCAATTCCTTCAGTTATTTCTTTTATGAAAAGCTTTGCCAACTCGTCGGTGGATTTAGATAAAATTTCATCGGGGACACTGTATCCAACGTAAACCCCCGTACCTTTAAGTATATTAACGCCTGTTTTTAAGGAAATTTGTTTTAATAAAAGCGGGTCGCAAGAAAGTCCGTAGCAACCGTTGTCGCAGATAGTTTTTCCACCTGCATTTTTAAAAAACGATAATTCTTTTATAGCAACTTCTTCGTCAAGTTGATATAAATTTTGTTCGTAAGCCATGCGATTGTAGGGCATATCGGCGACGTTTTCTAAAGTTATAGGCTCGTAAATTATTTTGTTTTTATCTTTGGGTAGATAAAATCTCAAATCCCATAACACGTGTTCGTGTGTTAAGGTGATACCCATTTCATCGGGGCTAATTTTTCCAGTTATAGTTTGTACGTATTCCATAATTTTCTCCTAAAGCAATTCCATTTCCGTTCGCTTAGAATCGTCAAGTTTTATTTGGTCGTAGTTTTTAGATTTATCTTCAATGCTTTCAAAAGCCTTAAAATATCTAAGACCAAATTCTTTTAGAGAGTCTGCGTTGAAATGTAGTTGGTCGGGATTACAAGATAGTCCTTCGGCTGATGCAAATGCTACTTTTGGAAAAGTTTTAGAAAATGAAATTAAAGCGTCATTAATACGAACGTAATTTTTTAAGAAAGGATTAAGTTCACGTGTCGCTAAAAAGTCGCCGAGCCCTCCGACTACAATCGGTAAATCTTCGCCGAGTTCACGCCTAAGTTCAGTCATAATTATAGATAATTTTTCTAGATATAACGGATAAAGTTCGTCTAGGGTATCGGCTTCACCTTGGTGCCAAAGAATGCCGGATAAATGAGAAGTTCTCATGGCGAGTTTAGCGTTAAAAATAGCGTTGTCAAATAGTAGAGTGTTAGGTAGCCATTGGTCCAGATTAGTTCCGCCGTCTGCACAAGGAATAATTCCAACTTCAACGTCGGGATTTGCAAGGGAATAGGCAAGCGCAAAATCCTCAGCAAGACAGGTTCCGGCAAAACTACGGTCGGGGTTTACTGGACGAAAAATAGTTTGCCATCTTCCGTTTCTCAAGACCTTAATTTTTCCGTTATTATCGTTAAGTGGACGTGCGTTTTCAATTAGCCCACGACCTGCCATATTAGATTGTCCAATGATTAAAAAAGAGCGTACCATATTTTTTCCTATATTCAATAAAAATTATATTTTTATTGTAATATAATTTTGGTTTGTTATCAAGTAAAAAAACGAAAAAAGCAAGCAATTTTTTTGCTTGCTTAAAACTTTTTGAAAAAACCTTTTAGCCTATAGCCCGATAAAAACGGCTAACATTAAAAATCCTAGTGAAACTGCAAATAATAAAAGTTGGAATAGTATAGTTTTTCTAAACCACTGTGA
>JAZQWW010000026.1:0-1708 GCA_045632585.1 Christensenellaceae bacterium
GTTTCCCACCACTTTTTATATGAAGTAAATAAGATAATTGAATTAAGATTGATTTATAAAGAAAAGCAAGGATTAACGATAAATACAAATAAAGCCCAGAGGTCAATGCACGAATTCCTGCATTTTTTGAGTAAAAAAGGTTAGAACAAATCCGTTTCTTCCTATCTTTATTTATATATAATATTTGTTAGTGAACACGACGATTTTATTATCGCACTTTCAAGCGGTCAAAAGGAATTAGAACTTGGATTCTCCCAAGTTCTTTTTCTTTTATAAAATCTATTTTCGCTTCAACTTTTACAATTTGTTAACATTTTACAAACAATTTGTTATAATATAGGTGGTACAATATAGACATAAGGAGAGCTTAAATGATAAAAATATTTGTTGTTGAAGATGATATGGACTTAAATCGTTTTGTTTCGTCAAGCCTTCGTAACGTGGGTTATGACGTTGTTTCGTGTTTTGACGGGCTTGAAGCGTTAGAAAAAATGGATGAAGAAAAATGCGACCTTCTTTTAACCGATATAATGATGCCGAGAATGAACGGCTTTGAACTTGCTGAAAGCGTTCGTTCTACCGATAAAACAACGCCGATTATCTTTATGACGGCAAAAGACGACAAGCCTTCTAAAATGCTTGGTTACAATATCGGCATTGACGAATACGTGACTAAGCCTTTTGATATTGATATTTTGCTTATGACGATTAAGGCGATACTCCGCCGTGCTAAAATTGAAACGGAAAAAGAAATTACTCTTGGCAACTTCTCTATGAACGTGGAAGAACGCACGGCTACCTTAAACGGCGAAGAAATATCTCTTACCGTTAGAGAATTTGATATTTTATTCAAAATGTTATCCTACCCTAAAAAGACGTTTACTCGTTCGGCGCTTATGGCGGAATTTTGGGATTACGACTCTTCCACCACAAGCAGAACGGTTGACGTGTATATGGCGAAACTTCGTGAAAAGACATCTCAATGCGACGGATTTGAAATTGCCACCGTTCACGGGCTTGGGTATAAGGTGGTGTTAAAATGAAAAAGAAAAAAACTACTTCCGCAGGGTTTAGTTGGAGCGGTGCAATTTCGTTTTTTATTCTTATAGCCGTTATTATGCAAATGGCAATACTTATTTACGACTATATTAGAGAAAGGACGGATAACATTACTTGGATTGCTATATTAATACTTATAGAAATAATAATTCTTGCAACTTTCTGTACGGTATTTGATTGGATTAGAAGAAAAATAACGGTAGAACGTCCAACACAAAAAATAGTTGATGCCACCGAAAAGATTGCCGAAGGTGATTTTTCTACCAGGCTTGAAATAAAGCACGAATACGGAAAGTATAATCAATACGATTTGATTATGGAAAACTTAAATAAAATGGCAACGGAACTTCAAAAAAACGAAGTATTAAAAACCGATTTTATTTCTAACGTTTCCCACGAAATTAAAACTCCACTTGCAGTTATACAAAACTATTCAACATTACTTCAAGACGAAACGCTTGATAGTGAAACGAGAAAGAATTACTCAAAAACGCTAATTTCTGCATCAAAGCGTATAACCGATTTGATTACGAATATCCTAAAACTCAACAAACTTGAAAATCAAGAAATACAAGAAAAGCACGAGGCGTTTAGTTTGACTGATGCGCTCTCAGAAAGTGTTGTGGAATTTGAAACTATTATCGAGAAG
>JAZQWW010000027.1:0-6534 GCA_045632585.1 Christensenellaceae bacterium
GTTAGTTTCGTCCGTCACGAAAGGGATATCGTTATCTTTTACGTACGATAGAATTTCTTCTTTAGAAACGGATAGGAACGGGCGAATAATTTTGTCGGAATAATTTTCAATTCCACAAAGCCCGTCAACGCCACAGCCCCTAAAGATATTAAGTAGAATTGATTCTACGTTATCGCCTTGATGATGCGCCGTTGCAATAACTTCGCACTTATTTTGGTCAAGTAAAGAATAAAAACAATCGTAGCGAAGTTTCCTTGCGCTTTCTTCAAGCGAAAGTTTGTTGTCTTTTGCGTGTTTAGGGCAGTCTACCGAAAAAGAGAAAAGTGGAACGCCTAATTTTTCGCAGTATGATTTAACGAAACTTGAGTCTGAAACAGAAGACTCTCCACGAATACCGTGTTCAACGTTAATAGCGCAAACTGAAAAAGAATATTTATTCCTAACGGATAATAAATAATAAAGCAAAGCCATAGAGTCTGTGCCACCGGAGACGGCAACGCAAACGTTTTTACCTTTAAGGCTATTAAAATCGAAATCGATAAGCATATAATAATTGTAGCAAAATGACGAAAAAAAAACAAGAGTAATTGATAATAATTTACTAAAAAAGGCAAATATAAGTTGACAAAAAAAAGAGAATAGTATATTATATATGAGAAATATCGCGGGATGGAGCAGCTTGGTAGCTCGTCGGGCTCATAACCCGAAGGTCGTGAGGTTCAAATCCCACTCCCGCCACCACTAGACTATCAATTGAACCACATAGGTTTATTGATAGTCTTTTTCTATTGTTTTAAATCAAAAAAAGTGATATAATATGACACACATATGACATTTTTATGGGCTATAATAAAGAAAAAATTTAAGGGATTACGTTATGCAGGAGTCTCATATTCATTTAATAGATAAGCAACAAGAAATAAAAATAACTATATTGGAAAGAAATGAAGGACAACCATATGGAATAGATGACAATGATTTTTTGCCTGTTAAAATTGAATATACAAGCAAAAAGGTAAGCTTTATAAAGGAACTCATATATTTTGACACTTATGATATGCTTTGCTTTTATTGTTCTTTAGATAGCATTTCTATAGGTTATATTAAGAAACAAGGTTTTTCTTTTTTTGTAGAGCCAGATATAGATTTTTTGTTGGAGAATATAGATGGTAAAATATTATTTACTCTATATTACAAAGAAAACGAAGAAGATAAAGATAGCATTGAAGTAAAACAGAGGTTTAGCGAACAGCAATTTAAAGAATTGATTAAAAAAGTTCATCAAGGGTGCAATTTGTGGATTGATGATAGTGAACTAATAGATTTTAGGGAATACTTAAATGATATCGAAGATGGTTACTACGATGAAGATTTGACAAAGCATAGAGTTGCAGAAATAGAGTTTAAAAATAGTGGTAAATTATATTATTATTTATGTGAAGATGAAAGTATAAAAAAGGGTGATTTAGTTGTTGTTCCAACCTTCTTTGGCAAAGAAACCATTGCTAAAGTCATAGGCATAGAGAATTTTGACGAAGATGATTTGCCTTGCTCATTAGAAAAAATGAAAAAGGTAATCAAAAAATACGGTAAGCCACTAAGCGATAAGATAGGTATCCATAGTCACGATGTAACAGAAGATGGGTTTGGGTTTGAATTGTTGGTAAACTTTGTGTTTCAAAAAGATGGCAACTCAGAATTTTCAATCAAAGATAAAAACGCTTACTATAATGTTTATTTGAAAGAATACAAAGACATATATTTAGATTCTTATAGAGAGATGCTTAAGCTAAAATCCAACGAAATGAAAATCACGAAAGGACTATGGTTAACTGCAGAAAAAGTTTTGCATATAGGCTTTGTTGATAAAAAGAAAAACTTTAGCATGTTTTTTAATAATATTTTAGAAAAAGCAAAAGAACTAAAAATACATTGGGTGGGAATCCCTTGTATTTTAGAAAAATATAATGGAATTAGAGAAACAACATTTTTTAAAACTGCATTAAAAGCAACAAAAAAGTGGATTTTAGATAATAATAAATATGAGATAGAAATTCTTTTTTGTTGCCCAAATAAAAAATTATATAAAAAATTTAAGAAAATTTACGATAAAAAAATAAAAGCGAATAACTAAATTGACTATTTAATTAGTAGAATAAAAAAAGCGTTAGAAAGTTTCTAACGCTTTTTATTATTACGGCTCTTTTAGTAAACCTGACTTGCAACCATATTATAGCAAGGCAAATTGTCTTGCTATTTTTTATTTTGTTGCATTATTTAATTTTAGGTGATATAATATTTTTGTAGTATTATTGAAGAAAAATGGATAACGTAAACGCTATATAAATTAATTGTGGCAGTGAAATAATTATAGACGGTAAGAAGGACGCGGATATTTGTCCGCATTGCAATAATGCCTTCGTCACCGAAAAGGCGATTAAATTATACAAGGACAACGGCGAAGAATAAAATAAAGTTTAAATAAACCAAGGCATTAGAAAGTCCCCGAAAACGATTTTTTAATGATTAAGGAGCGAAATATATGAAAATTACTAAAATTGAGCCGATTTTATCGGGAAACAGACATTTATTTGTAAAAGTTCATACCGACGAAGGTATAGTTGGTCTTGGCGAATCGGGACTTTGGGCAATGCGTGAAGGAGTCGTTGGAACTCTTAAATGTTTAGAGCCTGTGCTTGTCGGCGAAGACGTTAACAGAATAAACTTCATTAACGAAAGACTTTACGAAGAACATCAATTTAAGGGTATGAATATTCAAAGCGCTATATCCGCAATAGACCTTGCGCTTTGGGATATTAAAGGAAAGGCGCTTGGCGTACCCGTTTACGATTTATTCGGTGGAAAATATAGGGATAAAATCCGTGTATGGCGACACATTACCCCAAACAACGACAACGAATTGTTTAGAGCGCTACTTTTAGAAGCCAAAGAAGAAGGCTTTACCGCCGTTAGAATTAATCCTTGTAGAGATATGGAAGGATATGCGTCTTCAAAAAGGCTTACTACTATGTACAATAGAATTGCGTTTGCAAGGGAAGTTCTTGGCGACGAAATAGATATCGCTATTGAAATTCACAGAGAACTTAACGGCGACGAATCGCTTATGCTTTGCAAAATGCTAGAAGACTTAAACATATTATTCTTTGAAGACCCGATTCGTTCTGAAAATATTGAAACGCTAAAAGACTTTACGGCAAAGACGGTAGTTCCAATTGCTGCTGGGGAAAGATGTATTAGTATTCAAGAATTTGAAATGATGCTTAACTCTGGTATGAGAATTGCAAGACCTGACGTTTGCACTTTAGGTGGATTTACGGGCAGTATGAAAGTTTGCGCGCTTGCAGAAGCGCACCACGCTTATATCGTACCGCACGTTCCCGTAAGCGTTATAAATATTGCTGCAAGTTTGCATTTGGCTGCCGTAATTCCTAACTTCTTGATTATGGAAACTTTCCCACCTGCAACCTTTAAGCAAGCGTTAGATTGTATGGGCGAATACAAGTTCAAACTAAAAGACGGATATATGGAAATTCCAGACGGACCTGGTTGGGGCGTTGAACTTGCTGAAGATATCGAAAAGAAAAATCCTTACGTTCCTATCACTTGGAAAATCGACCAATATCATT
This sequence comes from Christensenellaceae bacterium, assembly GCA_045632585.1. GTDB lineage: Bacteria > Bacillota > Clostridia > Christensenellales > Borkfalkiaceae > UBA1259. The sequence goes on from JAZQWW010000027.1 coordinate 3,648, forward strand.
GCTACGGTGGTGCAGACACGACTGATAAGGTAAATAAAAATTAAACGCAAAGCGTGACGTTTAATAAATATTAGATTTATTGAATTGCAAAAAATTCGACTTACTATAGGTCGAGTTTTGCTTGATAATAACGCACAGGGGGGATTATGAGTAAAAAACTCCAATTAGAATTACCTTATGGAAAGGAAAAAATTAACTTTAGTATTGAAGAAAATAAAGTTTTAGGGGTGTTAACTTCAAATTTACATACTTACGTTCCATTAGCAGATAAAGAAAGCATTGTGAAAAATGCAATAGAAAGCCCTATCGGCACGGAAAAATTAGAAGTTCTTGCAAAAGGGAAAAATAAGGTTTGTCTAATTGCGTCAGACCATACAAGACCTGTTCCAAGTAAGATTATCGTTCCGTTAATGCTTAAAGCAATTAGGAAAGGCAATCCTAATGCAGATATAGTAATTTTAATTGCTACGGGCTTACATAGAACTACTACGAAAGAAGAACTTGTTGCAAAGTTTGGGGAAGAAATCGTTGCAAGCGAAAAAATAGTAATACACGATTGTGATGACGAAGAAAATCTAGTATATATGGGCGACCTTCCTTCGGGCGGAAGATTTATCCTAAACAAAATAGCGGCAGAAGCCGACTTGTTGGTGTCTGAAGGGTTTATAGAGCCACATTTCTTTGCCGGTTTTTCAGGTGGAAGAAAAAGTGTTTTACCGGGCGTTTGTGCAAGAGAAACGGTTATGTATAACCACAATTCAACCTTTATAAATCACCAAAGAGCAAGAACGGGTATTCTTGACGGCAATCCCGTGCATACCGATATGATTTACGCTGCTAAAAAGGCAAAATTAGCATTTATAGTAAACGTAGTTATCAATGCCGAACACGACCCGATTTACGCTGTTGCAGGTGACGTTATACAAGCACACGCTAAAGGTGTTGAGTTCTTAAACAAAAACTGTAAAGTTTCGGCAAAAAAAGCCGACGTTGTAATTTCTACAAACGGTGGATATCCACTTGACCAAAATATTTATCAAGCAGTTAAAGGAATGACTGCTGCCGAAGCGACAATAAAAGACGGTGGTTGCATTATTATGGTTGCAAAAGCGAGTGATGGACACGGTGGAAAGAAGTTTTATCAAACCTTTAAGGACTGCGTTAGCGCAAAAGAACTTATGGATAAATTTCTTGCAACGCCACCTTTAGAAACCATTATCGACCAATGGCAATCACAAATTTTAGCGAGAATTATGCTTAAATCCACTATAATTTTCGTGTCTTCTTGCCCAAAAGAAATGGTTGAAGATATGAAAATGATTCACGCAAATTCCGTAGAGGACGCTCTTGAAAAAGCGAAAAAGATTTTGAATAAAGAGCAATTTGATTTGACGATAATTCCTGATGGCGTTTCGGTAATAGTTGAGGAATAAAATGAGCAAAAATCAAACGTTAAAAATAGTGTATTCTGCTATTTGCTTGTGTTTGGCGTTAGTCTTACCGTTCTTTACAGGGCAAATTAGAATTTTGGGGAAAATGCTTAATTTAATGCATTTCGCAATATTTTTATGTGGATTGCTTTGTGGCGGGTTTTATGGTGGAGTTATAGGATTTATCGCACCACTATTGCGCTCGGTGACTTTTGGTATGCCAAATCTTTACCCAAACGCAGTAGGTATGGCGTTTGAACTTTGCGCTTACGGTCTAGTTTCCGGCTTAATTTATAAAGTATTACATAACGTCAAAGGTAGCGTAATTATTTCTTTAATCGGGGCTATGCTTATAGGAAGAATAGTTTGGGGAATAACAACTCTTGTGCTTTGGTCTTTTATGGGTGACGTTTTTACGTTTGCCTTATTTATAAAGGGTGCATTTATTGATAGCGTTGTGGGGATTGCTTTGCAGTTATTAGTTATACCTCTTATCGTACGCATTTTAGAAAAAGCAGGAGTTGCGCCTTTGGCTAAAGATAGTAAATAGCAATATTATAAAAAAATAAAGGATAACGAAAAGGGGCGTGCCCCTTAGGGATTTTTTAGACGTTATAAAAGAGTAGCAAAAATTTTGCTACTCTTTTCTTTTTTGCTTTGCAAAACACACGACTTTGCTTGCAAAGTATAGTGTGCTACACTTTATAAGTTTTTAAATGCTCTCACCAATTCCTTAGAGTCTATCTTTCAGGGTATTTCCTTTGAAGTTCTTTTAACTCGTTCAAAATTTGAACGGCATGTTCAACTTCAACCACAGAAGCAATTTTGCGTGTTTTCCATATTCCATCAAGAGTATCATATACAAAATTAACAATAAATAACATCTTGTTTTCTACTTTGGCTATTGCTATTTTCAAATATGGCTCCATAAAAGCTGAAATATAACTACTCTCTTCCCCTTTAATTATTTTTGATAGAGCAAATATGAGTTCTTCGAGTTCATAAGTTAATAAGCAAGAGTCGGTATAAACATATCTTGAGCCATTTTCAAAATATTCTATTTCACAATTTAACCAATTTGCATCATAGTTATATTCTGTTATTGTTGATTTCATTTGTTTGAATTGATAACCACATATATTAAAACTAAGTTCTTTATTGTTTTCAATAATGCGCATGATACTTTCCTTGATAGTTAAGATTATATTTTCATTATATCAAAAAAACAAATTTAGTTCAAGCAGTTTTGTGTGGGCAAAAGAAAACTCGACTTGTTAAAAGCTGAGTTTAATTAAAATCCCTATGGGGAGAGCGATAATTCGTTATCCTTTTACTTTTTAGTTTATTCTAAATTATTAGACAAAGCACCAAATAAAGTAGTGGTATTGTTATAATTGAAAGCACGGTAGAGCCAAGCGTATAAATCGTGCCGTTTTGTATATCGCCATCATAGGTGT
>JAZQWW010000028.1:0-1886 GCA_045632585.1 Christensenellaceae bacterium
TCGTTCGGCTATAAGGGAAAGATAACTTATCTTCCGTTTGGAACTGATTTTAGCGTGTGTGAAAAGGTTGAAGAAAACTCGCTTAAAGCAAACGAAGTTTTTAATATCGGCTCTAACGAACTAGTATTTATTTACGTTGGAAGGGTAGTTCCATTAAAGCGTATAGACTTTATATTAGATGCTCTAAAGATAGTAAAAGATAATGGTATAAACTTTAGATTTTACGTTGTTGGAAAGGGTACGGAACTTAAAAATCTTAAGAAAAAAGCAAACGATTTAGGCTTTACTGAAAACCAAGTAATTTTTACGGGATTTTTACCTAGGGAGCAATTTCCACTATTATTTTCAAGGTCGGATTTACTTTTATTCCCGTCACTTTACGACAATTTCGGGCTAGTAAAAGTAGAAGGTGCGTCTTATAAAACACCGGGTATTTACATAGAAAATTCTTGCGCTGGATACGGCGTGACCGACGGCGTTGACGGGTATTTGTCGAAAGATAGCGTAGAAGATTTTGCCGAAAAAATTATCACTGCCGTTTCGGATAGAGAAAAACTAAAAAAAGTGGGCGAAAACGCACAAACGAACTTATATATTCATTGGAAAGATTGCGCTGATAAAGTGCTTGAAAGACTATCTCAAATCGTCAAGGAGAAAAAAGATGCAAATAAGAAGTAGAGCGCCACTTAGAATAGGTCTTGCAGGTGGTGGAACGGATATACCGTCTTATAGCGACGAGTTTGGTGGCGAAGTTTTAAACGCTACCATAACGATGTACGCTTACTGCACCATTATTCCTACTGACGATAATATGATTTTTATAGACGCTAGCGACAATCACAACACTTTACTTACGCCTAGCGTAAGTAGGCTTGAACTTGACGGAAACAATCTAATACTTCATAGGGGCGTGTATAACCGAATAGTAAAAGACTATAACGGTGGAAAGCCTTTATCTTTTAAGATGTACACTAATAACGACGCACCCGTAGGGTCTGGACTAGGCACGTCGTCGACTATGGTGGTTGCTATACTTAAGGCGTTCGACAGTTTATTAAATCTTAATTTAACAAAAAGCCAACTAGCACGCCTTGCTTACGATATTGAGAGAAACGACTTAAAACTTGCAGGTGGAAAGCAAGACCAGTATTCAGCCGTTTACGGTGGAATAAACTACACCTATTTTGAAAAAGGCGGAGACGTGGTAGTTGAAAAAATAGAACTTACGCCAGATAAGGTAAGTAGGTTTGAATCTTCATTACTTTTATATTATAGTGGCAAGAGTAGAAGTTCTAGTAAAATGCAGTTAGAACTAACTAAAAACATAATTTCTAGGCAGATAGAAAACGTAGAAAATAAGAGCGATAAAACCATAGACGCAATGCAAAATCTCAAGTGCGTTGCAAGGCAAATGCGAGAGAGTCTAGAAAAAGCCGACACGGAAAGTTTTGCAAAAAATCTTCGTGACGGTTGGGAACATAAGAAAAGAACTTCAAGCATAGTTAGCAACGCTGAACTAGAAGAAATTATAAAAACGGCTACCTTAAACGGTGCTGAAGGCGTAAAAGTTTCAGGTGCTGGCGGCGGTGGATTTTTACTTCTTTATTGTAATCCTTCAAACAGGGATAAACTAATTAACGCTATGAATAGTCTTGGGGGAAAAACCTATCCCGTAAGTTTTTCGTTTAGCGGTGTGGAGAGTTATATAGAACAATGAAAGCGTATATAATGGCTGGTGGTTTCGGTACGAGATTAAGTGAACTTACCAAAGGCGAAATACCAAAGCCTATGGTACAAATTAGTGGGAAAAGTTTGCTTGAAAGGGCGATTTTATCGCTTAAAGAAAACGGAATAACCGAATTTATTATTTCGGTTAGTTTTATGGC
>JAZQWW010000029.1:0-15586 GCA_045632585.1 Christensenellaceae bacterium
GCACGAATTACGGTGACCGACGCTTGACCGCCTGCATTTCCCGCCGTTCCCATTAGCATAGGAATACACGCAATTAACAAAGTGCTTGATAGCGACGCTTCGTAGGCGTTTAAGATAAGTGAAGTAAAAGTTGCCGAAATCATAAGAAGAAGTAGCCAAGGAATTCTTACCTTAAAGATTTCAAAGACGTTTAGTTTTAAATAGGGCTTTTCGGTAGGAAGAATAGCCGTCATCTTTTGAATATCTTCGGTTGCTTCGTCTTGAATAACGTCCACAGCGTCGTCGACGGTGACGATACCGACTATACAGCCTTCGTTGTCAATAACGGGAAGTGCTAGGAAGTCGTATTTACTAAGCATCAATGCAACTTGTTCTTTGTCGTCCAAAGTTTTTGCCGTAATTACCGAAGAATCCATAATTTGTTCCATAGTATCTTCGTCGTCGGCAAGTAGCATATCCTTTACGGTGACTACGCCTAGCAAACGCTTTTTATCGTCGGTGACGTAGCAGGTGTAAACAGTTTCTTTATTGATACCCGTGCGTTTAAGTTTGTTAAACGCCTTTTCAACGGTTAAGTTCTTTTTTAGTGAAACAAACTCGGTCGTCATAATCGAACCAGCCGAATCATCGGGATATTCTAATAGTTTATTTATTTGTTTTCTATTTTCGGGGTCAGAGTTTTTTAGAATTCTCTTAACCACGTTAGCAGGCATTTCTTCAATGATATCAACGGTATCGTCAAGAAACATATCGTCAATAATGGCTTTAAGTTCTTTATCGGTAAATTTAGCGATTAAATTTTCTTGCGTATCGGAATCCGTTTCAATAAAAACGTCCGACGCCAAATCTTTGGGAAGAAGTCTAAAGAATACGGGTTTTTCGTTTTCTTCAAGATTTTCTTCAATAAACTCGGCTATATCTTGCGGTTCCATATCAAGAAGCGTAATTCTAAGGTCGGCAAACTTTCGGTTTTGAAAGCAATATAATAATTTTTCGCATTGTTCCATTATTCTTTCTTTCACGGTTTCGCCCTCCTTAAAACAAAAAAACTGCCGATAAATATTCGGCAGAATAAAGCAAAAAACTAATTACCATACTGGCTTTAGCACCATAGGGCGGTGAAATTGCATTAGATTGAGCCTTGTATTCGACAAAACCTTTTGACCATCGCATAGTGTCTCCACTATTTTGCGGTAGCAACCCATATCCCTAACGTAGCCTTACCTACCGGAGTATTTAACTGTCTATAGTGTACTCTTATTAAAAAAAATTGTCAACGGTTATACAAAAATTTTTTAATTTTTTAAATTTTTGCAGTATTATTTATGCTAAAGACTATTCTAGGATTGATTTTTAAAATAGTAGAAATAAAATTCTCGTAATTTTCTTTAGCAATTACTATAACGCTGTAGTCGCTTTCGTTAAAATAGATTATAAGTTTATTTTGAGCGCTAAAATTTATAATTTCGCTAATTTTACTTATCTTGACTTTGGTTTTATAAAATCCGAGATTACAAACCAAATATTCATTGCATAGTTTGTATTTGCTATAAAATAGCACGCTTAATATAAAAGTCGCAATTACGGTGGTTGCAAGGCAAATGATAGCGTACGATATAATTTTTATTCCACCAATCGAAAAATAGATTACTAGGTTATAAACGTTAAGCGCTAAACTAATTAAAGAAATAACTAGCGTTAGGATAAGTAAAACTATAACGTAGGGCTTAAATTTGAAGTTAAAAGATTTCATACGATAATTTTATTACAAAAAGTAATAAAAATCAACCACTTAAAAAAATTTATTTAATAAAACACTGCTAAAAAAACGCCTTTCGGACTATCTTTTTTTGTCGTTCTTTTATAAACGAAATCGGCATAAGTTATATTATGAGTTTTATAGAAAATATTAGGCAAAATCTAAATGCTAACGCCAACGGATTTTTTAGGGCAATATTGCTTGAAGAAGGGGTGTACGTGCAAGGAGTTGCGGGCATAAAGAATTTTTCAACTGAAGAAATAGTTGCTACGCTTAAAAAAGGTGAAATAAAGATTTTAGGCGAAAACTTATTTGTAAAAAAATATTGCCAAGGGGATTTAGTCGTTTGCGGAAAAGTAAAAGAACTGCAAAAAAATTAGGTATTTACGCACACTACGAAGTTAAAGGACTTAACCAAGATTACTTAATAAATTATTTACAAAGAAAAGGCGTTTGGTTATATAATTTAAGGAAAATTTCATCTAAAAAAATGCGATTTTCCATTAAGTCTAATCAAATTGAAAATTTTTTTGCAATTACGAATAATTTATGCTACAATATAAGAAAGGTAAAACTTCACGGAAAAAACTTGCCGATATACCTAGCGGTAAGAAACTTTGGCGCCGTAATCGGTGCGTTAGTTTTAATCATTTTTTCTTTTGCTTTTAACGATTATCTTTTAGACGTTGAGTTTACGGGTAGTGGTAAGATTTTAGAGCGTGAAGTGACTTCGTTTTTAGAAGAAGAAGGCGTTTATAAATATTCTAAATTTTCTAAAATCGATTTATCGTCGCTAGAAGATAAAATACTTGCATCAAACCCTAATTTGACGTTTGCGTCGTGCAAAAAGCACGGAAATAAAATGATAGTGGAACTAATTTTATCAGAAAACGCCGTTAAAAGCCCAATAGGAACAGAAAGCGTTATAGCAAGTGACGTTAACGGTGTTATTGAAGACCTAAAAGTCTATCGTGGAACGCCCTTAAAAAACGTTGGCGATAAGGTTGAAATCGGTGAAATTTTAATAGACGGAACGGCTAGGATAAAAGACGAGATTATTTTAGTTAATCCCATAGCATACGTTTCTATTATTGTAGAAGAAAAAATAGAATATTTTTCGGAAATAGATATTCCTGAAGAAAATTTTTTGGTAAGTATTGAAAGCGAAAGGGAAGATTTAGATTTAATTAACGTTTATGCAGACAAAATAATAACTGAAAGTGGATATAGATATTTGGCTACCATTACCTATAGACACGTTATTTATAAATAAAGGAAAAAATATGGATAAATTACTATCAAAACACGTTTATTGGAGAAAAAGAGATATAGTTGCTCTTGCTATAACTTACGTGGCGAACGTTTTAATATTTATGGGACTGTTCGTTGCTTTATTTTATTTTCGTGTTGGTGCGGGAATAGAATTTGATACTTTCATAAAAGATGGACAAGCGCTTTTAAAACTTTTCGCTTTGCTTTGCTTGACCGTTTCGACTATGTTTTTGTATTTCTACTTTGAAGAAAAAGATTTTTTAAGACGTGCTGTGAACTCTGAAATGTTGTTCTTAATTCTTCAAGTTTCGCTTTGTATTTGTTTCATTATAGAAAAATACTTAAGCATTTACGTTCGTCCCCTTGCTTTGGTTGCCGTGTTAGCGTTGTTTTTAACTAACAGTAGAACGGCCGTATTTATGACTTTCTTCTTTACCACGCTTTTATTTACTTTCGATAGATTTTCTGGGATAACTAGCGACCTAGCGCATTTAGAACAAGCGATTTTCCCAATAATTACTCTTTCTTCAGGCGTAATAGCAATTTACGTTATGAAAGATATTTACTCACGTTTTAGACTTATGGCGTGTAGTGTTTTTATATCGCTTCCTTGTTTGATTTGCGTTGCAGTTTTATCTATAGAAAGACCGTTTGCATACGCTTATAAAGATTTACTTACAGCATTTATATCAGGACCTATCGCTATAGCGTGCTTTATTATAGTTCTTCCCGTTTTTGAATTTATATTCAAAAAACTAACTTGTTTTAAACTTGCAGAACTTACCGACCATAAAGCAAAATATATTAAAAAAATGATAATTCATTCGCCCGGAACGTTTAATCACGCAATCGTCGTTTCAAACCTAGCCGAAGCCTGCGCAACGGCAATCGGTGAAGACGCTTTGCTTGCAAGAACGTGCGCTTATTATCACGATATAGGTAAACTTCGTCGCCCAGAATTTTTCAAAGAAAACCAAGTGGGCGAAGTAAATCCCCACGATGATATAACCCCCGAACTTTCGGCAAATATTATTAGGTCGCACACCGTTGACGGATATCAATACGCGCTTAAGAACAGACTTCCCAAAGAAGTTGCCGACGTTGCGAGAGAGCATCACGGAACTATGCCTATATTATACTTCTACGACAAGGCTAAAAAGTTTACCGACGGCGAAGTAGAAATTAAAGAGTATTCGTATAGTGGACCCAAGCCTCAAACCAAGATAGCGTCTATTTTAATGATTGTTGATAGTTGCGAAGCCCTAGCGAGAACGCTTTCCGACCGTTCGAGAGAAAGCGTTGCTAAAGCCGTTAAAAAGGTGGTTAGCGACAGAATGCAGTTAGGTCAGTTTGACGAATGCGAAATAACCTTAAAAGAACTTAACATAATTATACACACGGTAATAAATAGTTTGTCCGGTGTATATCATAGCAGAATAGAATACCCCAAGGTTTCGCTTGAAGGTATTGAAGATACGGATTTAGAAGGTGGTCAGGAAGAATAAGATGGCAAAGTTAGTATTAGAAAGTTTAGCGCGCAAAGTTAAAACTAAAAAGTTATGCAAAGCAGTTTATAAAACGCTTAATCAAAAGGCAAAATTTAAAGCCGAACTCATATTTTTAAATGCTGAAGAAATGCAACGCTTAAATTTCTTACAAAGAGAAGTAGACAGCGTGACAGACGTTTTATCTTTCCCAACGCTAGACGGGATTAAAGGTAAGATTTTATCCCCTAAAGATTGCGTGACTGAAATGGAAGGAAGTCGCATATTTTTAGGTTCAATAGTGCTTTGTGAAGAGCAAGTTAAAAAACAAGCGCAAGAATTTGGACATAGTGAAGAGCGTGAAAGAGATTATCTTATTATTCACGGGCTTATGCATTTATTCGGCTACGACCATATGGACGAAGAAGATAAAAAAGAAATGAGAGCAAAAGAAAAGACGGCGTTGTCGTTTCTTGGCGTGGTGGACGAACAATGAAAAGTGGATACGTTGCGGTAATCGGCAGGGCAAACGCTGGTAAAAGTACGCTAGTAAACGTTTTGGTTGGCGAAAAAGTTGCAATAGTTTCCCCAAAGCCACAAACTACTAGAGAACGCATTTTGGGCGTTTATACTTCTTCTGATAGTCAAATAGCATTTATTGATACGCCTGGACTTTACAAGGCGGACAACCTACTTAACGCATATATGCAAAAAACAGTTAGCGATAGCGTGGTGGACGTTGATGCTATTATGTTTGTTCTTGATGCACACGAAGGTTTAGCCGAAAAGGACGTGCAGTTCATAAAGAAGTTCAAAAAGGAAGATATTCCGTTTATTTTGGTGTTATCAAAAACGGATATAATGCCAGAAAGTTTGCTCATTTCGGAACTTAAAGAACTTGAAGAATTAGGCGTAGAAATAGTTCCTGTTTCGGCAAGAAAAGGTAAGAACGTAAAAGAACTTCTTAAGGTTATTAAGTCAGTACTTCCCGACGGCGAGAAACTTTTTAGTGAAGATATAATTTCAGACCGTTCGACAAAGTTTATGCTATCCGAAATTATGCGTGAAAAAATTCTTCTTAAGTTCGACAAAGAAATACCACACGGCATAGCGATTATAATAAACAAGTTTTCCTTGAACGAAAGTGGTACGGCTTACGATATTAACCTTGATATTATATGTGAAAAGCCTAACCATAAAGCCATTTTGATAGGAAAACAAGGCTCTAAAATTAAAGAAGTATCAACTTTTGCTAGAATTGATATGGAAAAATTTTTGGGCAAGAAGGTGTTCTTAACGACTTACGTAAAGGTTAAAGAAGACTGGCGAAATTCAAAATATCTTCTAAAACAACACGGCTACGGCGAAGGCGTATAAAAGAAAAAATATTCCGTATACTCTTTTTTAGGGGGGGCGGAAAATGAAGAAAGATAAACTAACGCCTATAGACGCTACTTGGAATATGTTTGAAAAAACGGGCGAAATATCTTACTATTTATTGTATAAAAAACTAACGGAAAAAGAATAATGGAAGAAAAATTAAGCGGAATAGTAATATCGGGCGTGAACTACGGAGAAAACGATAAAATAATAAACGTTTTGACCTTAGAAAAGGGTTTAATTTCGCTAAAATCAAAAGGTGTAATGAAGGCAGGTGCAAAGTTAAAATTTGCTACCGAGCCTTTTTGTTTTGTCGAATACGTAGCCACTAAGCGTGGAAATTATAGAACGATGACGGGTGCAAGTTTAATAGACAGTTTTTATCCTATTCGAGAAAACGTGGAAAAGTTTTATTCGGCAAGCGTGGTGGTTGAATTCGTCAAAAAATTTTTAGTAGAAGATATTTTGGCAAGCGACTTATTTTTAATAGTTGTTGAAACGCTAAAAAAACTTGCGTACGAAAATATAGAGCCTTTGGTTGTTTTAACCGAATATCTATTAAAAGCGCTTAAAAACGTTGGCTATTCTCTTAATCTTAACGGTTGTTGCAAATGTAATAAAGAGATTGAAGGTAGAACTTTTTTCGTTCCCCTATCAGGTGGTTTTTCTTGCGAAAACTGCAAGGAAGAAGGCGATATACAAATAAATCCGTCTACTTTTATGGCGCTTAGCGATATAGTTAGTGTGGGAGATACGGACAAAGAAAACGCCGTTAGATGCTTAAAATTAATTAACTATTATATCGTGAATAAGACCGAAGAAAGACTTAAAACTTTAGAAGCCTTAATAAAATTATATAATTAAATAAAAAAATATAAATATTAGCCAAAATGTGTTGAAAAAAACTGTAAAATAGTGTAAAATAATTTAGTCACAAATTAAAAATTATATTTAAGGAGAAATAAATATGAAATACGTTTACCTTTTTAGTGAAGGCAATGCAAAAATGCGTGAAACGTTAGGTGGTAAGGGCGCTAACCTTGCTGAAATGACCAATATCGGTCTTCCCGTTCCACAAGGTTTTACCATTTCTACCGAAGCCTGCACCAAATACTATGAAGACGGCAAACAAATTAACGACCAAATTAAAGCCGAAATCATGGAAAACATTGAAAAACTTGAAAAAGTTGTAGGCAAAAAGTTTGGCGACAAAGAAAACCCACTACTCGTTTCAGTTCGTTCAGGCGCTAGAGCGTCAATGCCAGGTATGATGGATACTATTCTTAACCTTGGTCTTAACGAAGAAGTAGTTGAAGTTCTTGCTAAAAAATCTGGCAACGCTAGATGGGCTTACGACTGTTATCGTAGATTTATTCAAATGTATTCCGACGTAGTTATGGAAGTTGGTAAAAAATACTTTGAAGAACTTATTGATAAAATGAAAGAAAGAAAAGGCGTTGTATTCGACGTTGACCTTACTGCTGATGACTTAAAAGAACTTGCTGAACAATTCAAAGCAGAATACAAAGCAAAAATCGGCGAAGACTTCCCTTCAGACCCGAAAGACCAATTATTCGGCGCAATCAAAGCCGTATTCCGTTCATGGGACAACCCAAGAGCAAACATCTACAGAATGGACCACGATATTCCATACAGCTGGGGTACTGCAGTTAACGTTCAAATGATGGCGTTTGGTAATATGGGTGACGATTGTGGTACGGGCGTTGCATTTACCCGTAACCCTGCTACCGGTGAAAAAGGTCTTATGGGCGAATTCTTAATGAACGCTCAAGGTGAAGACGATGTTGCAGGTGTGAGAACTCCAATGCCTATTTCTAAAATGGCAGAAGTTCTTCCTGAAGTTTACGAACAATTCTTAAATATTTGCAAAATTCTAGAAAACCACTATAGAGATATGCAAGATATGGAATTCACCATTGAAAAAGGTAAACTCTATATGCTTCAAACCAGAAACGGTAAACGTACTGCTGCCGCTGCAATTAGAATTGCTTGCGACTTAATCGACGAAGGTATGATTACTGAACAAGAAGCACTTCTTCAAATCGACGCTAAAACTCTTGATATGCTACTTCACCCAACCTTTGACACTGCTGCACTTAAGAAAGCAGACAAAGAAAACGTTGTAGGTAAGGGTATTGCAGCATCTCCGGGCGCTGCAGCAGGTACTATCGTATTCACTCCTGAAGACGCTGTAGAACTTGGCAAACAAGGCAAAAAAGTTATTCTAGTTCGTTTAGAAACTTCTCCAGAAGATATCGAAGGTATGAAATACGCTCAAGGTATCTTAACCGTACGTGGTGGACAAACTTCACACGCAGCCGTTGTTGCTCGTGGTATGGGTACTTGCTGTGTATCTGGTTGTGGAGACATCAAAATGCACGAAGAAGAAAAATATTTCGAACTTGCTGGAAAAATCTTCCGTGAAGGCGACGACCTTTCACTTGACGGCTCAACCGGTAATATTTACGACGTAGCAATCAAAACCGTTCCAGTTGACCCCAACAGTGGATATTTTGGAAGAATTATGCAACTTGCTGATAAATATAAAGCGCTTGGCGTTAGAACTAACGCTGATACTCCGGAAGACGCTATCCGTGCAGTAGATTTAGGCGCACAAGGTATCGGTTTATGCCGTACCGAGCATATGTTCTTCGGTGCTGGCAGAATAGATAAGTTCCGTGAAATGATTTGCGCTGAAACCGTTGAACAAAGAAAGATTGCATTAGATAAATTAGAACCAATGCAACAAGCAGACTTTGAAGGCTTAATGGAAGCACTTAAAGGTCAACCTGTGACTATCAGATTCTTAGACCCACCACTACACGAATTCGTTCCTACCGAAGAAGCTGATATCGAACTTCTTGCTAAGGCTCAAGGAAAGACGGTTAAAGAAATTAAAGAATTCTGCGATTCACTTCACGAATTCAACCCAATGATGGGACACCGTGGTTGTCGTTTAGCAGTCACCTATCCTGAAATTGCTGAAATGCAAACCAAGGCTATTATCAAGGCTGCTATCGCCGTTTCTAAACGTCACCCTGACTGGAAAGTTGTTCCTGAAATTATGATTCCGCTTATCGGCGAAATTAAAGAACTTCAATTCTGCAAAAAGACTGTTGTTAATACTGCTGACGCAGTTATTAAGGAAGCAGGCGTAGAATTAAAATATCAAGTTGGTACTATGATTGAAATTCCAAGAGCGGCTTTAACTGCTGACGAAATCGCTAAAGAAGCTGAATTCTTCTGCTTTGGTACTAACGACTTAACGCAAATGACTTTCGGTTTCTCTCGTGACGACGCTGGTAAATTCTTACCTTCGTACTACGGCGCTAAGATTTACGAATCTGACCCGTTTGCAAGACTTGATACCAACGGCGTTGGTAAACTTATGAAGATGGCAGTAGAAATGGGACACGCTAATCGCAAAGATATCCACTGCGGTATTTGTGGCGAACACGGTGGCGACCCAAGTTCAATCGAATTCTGTCACGCAATCGGTCTAGATTACGTTTCTTGCTCACCATTCAGAGTTCCTATCGCAAGACTCTCTGCAGCACAAGCAAACATCAAAAATCCAAGAAAGTAATTTAAGGATTATATAAATAAAAAACCTTGTTCAAGTGAACAAGGTTTTTTTATTTGGTTTTAGAATAATTCGTTTACTATAATATCTGCCGTAGCGTTTTGAATATGGTTTTCTATTCCCGAAAGGGCTAATAAAAAGTCGTCTTTATTAAACCTTTTACCGTTTAAGTTTTTAATAAACTCACTTGGACTACCTATAGGGAAATAATCCCCAAAAATTTCGGCGTTTTCTATAGTGCCGTTAACTAAATCAAAGGTAAGGGTAAGTGTGCCGAAATTAAACCTTGCGTCAAGCCTATTACTGCCTTTAGGGGAATATCCTATATTCCACTCGTACGTGCCGTATTTATCCTTTACAAGTGAATTAATTGCACGTACGTCGTTATCGCTAAAAGTATATTCTTCTAAATCATTTTTTAAGTATTCACAAAGTCCTTTAACGAATTTATCAATAGTGAAATCACTTGGTAAGTGATTTTTAATATTATCCACTCTTGCTCTATTGCTTTTTATTCCTTTAGACTCGGTTTTAAGTTTATTAGGCGTTAGCACCGAAGATAATATAGATAGGTCGGAGTTAAAAAGTAAAGTGCCGTGATGCATTATTCTATCTTTATAAATCACTTGTGCGTTTCCCGATATTTTCTTTTCGCCTATACAAATATCGTTTCTACCCGAAAAACTAGCCTTTACGCCAAGTGAGTTAAGGTATTCAATTACTGGCTTTGTAAAGTAAATATAGTTGTTTTGAGCTTGGTTAAACGGAGCTATAACGGTAAAACAAACGTTGTTAAGGTCGTGATAAACTGCTCCTCCACCCGTTTGTCTTCTAACTATTTTAACGCCGAGTTCTTCGGCTTTTTTAACGTTAACTTCAAGCAAAGTGTTTTGACTACTGCCGATTATAACGGCAGGGGAGTTGCGCCAAACGTAAACGTAATAACCGCCTTTTTGTTTTAGAAGATATTCTTCACTAGCGATATTAAATTGTGGGTCTAAAATATTAGAATAAATAAACTTAAAATTTTCCATAGATAAAAATAAAAGGGGAAGAATTAACTTCCCCTTAAAATTTAGTATTAAACGCCTTTCTTAGATTTTCTGATGAATTCTGCTTGAGAAGTGTTAAGTTTGCTAACGTGTCCTTTAAGTGGAAGGATTTTATCGTTAATAAAGTCGATAATCCATTCTGCTTGTGGGAAGAATTCGGCGTCGAATTCATAAGGAGGAGTAATCCAGTTTTTAGCACCGCAAACAACTGGAGGAGCGTCGAGATAATCGAAGCAAAGTTCAGTGATATTTGCTGCCATATCGTTAAGGATAGAACCTCTGGTACAAGCGTCTGATGCAAGAATAATTCTACCGGTCTTTTTAACTGATTCAACAACTTTTTCGTAGTTGAATGGAACGATACTTCTTGCGTCGATAATTTCGGCTTCAACGTCGTATTTTTCAGAAAGAATCTTAGCGGCTTCAACTGCTTTATAAAGCGTAGCGCCGATAGTTAAGATTGTCACGTCGCTACCAACACGTTTGATATCAGGTTCGCCAAGTGGGATTTCGTAGTAGCCTTCAGGAACGCCTTCTTTTCTAAATTCTTCGCCCTTGTCGTAAATTCTTTGGCTTTCAAAGAAGATAACTGGGTCGGTTCCGTTAAGCGCTGAGTTCATTAAACCCTTAGCGTCGTAAGGAGTTGCAGGGAAGCAAACTTTAAGACCTGGAACGTGTGCGGGAAGTGCTACCCAGTCTTGAGAGTGTTGCGCGCCGTATTTAGAACCAACCGATACACGTAAAACTACAGGCATTTTAAGTATACCAGAACTCATTGCTTGCCATTTAGCAAGTTGGTTAAATATTTCGTCGCCTGCTCTACCCATAAAGTCAGCGTACATAAGTTCAACGATTACACGGCCACCACATAGTCCGTATCCAACTGCACTTGAAACGATTGCTGCTTCAGAAATAGGAGAGTTGAATAATCTATGATATGGAAGTGCTTCGGTAAGTCCTTTATAAACTGCGAACGCACCACCCCAGTCACGAACGTCTTCACCGTAAGAAGTTAAGGTGCTGTCTTTATAATATCTGTCGATAATTGCTTCGAATAAGCCGTCACGAATATTGTATCTCTTTAGGTTAGAAACTTGGTTGCCTTTTTCGTCGAACGCATAACGGCTCTTGCCTGCTATTTGTTTAACTCTTGGGTTTTCTTCCATAGGCATTTTAACGTCCTTGCCAACTTCAACCTTTCTATCAGACATAGATTCAACAGCGCCGTTAGAGAACATAAGGTCTTCAACGTAGAACGGGTCTTTTTGGAAGTCGTGATATGGAGATTCAACAGGGTCAGATGCAAGTTTGCAAAGTTTAAGCATTCTTTCAGAAATGCTACCAAGAATATCGTCGAATTTAGCGTCACCAGCGATTTTAGCGTCAACAAGCGCTTTTCTGTAGGTGACGATTGGGTCGTATTCTTTCCAAGCAGCAACTTCTTCCGGAGTACGATAACTCATAGAGTCTGATGGAGAGTGACCACCGAAACGATAGGTGACAACGTCCATCATTGCAGGGCCTTCGCCTTTAAGTAGTAATTCTTTCTTTCTCTTCATTGCTTCGATAACTGCAAGTGGGTTGAAGCCGTCAACTCTTTCAACGTGAAGTTGTGAAGGAGTGATACCAGCGCCAAGACGTGCTAAGAAATCATAAGCCATAGTTTCGCCACGGGTTTGTCCACCCATACCGTAGCCGTTGTTGAAGAAGTTGAATAGAATAGGAAGTCCGCCTTCTTTTTCCCAAAGGGTACGGAATTGGTCCATAGCGGCGAAGTTCATTGATTCGTAAACTACGCCACAACCAACAGAGCCGTCACCGATATTAGAAATAACGATACCGGGCTTGTCGTTGTTCTTTTTATAAAGTGCAGCGCCTAAAGCAACGGGAGCAGCGCCACCAACGATAGCGTTGTTAGGATAAATACCGAAAGGTAAGAAGAATACGTGCATTGAACCGCCCATACCTCTGTGGAAGCCCGTTCTTCTTGCGAAGATTTCAGACATAAATCCGTAGAGAAGGAAATCAACTGCTAAATCTTTAACGTTGCCAGACTTATTAAGTTTTTCTACGGGAGCAAGCGTTTCGCCACCCATAAAGTCTTTCATAATTTGGTAAAGTTTGTCGTCAGGAAGTTTATGAATTGATGCAAGACCTCTTGCTAAAACTTCACTGTGCGAACGGTGAGAACCAAAGGTCATATCGTCAAGGTCTAGAATATACGCTTGACCAACGGCTGCTGCTTCTTGACCTATTGAAAGGTGGGCAGGGCCTGGATAGTTGGTCTTAAAGCCTTGATATTCTTGCTTAACTTTGATATCCATAATCATGGATTCAAATTCACGAAGAACTGCGATATCGTTAAAAATTCTAACGAAATCGTCGTTTGAGAAGTTTTTCTTTTCGTCAGCGATAGTTTTATCGTACTGATTTACTGGGATATCTTCAAAGTGGATAGAACCTTTTGCTCTAAGTTCTTTTGGGTCAACAAATAATTGTTTTGACATATCTATTTCTCCTTAATTTTTTATCATTATATTTGGAAAATCGCTTCTCTAACGATTTCACATACGGTTGGGTGTGGGAATACTAACTTTTTAATGTTTTCGATATCTACTTCAAGGTCAATCATAGCCGATACTGCCACGATATATTCGCCAGAGTAAGAACCGATAACGTGCGCGCCGATTAGGGTGTTGGTCTTGTTGTTTACAACGAGTTTGCAAATGCCACTCAAATCGGTGTTTTCAGCAATGTATCTTCCGGAGTAGGTGAGTGGGATATTAACGCACTTAACGTCAAGACCTTTTGCTTTAGCGCTTTCTTCGGTTTCGCCAACGCTACCAACTTCTGGGTTGGTGTAGATAACTGAAGGTATAACGTTATATCTCATAGCATCTTTCTTGCCTAAAATGGTGTTAACAGCAACTTCGGCTTCTCTATAAGCAGTGTGTGCAAGCATAACTTTACCGTTAACGTCGCCAACAGCGTAAACGTTTGCGATATTAGTTCTCATTTGTTCGTCGGTGACGATAGCGCCACGCTCTAAATTAACGTTGATGTTTTCTAAGCCGTAGCCTTGGGTGACTGCTCTTCTACCGATAGATAAAAGAACTTTTTCGCTCTCGATTTTTTCTACCTTGCCGTCTTTTTCGTAAACAACGCCGTCAGATTCAATAGCCGTCACTTTAGCGCCAAGATTAAATATTACGCCTTTCTTTTCTAAAGATTTTTGTAAAATCGAAGAAATTTCGTTTTCGGTAGGACCTGCAATTTTATTAAGCATTTCAACTACGGTGACTTTAGTTCCAACCGAAGAGAAATAACTTGCCATTTCAAGACCTATAACGCCACCACCGATAACGGTAAGGGTTTTAGGAATAACTTCAAGGTCTAAAATTTCTCTATTAGTTAAAACTAAACCACTTTCAATGTTTTCTTTAAGTCCTTTGATAGGTGGAACAACTGGCATAGAACCGGTTGCGATAATAAGTCTTTTAGCGATAACTTTTTCGTCGCCCGCCTTAATAACGAAACCTTCAGCGTCTTTGCCTTCGATAAACGCTTCGGCGTTAATAGTTTTAACTTTATTGCGACGAAGGGTTGCTTTAACGCCAGAAACTAGCATTTTAACAACGCCGTTTTTTCTTTCTACAACGAATTTTTGGTCGATAGAATTTTTACCTTCTACCTTTACGCCGTAATGTTCAGCGTGGTTAGCGTAATCTAAAACTTTTGCAGAGTTAAGGAAGGTTTTACTTGGAACGCAACCTTCGTTAAGGCAAACGCCACCGAATTCTCTTTTTTCAATAACTAGAGTTTTAAGTCCTGCGTGACCTGCTCTTTCACCGGCAAGATAACCACCTGGGCCACCACCGATTACGACTAAATCATAAATTTCCATTTTTCGTTCTCCTTATATGCATTTACTGTCAGCCAAAAGATTATAACTGAAGTTTTCAAGATAATCTTTTAGGTCTTTTAAGAATCTAGACGCGGGCGCACCGTCAAGCGCTCTGTGGTCGTAAGAAAGTGAAAGTGCCATTGAAGTGTAAGGAATAATTTCGCCGTTCTTACCGAGTTTAATTTTGGTTTCCATAGTGTTAACGCCAAGAATACCAGTTTGTGGTGGGTTAACGACAGGGGTGAAACTTTCAATACCCATAGTACCAACGTTGCTGATAGTGAAACTACCACCGGTTAATTGGTCTGGAGAAAGTTTACCGCTTATAGCGTCAGCAGAGAGTTTTTTGCTCTTTTCAGCAATTTCAGATAAACTCATTAAATCTGCACCGAATAGAGTTGGAACTAATAAGCCTTTCGGCGTATCGGTTGCAATACCCATATTTACGTGTTCAAAATATCTCATTGTATCGCCGTTAACTAGGTGAGCGTTTAAGTCCTTGTGATTTTTAAGCACTCTTGATAAAGCGAAGATAATGATATGGTTAATAGTTATTGAAGGAAGTTTAAGCGTTTCAGCATTGTCTTTTAGATATTTTCTAAACGCCATTACGTTAGTGCAGTCGAAAGAAAGGGTGTGAGTGAGTTGCGCCATAGTAGATAGTGAAAGCACCATATTTTTAGCGATAACTTTTCTAATACCTGACATTTTTTCGTCCTTAAACGCTTTAACGTCAACGCCAGCAAGTTTATCAGTCTTAACTTCGGCAGTAGCAGGAGCAGTAGCAACTTCAACTTTAGCCTTTGGATTAACTGATGCAACTCTAACGTCGGCTTCGATAATTCTACCGTTAGGACCGGTAGGGGTAGCGTCTTTTAAATCAACGCCTAATTTTTTAGCAAGATTTTTTGCTCTTGGTGATGCGAAAATTCTATCGCCGTCTTGACTTGGAGCAGTAGCCGTTTGTGCTGGAGCGCTTGCCGATATAGGAGCGGTGGTAGCCTTAACTTCTTCGGCAACGGGTGCAGATACGCTAGCGCCGTCTGGAGCGAAGAACGAAACGTCGTCACCTTTTTTACCGATAACGCAAACGTTAGTTAAAACTGGAACTTCGTCGCCTTCTTCACAGAA
>JAZQWW010000030.1:0-7809 GCA_045632585.1 Christensenellaceae bacterium
GTCGGCATAGTTAAAACGATACCCATAATCACAGCCACGATAATTCCCATAAAGAAAGGCGTTGCTTTAGTTGCTATAGCAATTAAAACACCAAGTTGATTTACTAGCCAAATAAACGGATATGAAACGAAAACACCACCGAACGCTAAAAACATTGCACCTAGTGGTATTAAGATAATGTCTAGTTTAGTTTTTCCTGCGTAAAGCGAAACGATTTCAACAACGAGCATCGTCACAACGTAAGCGCCGATAGGATTACCAGGCGCACCTAAAGAAATAACGGAGAAAGCCCCGCTACCTGGCATAAGTTTATCAGCGAAGGCACCGACCATACCGGCAACACCAGCTGAAAAAATCAAAAGTTTATTTTTGCCAAGCGAATAAGCAATTCCAACACCAATTCCAGCGCCCATAAGCGATTTAGCAACGTTAGCAATATATAATAAAGTATTACCTACGTAATTATTTCCTATCCAGCCGGCAATCATTGCAAGAATAGTTCCCGCAATCAAGGTCACGAAAAGACCTTGAGCCATACCCGAAAATGCGGTTATAAAATAGCGTTTTGGTAGTTCTTTTAAGTAGTTTTTAATTTTTTCTTTCATTTTAAGTCTATCTCCACAAGTTTATTTTCTACTTGGTCGCACGACGTTAAATAATATTTTACGCCGTTTTTGACTACTAATTTATCAGCACGAACGTTTTTTCCGTGCAAATGACCGTAAATTACTGCGTCAACTCCATTTTGCTCAAATATCTCTGTAAAAAGTGAGTTTTCGCGTCTAACGTTAAAGGGTGGAAAATGCACTAAAGCAATAAGTTTGTCCCCTTCTCTTTGTAATTTTTTTGCCGAAGAAAGCGAAAGTTTTAATCTTTCCGCCTCACGCAAGTAAATTTTTTCGTCTTGTTCGGTAAAGTCTGGCGAACCAGGAACGCTCCAAAGCCTTGAACCACATATAACTACGTTATCAATTAAAATGCTGTCGTTTTGAAGAGCGAAAAAATTTTCAGGCAAAATATCTCTAACTTTGCCAATCCCACTCCACCAGTAATCGTGATTGCCTTTTATTAAAATTTTTTTACCTTTAAGATTTTTAAGCGTTTCAATATCAGATTTAGCGTCGTCAATATTCATTGCCCAACTAATATCGCCACCTATTAAAACTAAATCGTCGTCTGACACCTTATCGTTCCAGTCTTCAAAAATCTTATCTAAGTAATTTATCCAATTTCCACCAAATACGTCCATAGGCTTGTTAGTGTTGGTTGAAATATGCAAATCGCTAATGGCAAATATCTTCATATGATATATAATATCATATAATTTTGTATTTTACAATAATTTTCAAAAAAAAGTAAATAAAAATGCGCTTTGAAAAATCTTTCAAAAGCGCATAATCTAAATACGTTTATTTTTGCATTGCGAATTATTCTGGATACATAGGTAGTTCAAAAAATCCTGCACATACTTCTTGAGTATATTCCTGACACGGTGGAATCGGCGTATAACCGTATGACGGAATTAAAAGTTCTACTTCCATAACGATTTTTAGAACGACCGAAACACAAGCGTCTATTGTGAATTGGTTAAGTCCAGTATACGAACCTTGTGTCGAAACTACTGAAGCAACCGATTCAACTGCGTACGGCATAATCGACGCAGAAGGAATATTCAAGATAACGTCTTTAGGTATGGTAATCGTTGAAGTTGCAACGCCTTCCACCCCGTTCGCATCGGTGTAAGCCACCGATAACGGTATAATAATATCGGCTTTAACTCTTGCGCAATTAGGTCTTTCACCAAGCGGTTCGATTAGTAGATTGCTAACGACACCGGTTTGAGTAGTGCTTTTTGCACTAATAAAAGTTAAAGGATATGTAGGGTTTGCAGGCGTAAGATTCGTTAATTCTAAAACGATTCCGTTAAGTTGGCTTTGTTGCATACACGCATCAAAAACCTTTTTTGCTTCTATACAAACTTTTTCACACAAACCGTTTAATGGATTACCGTTTATCGTACCCGGACACCTGTCAGATTGGAAATTACAAAAAAACGACATTTTCATCCTCCTTTTTTGTTTTCTTATTTTACTATATGCATCAAAAAGGGGTTTATGTCACAAAGAATAACCTATAAAATCACTATATATTTTTTAATTTTTCTATAATTGTATCAAAATAATCAAAATCCAAATCTTCAATCTTTCCCGCATCAACGGTTTTAGCAATTTTTGCATCAATAGGGATTTTAGCAAAAGTATCGATATTAAATCTTTTAGAAGTTTCATCAACTTTACTTTTACCAAAAACCTCAATGGTTTCATCACAACTTGGGCATTTTAGATATGAATAATTTTCAACGAGCGCAAGCACGGGAACGCTCATCATGTTGGCCATTTTAACAGCCTTATCAACAATCATCGTCACTAAATCTTGTGGAGAAGTGACTACTATTATCCCATCAACTGGAAGAGATTGAAATACTGTCAAAGGAACGTCGCCAGTTCCCGGTGGCATATCAACGAACATAAAATCAACGTCGCCCCAAATCACGTCGGTATAGAATTGTTTTACAGCACCTGCAATAACTGGGCCACGCCAAACGACAGGCAGCGTTTCATCTTCAAGAAGAAGGTTAACCGACATTATTTTAACGCCACTCTCAGATACGGCTGGATTTATTAAAACGCCGTCGGGCGAATAAGCCTTATCGTTTACGCCAAAACACTTTGGAATTGACGGACCGGTAATATCAGCGTCAAGTATAGCCGTTTTATAACCCTTTTTATTTAAGGAAACGGCAAGTAGCGACGTCACAAGTGACTTACCAACACCACCCTTTCCACTAACGACACCTATTACTTTTTTAACGTTGCTAAACTGATTTTGTTTTTCCTTTTCAATCGCTTTTTTCTCGCACTTTTCCGTACAAGTAGAGCAATCATGTGTACATTCCGACATAAAAATACTTCCTTTTATAAATTATCTATTTTTCTTAAAATTATATTTTCGTTTTCATTTTGAAAGCCAACGCAAACGTCATAATTATTATTTAAAGCATCTGCTACTAAAAAATGTTTATACGATTTACAGCGTTTTTCTTTTATAGAACACTCTCTTTCCGTCCACATTTTTGTTAATTCGTTGACGTCATCAGTATTTACATTAAGTTTTTTCTTTACGTTTAAAATTTTATTAGAAATCATCTCTACGTCAACGCCGTTTAACTTTTTAGAAATCGAAACGCAAACGATATTTTTAGAGTGAGAAAGTGAAAAATTAAATTTACTACCCAACAACCGCCACTTACCGTTATTTTCAGTAAAAACTTCCGTTTTTTCGCCTAAAAAATCAAAGGCTCGAAGAAGAAGTTTCCAAACGTAAAAACTTTGCTTAAAACGCAAATTATCGGTTATACTGCAAAGATATGACTTCCTTTCACTGCAAAAATCTATAAAATCATAATTTTCACTAGCGACAGAAATATCGCTATAAAATAAATAAATCACGATAAAATTATACAACTTTTGTATTTTTTTTGCAATTATAATATAATAAAAGCGTAATTTTGTTGAAAATTTTTTTTAGATATGATAAAATAGCCGAAAAAGGAGGGTATATTATGAATATTTGGCACGATATTGAAGCTAGTAGAATTCACCCCGAAGAATTTATTGCCGTCGTAGAAATTAGCAAAGCGTCAAAACAAAAGTATGAAATGGACAAACATACGGGATTATTAAAATTAGACCGTATTCTATATACGTCTACACATTATCCCGCAAACTACGGTTTTATACCACACACGTTAGCGGAAGACGATGACCCGCTAGACGTACTTATTCTATGCTCTGAAAGTTTAATACCTATGAGTTTAATTAAATGCTACCCTATCGGCGTAATCGTTATGAACGACAATGGTAAACTTGATGAAAAGATTATCGCAATACCGTTTGCAGACCCAAATTACAATACATATCAAAACATTACGGACTTACCCAAACATATTTTTGAAGAAATGCAACATTTCTTTACAGTTTACAAACAACTTGAATACAAAGACACGTCGGTTGACGTTGCCTCTGGAAGAGAAGAAGCAGTAAAAATTATTGAAAAATCTCTTGAAAAATATAAACAACACTTCTTTGAATTAACGGCAAAATAAATATTAAACCCACGGAATTCCGTGGGTTTTCTATTATTTATAACTCTCAGCAAGTTGCTTAAACGCAGGCAATGAGTTTATAATTTTTTGCTTGTCAACGCAATAAGCAATTCTAACGTAACCTTCAACGCCAAAATCGTCGCATGGAACGAGTAATAATTCGTATTTTTTAGCCCTTTCATAAAGTTCAAACGCATCACCCGTAAATGATTTCACGAATAAATAAAACGCACCGTCTGGTTTTACGCACTCAAAACCGTAAGACGTTAAGTTTTCATATAACAAATCTCTATTTTCCTTGTAAACGTTAATATCAACTTTAGCGTTGATACAATGCTTTATAACTTGCTGGAATAAACTTGGAGCGCAAACGTATCCAAGCGACCTTCCAGCCCCGCAAACGGCAAGATAAACTTCGTTTGCAAAATCTGCTTTTGGACAAACGGCTATATAACCTATTCTCTCACCAGGAAGCGATAACGCCTTGGAATACGAATAGCAAACTATAGTATTTTCGTAATAGTTCATTAAATACGGAACCTTTACGTCACCATAAACTAGTTCCCTATACGGTTCGTCACATATTAAATATATAGGACTACCAAAATCTTTAGATTTTTGTTTTAATATTTCACAAAGTTTAATTATAGTATTTTCAGTATAAACCACACCGCTTGGATTGTTCGGCGAATTAACGATAACTGCTTTGGTATTTTTATTTATTTTAGATTTAAGATCTTCAAAGTCAATTTGGAAGGTTTTTTCTTGTGGCAAAGATTTTACGACTTTTCCACCCGCATTTTCGATAAAAACCGTGTATTCTGTAAAGAACGGTGCAAAAACGATAACTTCTTCGCCTTGCTTTAGTAGTGCTTTAAGTGAAATAGTAAGTGATGCAGCGGCGCCACAAGTCATATATATATTATTCGGCGAAATATCAACACTAAAATTTTCATTTATATGATTAGCAACCGCAGTTCTAACACCAAGGTCGCCTTGCGCCGACGTGTATCCGTGAAGTAGCGTAGAATTTTCCGTGTTTAATAAGTCAATTAAACAATCGTTAACTTCTTTTGGTGGCGAAACGCTAGGATTTCCAAGCGAAAAATCAAAAACGTTTTCTTTACCTATTTCCTTTTCACGTTTCTTTGCGTACTCAAAAATTTCTCTAATTACAGAGCGTTTGCTTCCTAATGCATACGCTTTTTCATTAACAATCATCTTATTTCTCCGTTAAATTAAGTAATTTTAATGCGTTTTTATAAAATATTTTATCTTCAGTATCTTTATCAAAATTAAAAGATTTAAAAATTTCTACGTATTCACTTTGACTAGCCCACGGCGAATCGGTTGCAAATAAAATTTTATCAGCGCCGTGTTTATCTACAATCATCTTAAACAATTTTTCGTCAATTTGATGCAAAGAAAAAGCCGTATCAAAATAAAGGTCAAGACCACATAGTTTATCGTAAACTTCTTCCCACATTTTATGAGCGCCAAAGTGAGCCAAAACCAATTTGCTATAAGGAACTTGACTATAAACGTCCAAAACCATATCAGGCGTACATCTAATAGGATAATCTTTATACCCGTTATCAACGCCGGCGTGAGTTAAAACGATTAAATCATGCTCTTTAGCGCACTTTATTATCTTGATATATTTTTCGTCGTTAAAGTTGGTTTGTTGATAATCAGGGTGAATTTTAAGCCCTAAAAACCCTAAATCAGATATGAGTTTAACTTTTTCTTCAATATTATCACAATCTGGGTGCATACCTGCAAATGAAATTATTTTAGGATAAACGCTTGATAAATTTTGGTTAATCAACTTAACGTTTTCGGTAATTTTTTCAAATTGTGTGGACTTAGTTAATACGGGCGAAGTTATACTAATATCAACCCCCGACGCTTGCATTGAAGAAGCAAGTCCACTCAAAGTGCCGTCGGTATAAGCCTTTCCGTCACTGTTCTTTTCTAAGAGTTCGATAGTACTTTTTGCTATTTTATCTGGAAAAACGTGTGTATGAAAGTCAATAATCATAAAATTTCCTTAAAATTAAAATTCTTTAAAAATTATATCACTTTTTAATTGTTTTTTCAATATTTTTAAGCATAAAGTTTATACATCAAATACCGATAGGCTTACTCGTATACATATCTTCTCGATATTCAAGATTTTCATCTATATTGAGCGCAGGCACTACATAAGAAAGGATTTTTTTCGTAAAGGTCTCTGTTCCTATCGAAGTATAGTAGTGGACAGGATCGGAGTGCGCCGTTTCGGGAAGCGATACGGAAACGGCATATAAATCGTTGATTGCAAATCCGTATTTTGAAACAACCCTTACCGCGGCCTCGTTATATTTTTCGATCTCCTCATTATAGCGCTTAAAATTCTTAGACATTTTCTCGGATATAACTCTGGTGGACGTAGCAAAAATCACTTGAGCGTTGGGACATAACTTTTTAATTCTAAGGCAGATACGTTCAATATAATAAGCGTAAACGTCGATAGGTGTTTGAGGCTCTTCTTCAAACAATCTAAGGCAATCCCAAAGCCCTGCATTCCAATGAATTACATCAATATCCTCACCGTTTATTCCATCCAAATATTCATGGAAATATCTCAAGACGTATGCTGCGAAACGGCAGTTTTCCGCAGGGAAAATAACGTTTGCTTTGCCTTCCAAGGTTTTTTTTACGGATTTATCATATCCCATACGAATAGAATCACCTATCAATAATAAATTCTTCATATTATAACCGCCTTTCTTATTTTAATTCAATTGTATCATAAAACCTATTACCTTTCAACAATTAAAAATAAAAAACCGCATCAACTAATGCGGTTTTTTACTAAATTAAATACGGCTTAATTAAACTAGCCCATAAATCATAACCCGATGTATTGTAATGCAATCCGTCATAGGTATATTCTTCTTTCAACAAATTATTCTCATCTGCTAAAAGAGAAAACAAATCAATATACGTCATATCTTCTTGAGTGTTTATAAAATTTTTAATTTGTGAGTTTAAAAATAAAACACTTTCAGTAGCATACGCAACGTTAATTTCGGGAAAATAATTTATCGCAATAGAATTAACTGGCAAAATAGACATACAATATATTTTCACACTTGGTAATTTTGTTTTAATTTCGGTTAAAATATTAACGTAATTTTGATAGATTTCTAAAAGGTCTATATTACTATTGATATCGTTTATACCTATCATTATAACTACTTTACTTGGTTCTAAATCTAAAACGGACGTCTTTAATCTATTCAAAACCCCTGCAGTTTTATCCCCAATAATACCACGATTGTAGGTTGCCAATTCAATATCATAAAAATAGTCGTCAAGCAAAAACAAGTCAGTAATAGAATCGCCCAAAAATACTATTTGGTTTTTTGACAAGTTTGAATTTTGAACCTCAAACGAATTAACCTTACTTAAATAATATTGAGAATAAACTTCCGGCTCTTCACAATTTTTATTCTTATAAATAATTATAGATAAAAAAACTATTGCCAAAACAAGCAAGAGTATTATAAAAGAATATACAAAATGCAAAATTCTATTTCTATAAGTCATAAAACGCCCAAAACACATTCTTTATAAAATATCAACACAACTTTCTTTAA
>JAZQWW010000031.1:0-47332 GCA_045632585.1 Christensenellaceae bacterium
TTTACACGAACACGTTTTTTATAAAAAAACCGTTTCGGACGAGTATTTAGCGTCGTCCGCTACTTGTACCGAACCCACTAAATATTATTTCTCTTGCGATTGTGGGGAACACGGCGAACAAACCTTTGACGAAGGTGTACCATTAGGACATTGCTACCAAAATTACGTTTGTGAAACATGTGGTGCGGAAGAGTGTAGTCAAGGTTTAGAGTGGAAACACGAAGTTTATACAAACACCTATACCTTAATGAAATTAGGCGATTGTACTGACGAAGAAGTTATAATTCCTTCTACTTATAACGGTTTACCCGTGACTAAAATAAAGGACAGGGCTTTTTACTATACTAACGTTAAAAAAATTGTAATAGGTAATAGCGTGACGAGTATAGGGACTTATGCTTTCCACGGCTGTAAAAATCTAGAAAGCGTAGTGATAGGTAGTTTGGTTAGTGAAATCGGCGAATTTGCTTTTAGGGAATGTACTTCGCTAACTGAGATAGTTATTCCAGAAGGCGTTAAAACTTTGGGGGCGAAAACATTTTTCGGTTGTAGCGACGCCTTAAAAATTTATTGCAGAGCGCAAGGTAGACCTAGTGGCTGGAGTAGTGACTGGAATTTATATAAAAAGACACAATCGGGGCTAAACAGTTTTACAACGTACTCTTACGTTCCAACGTGGAATTACGCTTAGATTTTATAAAAAAATGAAAAGACTTTTCTTTTGAAAGGTCTTTTTTTAATATTTATATTAAATAAATTCAAAAAATCCTTAAAAACGCTTAAAATTTCTTGCAATATCAAGAATATTATGTTAAAATTAACAAGCAAAAAAATTCACACTCGGTATTTGGTGCTTTCGTGTCTTTAAAAATTTTTCAATTAAAGATGTTGCGCCTAAAACAAAAATATCGGGGAGGAGAAACGGAGGAATTTATTATGGCAGTTATCACAATGAAGCAACTTCTTGAAACTGGTGTTCACTTTGGACATCAAACGAGACGTTGGAACCCAAAAATGAAGAAGTACATTTATGGCGAAAGAAACGGTATTCATATTATCAACCTTGAACAAACCGTTGAAATTATCGAAAAAGACGTTTACCCTTTCGTTGTAGAACAAGTAAAAAATGGCAAAACCATTTTATTTGTTGGTACCAAAAAGCAAGCTCAAGACGCTATCAAAGAAGAAGCAGAAAGATGCGGAATGTCCTACGTTAACAGCAGATGGCTTGGCGGTATGCTTACTAACTTCAAAACTATTCGTTCAAGAATAGATAGACTAAACAAACTTAACAATATGGAAAAGATGGGAGAATTTGACCTTCTTCCTAAGAAAGAAGTTATCGGCTTAAAAGCAGAAAGAGATAAGCTAGAAACCAACCTTGGCGGTATTAAGGAAATGAGAACTCTTCCTGGTCTTATGTTCGTGGTTGACCCTGACCAAGAAGATATCGCTGTTTTAGAAGCAAAAAAACTAAACATTCCAATTATTGCTATTACCGATACCAACTGTGATCCAGACGCTGTTGACCTTGCTATCCCTGGAAACGACGACGCAATTAGAGCAGTTAAACTAATTGCATCAGTTATCGCTGACGCCGTTATCGAAGCAAAACAAGGCGAAGACGTTAAGGAAAAAGTTGAAGAAGTAGTTAGCGAAGATGCTACGGAAGAAGTAGCAACTCAAGAATAATTATATTTTAAGGAGAAATTGATTATGTTTACAGGTAGTGACGTTATAGCATTGCGTCAAAAAACTGGCGCAGGCGTTTTAGATTGTAAAAAGGCTCTTACTGAAACTAATGGTGATATGGACAAGGCAGTTGACCTTTTAAGAGAAAAGGGTATTGCAACTGCTGCAAAAAAAGCATCAAGAATTGCTGCAGAAGGTATCGTATCTGCTAAGGTTTGTGGAAACATAGGTTCATTAGTTGAAGTTAACTGTGAAACCGACTTCGTTGCTAAAGGCGACCAATACATTGAATTCGTAAACGGCGTAGTTGACTACGTTCTTAATAACGAAGTAAAAGATATCGCTCAATTAGTTGCTGAAAAGAGTGAAGAAACTATTGCTGCAACTGCAAAAATCGGCGAAAAGATTTCTATCCGTCGTTTTGAAAAATACGTAGCAAGCGAAAACGGCCTTGTTGAAAGTTATATTCATATGGGTGGAAAAGTTGGCGTTCTTATCGAAATCGAAGGTTGCACTTGCGAAAAAGCACACGAACTTGCTCACGATTTAGCGCTTCAAATCGCCGCAGCAAAACCACTTTATCTTGACGAAACCGAAGTTCCAGCAGACATCATTGAACATGAAAAAGAAATTCTTCTTGCTCAAATTGAAAATGATGAAAAACTTAAAAACAAGCCTGAAATGGTTAAAGAAAATATGGTTAAGGGTAAAATTCAAAAATACTTTGATGAAAACTGCTTACTAAGACAAGCGTTCATTAAAGACCCTGCTCAAAAAATTAGCGCAGTTGTTAAAGCGTCTGGCGATTCGATGGGTAAGACTTTAACCGTTAAGAGATTTGCTCGTTTTGAAATGGGCGAAGGTTTAGAAAAGAAATCTAACGATTTCGCTGCTGAAGTAGAAGCTCAAATGAAAAAATAATTATTAAACCGACTGAATATTTCAGTCGGTTTTTTTATGCTAAATTTTTCACGCTTTAGGTAAAAGTTGCTTACTTACTATTTACAAATTGATAAAAAAAGTATATAATGTTTAAGATAATACTTTCTTTAGGAGAAAAAGAAATGTCACAAGTAAAATATAATAGAGTTGTTATAAAACTTTCGGGCGAAGCGCTATCTGGCGAAAAGGGACACGGTCTTGACGAAAAGGTTTTAGATAGTATTACCGACGAAATTATTGCAGTTCATAAATTAGGCGTTGAAATTGCTATAATCGTTGGTGGCGGAAACTTTTGGCGCGGAAGGCAAGGTTTAGAAATGGATAGAAGCACGGCTGACCATATGGGTATGCTTGCTACGGTTATGAATGCGTTAGCGCTTCAAGATGCGTTAGAGAGAAAAAATATGCCGACTAGAGTTCAAACGGCGCTAACTATTACTAGAGTTGCCGAACCTTATATTTTAAGAAAGGCAATGAGCCACTTAAATAAGGGAATGATAGTTATATTTGCTTGTGGAACGGGTAATCCGTATTTTACCACAGATACTGCTGCAGCGCTTAGAACGGCTGAAATCGGTGGAGATATCTTACTTCTCGCTAAAAACGTTGACGGTATTTACGATAGCGACCCAAGAGTTAATCCTGATGCTAAAAAACTCGAAGAAGTTTCTTATAAAGATTATATCGTTAAGGGATTAAAGGCTATGGATACTACGGCAATTACTATTTGTATGGAAAATAAAATCCCCGTATTATCTTTCGGTCTATTTGAAAAAGACGCACTAGTTCGCGCGGTTAAAGGCGAAAAAATAGGCACGATTATTAAATAAAAGGAGAGTAAAAATGGCTATAGAAAACGAACAAATTGAAATGATTATGATGGAAGCAATGGAAAGGTGTGACAAAACCGTTTCCGTGCTTAACGGTGAATATATTACTATTCGTGCAGGCAGAGCAAACCCGCATATTTTAGATAAAGTTTTAGTTGATTATTATGGAACGCCTTCGCCAATCAATCAAGTTGGAAACATTTCTGTTTCAGAAGGAAGATGTCTTGTTATCGCACCGTGGGACGCTAGTATGTTAAAGGTAATAGAAAAGCAACTTCTTGCTGAAAACCTTGGCATTACACCTGCAAACGACGGTAAAGTAATTAGACTTGTTTTCCCAGTTTTAACTGAAGATAGAAGAAGAGAACTCGTTAAACAAACCAAGAAAATGGCTGAAGATTCAAAGGTGGCGATACGTAATATTCGTAGAGACGCTATGGACGCTCTAAAGAAAATGAAAAACAACAAAGAAATTTCTGAAGACGTACACGCATCAAGCGAAAAAGAAGTTGACAAACTTATTAGCGAAGCAATAGAAAAAATCGAAAAACTATCTATTGAAAAAGAAAAGGATATAATGTCTGTTTAATGGCTACTGATAAAATACCAAATCACGTCGGAATAATTATGGACGGCAACGGTAGGTGGGCGCAAGCACGTGGAAAAAACCGTTCATACGGACACAAGTATGGCTCTGACAACGTAAATAGGGTGGTTGAATACGCTTTTAGTAAAGGCATTAAAACCGTGTCGTTGTACGCTTTTTCGTCTGAAAACTGGGCAAGACCTAAAGAAGAAGTTGACGAACTTATGCGCCTGCTTGAAGTTTATTTTAAAAAGTTTATAAGCAAAATCTTAAAGAACAACGTTCGTCTTTTTGTAATGGGCGATATTTCGGTGCTTTCCGACAAACTTAATAAAATAATTATCGACGCAATGGAAAAGTCTAAAAACAATGATGGAAACGTTCTAAATATCGGAATTAATTACGGTGGTAGACAAGAAATCGTTAAGGCTTGCAAAAGTCTAATTGAAAAGGGTGAAGAAATTACGGTTGAAGGTATTTCTAACAACCTTTATTCCGCACCGTTTGGGGAGCCGGATTTGATTATTAGAACGGGTGGAGAATTAAGACTTTCAAACTTTATGTTATATCAAGGCGCATATTCGGAACTTTATTTTACCGACGTTTTGTGGCCTGACTTTGACGAGATTGAGTTTGATAAGGCAATGCAAAGTTTTGCTATTAGAAACCGTAGATACGGAAAGGTGGATAATGCTTAAAAGAACAATTTCGGGCGCAGTTTTCGTTATGATAATTGTCGCCTTCTTAATTTTAAGACAATTCGTAGATTATAGATTGTTTAATATTTTGCCGTGGTTTTTTTCAATAGTAGGAACTTTTGAAATTGCAAGGGCAATGAAAAAATATTTACTTAAGGGCGTTTTTTTAATTATCATTATATACGGCGCTCTATTTTTGCCACATTATGCGCTAATTGAATATTTTATATTTACAGGCTACGGCGTATATTTTGCGCTTTCACTAGCAATTATTGCAGTAATTTTAACCGTTATTTACGCACTAATTAAAAGACTTAATTTTAAGTTAATATTAGTAAACTGCTTGGGACTAATATATCCAACTTTATTTACGCTTTCTATGGTGCTAGTAAACGATTTAAACGTAAAACTAGGCTTTATAGCAATAGTTATGATTTTTGCTATTGCGCCTTGTACTGATACTTTTGCATATTTGGTGGGCTTAACCTATAAAAAAATAAGAAAAGGAAAAGTTAAACCATTATGCCCTAAATTAAGTCCTAAAAAGACGGTTGCAGGTGCAATCGGGGGGCTTTTGGGTGGCGCAATTTCAAGTATGTTGGTTTATTTTATATTTAATCCACAATTAAGCATAAAAATAGTTTGGCTATTTTTCTTAACGGTTGGCGTTATAGCGTCTATATTAACTCAAATAGGTGACTTATTTGAAAGTTATATTAAAAGAAAAGTTGGTATTAAAGACATAGGAAATATTATGCCGGGACACGGCGGGGTTATGGATAGAATTGACGGAATAAGTTTTGTTTCGGCGCTAATCTATATAGTGTTTTTAACGGTGATATAAGAATATGAAAAAAATCGCATTGATAGGTAGTACGGGTTCTATAGGCGTTCAAACGCTTAACGTTGTGCGCCGTTATCCCGAACAATTTAAGATAGTTTCACTTTCGGCTGGAAATAATTCTAGCCTTTTAGAAGAGCAAATTAAAGAGTTTAATCCCAAAGTTGCAACTTGTCAAAAAGAAATAGTAAATAAAGAAAAGGGTGTAGAATACTTTTTTGGCGACAATGCGTTTACTAACGCTATTATAAGTGATGCCGATATAGTCGTAGTGGCGCTTGTAGGATTTAAGGGTATTATAGCAGTCGTTGACGCTATAAATAAGGGTAAAAATATTGCGCTAGCAAATAAAGAAAGTCTAGTTGTTGGCGGAAGTTTAGTGACTAGTCTTGCAAAAGAAAAAAACGTAAAAATCGTTCCGATAGACAGCGAGCATTCTGCTATATGGCAGGCGTTAGATTTTGACTTTGATAAGCCTTTTAATAGAATTATATTAACTGCTAGTGGCGGTGCGTTTAGAGATTATGATAGCGATAGGTTAAGTTCGGTAAAGGCGAGCGACGCTCTAAAACATCCCAACTGGAATATGGGCGCAAAAATAACCGTTGACTGTGCTACTATGGTAAATAAAGCGTTTGAAGTAATAGAAGCAAAATGGCTCTATAAATGCGCCATAGATAAAATAGACGTAATAATTCACCGTGAAAGTATCATACACTCTATGGTAGAGTTTTGTGATGGTGCTACGATAGCGCAATTAAGTTATCCTACTATGGAACTTCCTATTCAACTTGCGTTAACGTATCCTAATAGACTAATATCTAACGTAAAAGGTTTAAATTTTGCAAAACTCGGCAAACTAACCTTTGAAGAACTTGACGAAAAGAAATATCCGTGTTTTAATACGGTTTTATCTTGTGCGAAAAAGGGTGGAATATATACGGCGCTTGTTAACGGCGCAAACGATATGGCTGTAGAAATGTTTTTAAAAGACAAAATTGCATACGGCGATATATATAAAGCGTTAAACGCTGTAATAGACGGCTACGATTTGAATTTTAAGACTGATTTAGAAGGTTTAATACTTGCTAACGATTACGCAAAAAGCAAGGTAAAAGAAATGTTTGGGGATTAATGAATTATTTGTTTTTAACTAGTTTTGGCGAAACTGCAACTTTTATATTTTATATACTTCTTGCGATACTAATTTTACTTGTTATGATAACTGTTCACGAATTTGGACATTATATAACGGGTAAAATTTTTGGTTTTGGGATAGAAGAATTTTCTATAGGTTTTGGACCTAAACTCTTTTCAAAAAAGAAACAAAACGGCGAAGTTTTTTCTATTAGAGCCGTACCACTTGGTGGGTTTTGTTCATTTACGGGTGAAGACGCAGATAGTGAAGACCCTAAAGCGTTTAATAACAAAAAACCTTGGCAAAGAATTTTAGTGCTAATATCCGGTGCGTTTATGAATTATTTAACAGCACTAATCGTCGTGTGTTTATTGTTTGGTATATACGGTCATACGGCAATAATGACTTACGACGTAAAAGAAGAAAATAAAAACGTAGAATACTGCCTTCAAGATAGAGACGTAATACTAAAAGTAGAAGGCAAAAAGGTTTATTTAGTGACCGACTTAATCAGCGTTTTAGACGGAAGAGATGAAGGCGAAGAAATTTCGGTAGATATAATTAGGCAGGGCAAAAGACAAAATGCTATAATTAAACTTCAATGCGATACCAATTTTCAAAACGTGGAAGATTTAGAAAAACTTTGTAAATCTTTAGGCGTGGAATACAAAACGCTTGACGACGGCGCTTTGGATATAGGCTTTAGAAGTACGGGAATAAGATTTGGTTTTTTTGAAAATCTAGCAAGCAGTTTTAGGTATACCTTTAAATTGGCGTCAACGGTATTCGTGATTTTGGGCGAATTGTTTAGTGGCGCTTTAGGTATAGGTTCGCTTGGTGGAACGGTGACTACGATTTCAGTCACGGCAAACGCTATCAAAACGGGTGGAATGTGGAGTTTACTAAATATTGCAGGCTTTATAGGCGTAAATCTTGCCGTGTTTAATTTACTACCGTTCCCAGCCCTTGACGGTTCAAGAGTAGTTTTTACAGCGATAGAATGGATAAGAAAAAAACCTATCAATCGTAGGGTAGAAGGCTTAATTCACGGTATAGGTTTCGTTTTAATACTGTTATTTGCAATATTTATAGATTTGCAACAGTGTTTTTAGCAAAAAAAATATTCAAAAATTAAAAAAAACAGTGTATAACGTTATACAATTAATTTAATATTGTGATATAATAATATCAAATTAACGGAGGAAACTAAAATGGCAATTAAAAACGCATACATCCTTGACCTTTTAGAAAGAACTAAAAAAAGA
Source organism: Christensenellaceae bacterium (assembly GCA_045632585.1). Classification (GTDB taxonomy): domain Bacteria; phylum Bacillota; class Clostridia; order Christensenellales; family Borkfalkiaceae; genus UBA1259. The sequence continues at coordinate 7,993 of JAZQWW010000031.1, forward strand.
AATGCAAACGAACCGGAATTTATTCAAGCAGTGACTGAAGTATTTTCAACTCTTGAACCTGTTATCGAAAAACGTCCTGACCTTGTTGAAGCAGGCGTTCTTGAAAGAATAGTTGAACCTGAAAGACAAATTATCTTTAGAGTTCCTTGGGTTGACGATAACGGCAAAATGCACGTTAATAGGGGCTTTAGAATTCAATTCAACTCGGCAATCGGACCATACAAAGGTGGCATTAGACTTCACCCATCAGTTAACGTTGGTATAATGAAATTCTTAGGTTTTGAACAAACTTTCAAAAACAGTTTAACCACGCTTCCTATGGGTGGTGCAAAAGGTGGTTCGGACTTTGACCCTAAGGGAAAGTCTGACAACGAAATTATGAATTTCTGCCAAAGTTTTATGACCGAACTATATAGACATATCGGCGCTGATTTAGATATTCCAGCAGGTGATATCGGTACGGGCGCTAGAGAAATTGGCTATATGTTTGGACAATATAAAAGAATTCGTAACGAATGGGTAGGTGTTTTAACCGGTAAAGGACTAACCTTCGGTGGTAGTCTTGCTAGAAAAGAAGCAACCGGCTTTGGTCTATGCTACTTTACTAGAGAAATGCTTAAGGCTAACGGAACTAGTTTTGCTGGCAAGACGGTGCTTATTTCAGGTTCAGGCAACGTTGCAATTTACGCTTGCCAAAAAGCAACCGAATACGGCGCAAAAGTAGTTGCTATGAGCGATAGCAACGGCTATATCTATGATAAGAACGGAATAGATTTAGACCTTATTAAACAAATAAAAGAAGTTGAAAGAAAGAGAATTTGCGAATACGTAAAAGTACGTACAGACGCAGAATATCACGAAGGTTGCAGTGGAATTTGGACAATTCCATGCGATATCGCTCTTCCTTGCGCAACTCAAAACGAAATCAACGGCGAAAGCGCTAAAATTCTTGCTAAAAACGGCTGTAAGGTAGTGTCTGAAGGTGCAAACATGCCTTCAACACCAGAAGCAATTGAAGTATATTTTGAAAACAATATGCTATACGGCCCAGCAAAAGCAGCAAACGCAGGTGGCGTTGCAACTAGTGGTCTTGAAATGAGCCAAAACTCAATTAGACTTTCTTGGTCGTTTGACGAAGTTAACGAAAAACTTGACGGAATTATGCAAAGCATATTCTCTGCTTGCGACAAGTATTCGAAAGAATACGGTATGCCAGGAAACTATATGGCAGGCGCAAACATTGCAGGTTTTCTAAAAGTAGCCGAAGCAATGAAAGCACAAGGCAACGTTTAATTTGTAAAAAAGTAATATTGAACAAAAACCCGACATTGTTTAATGTCGGGTTTTTTATTATTTACTTGAAAAAAAGATATAAATGTGTTATCATAGTCTTGCCAAACAAACTTAATATATACGGTTAATGGGTGTATTTTATTTTTAAATTGGATAATTATACCTTTTTTGACAATACTTTCTTATGATGAATTTGATAAAATGCAAATTCCGTACATGAGAGAGTATTGTTATATGCCCAATCTGTATAAGGTTTGTTTGGCGACGACTGGAATTTGCGTTTATGTGCGCAGACTTTAGTCGGCGCACTTTTTTATTTTAGGAGAAAAATTATGTCAGAAACTAGCAACAACGAAAAAAAGAAGGAAAGAGGTGTTTTAAGATTTTTTGCGTTAGTGTTTTTATTTTTATTTGTGTTTTGTTTGGTTAAATGCAACGATTATCAAAAAACAGTAAATCCCCATTCTAATACAGGAAATTCGGATGGCAATTACAAGATATTTTCTCGTTCTGCAAACATAAATGATTTAACTATAGAAAGTGATTTGGATTTGTTATCTTTAGGTTTAAAATACACGATTGTTCCTAAAGTGGATATTGAAAATTTAGAATTAACGATTTATTTAGAGGATAAAAATAATCAAACACTGAAAACTATAAATAAGAGTTTGGGGGACGTAAAGGAAGACGAAATAATAGATTTTTCTCTTTCAATATCTGACTATGGTCTTTCTGTATCATTAAAAGCACAGTATCAAAGCATATCAGTATCTGGTGGTACAGTAAAATATTTGTCAGATTAAATTCTTTAAAACGAAAAAAAGCGTACTTTAGTTAAGTACGCTTTTTATGTTTTAAATTTTGGTTATTTAATTACTCTAACTTTAATAATTCCGTCAACGGATTCAAGGTGTTTAACGGCTTCATCACTAACGGATGAATCGGTATTGATTAAAGTCACTGCAAAACTGCCTTTAGAAGTATTTGCAAGGTTTTCAATGTTAATTTTTTCGCTACCAATCGTTCCGGTAATTTGAGCCAAGATATTATTGATATTCTTATGAAGAATTACTAGTCTGTGTGCAGTAGTATTTGGCATTGAGCAGTTTGGATAGTTAACAGAGTTAACTATATTTCCGTCTTCAATATATTCCATAAGTTGTTTGGTTGCCATAACTGCGCAGTTATCTTCAGCCTCAGGCGTTGATGCGCCAAGGTGTGGAATACAAACGATATTTTCTTTGCCGATAAGTTCATCAGTAGGGAAGTCAACTACGTATCTACCAACTTTTCCGTTTTCAGTAGCGTTAATAATATCTTCGTTATTAACTAGTTCACCCCTTGCACAGTTAATAATAACCACGCCATCTTTCATTTTTGAAATCGTGTCAGCGTTTATCATACCCTTATTATCGGCAGTATAGGGGATATGTAAGGTTATATAGTCACATTTGCTATAAATATCTTCAATATCCTTTGCAACGCCGATTTTACGAGATAGTCTTAAAGCGCCGTTAACCGATAAATACGGGTCGTAGCCGATTACTTGCATGCCAAGGTCGATTGCAATATTTGCAACTAACGCACCAATAGCGCCAAGACCTATAACACCAAGTTTTTTGCCTTTAATTTCAGCGCCGATAAAGTTAGACTTGCCTTTTTCAACGAGTTTTGCAACTTCGTCGCCTTTGCCTTTTAGAGTGTCAGTCCACTTAATAGCGTCAACAATTTTTCTTGAGCCTAAAAGTAGTGCGGTAATAACAAGTTCTTTAACTGCGTTTGCGTTTGCACCGGGGGTGTTAAAAACTACCACGCCTTTTTCAGCATATTCTTCGATAGGAATATTATTAACACCTGCGCCTGCTCTTGCAACAGCAACTACGCTTTCAGGAAGGTCGTAGTCGTGCATTTTAAATGAGCGTAGCATTATTCCTACTGGATTTTCTACGTCGGCGCTGTACTTATAATCTTCAGTAAAAACGTCGCTTATAACGGGACTTATAGAATTTAGTAAAAGTATATTTTTCATTATTTGTTCTCCATTTCGAATTTCTTCATAAATTCGACAAGTGCTTTAACGCCTTCAATAGGCATTGCGTTGTAAATTGACGCTCTCATTCCGCCTGCAAGTCTGTGACCTTTAAGTGAAACTAAGCCGTTTTTGCTTGCTTCTGCAATAAACTTGGCGTCTAATTCTTCGCTTGGTGTCACGAAAGGCACGTTCATAAGCGAACGGTCTTTTTTGTTTACCTTATTTAAGTAGAAATTTGAGTTATCGATAAAGTCGTAAAGCATACTTGCTTTTTCTTCGTTAATCTTCTGTATTGCTTTTACGCCACCTAGAGATTTTATCCATCTAAATACTAACATTGCCATATAGATAGGAAAGCATGGTGGGGTGTTATATAAACTATCGTTCTTATCTTGAATTGCATAGTCAAGCATAGTAGGGCAGATAGGTAGAGCCTTTCCGATTAGCGACTTTTTAACGATAACGATAGTTAATCCCGATGGAGCGATATTCTTTTGCGCACCTGCATAAAGCAAGCCAAATTTAGAAACGTCAATTTCTTCCGATAAAATGCAAGAAGAAAGGTCGCTAACTAGCGTAGCGTCGGTTTTTGGAAGAGAAGTATATCTCGTACCAAAAATGGTGTTATTATAGGTCGTATGAACGTAGTCTATACCATCACGGAACTTAATAGAATCCATATCTGGAATATACGTATAGTTAGATTCCTTTGAGGACGCTGCAATTGCCATATCGCCGTACTTTAAGCCTTCCTCATAGGCTTTAGATGCGAAATTACCAGTTAAAATGTAGTCTGCTTTTCCGTTTTGTAGTAAGTTTAGTGGTACTGCCGCAAACTGTTGGGAGGCGCCACCTTGAACGAATAACACTGAATAATCTTCAGGGATATTCATGAGTTCACGTAGTAAAGCGTTGGCTTCTGAGTTAACTGCCATAAAGGGTTTACTACGGTGACTCATTTCTGTAATACTCATACCCGTACCGTTAAAGTCAAGTAATTCTTTTTGTGCTTGCTCTAAAACGGGAAGTGGAAGAGTTGATGGGCCTGCTGCAAAGTTGAAAACTCTCATAAGAAATCTCCTTTTTTATGTAATTATTAACAAATATTATATATTTTTAGGTCGAATTTTGCAAGTAAATAATATAGAAATTTTAAAAATAAACATAGATAAGCAATAAATGTTTACAATTTAGCAAAAAAAGTGTATAATATTGAAGAAAAAACTAATATAAAGGACTAGATAAAAATTGAGCAAAGAAATAATAAAAGGTAAAAACAAATCTAAGGATAAAAATATAAAAATACAACCCAAAAAATCAAAGGCTAAAAATCCACCTAAAAAACAAGAAAAAACTAGAAAATCAAAGCCAACGACTAAAGAACTAAAGGTTATTTTTCTTGGTGGCGTAGGGGAAATCGGCAAGAATATGACTGCGTTAGAATACGGAAACGATATAATATTAATCGACGCAGGTATTAGTTTTCCCGATAGCAATATGCCCGGTGTTGATTTAGTTATGCCGGACGTTGAGTATTTAACTGAAAACAAGCATAAGGTTAAGGCAATAATAATTACCCACGGACACGAAGACCATATAGGTAGTTTGCCTTATATTCTAAAAGACTTAAACGTTCCCGTATACGGAACAAAACTAACTTTAACCTTAATTGAAAACAAACTTAAGGAAATCAACTTAAACAATGCAATACTTAACTGCATTAGTGCGGGAAAAACCATAAAAGTTGGTAGTTTTTCTATAGAATTTATCAACGTAAATCACTCTATTGCAGGCGCTGTAGCGCTATCGATTACCACTCCCGTGGGCGTGGTTTTCCACTCTGGCGATTTCAAGATTGACTTTACGCCCGTTAACGGGGAAACAACTGATTTAAGCCGTATTGCCGAAATAGGCGAAAAGGGTGTAATGCTACTTTTGGCGGACTCTACTAACGTAGAAATTGAAGGCACTACTATGAGTGAGTCGGTAGTTAAAGATACGTTAGAGCACGTTTTTGGGGATAACGCAAAACGAAGACTAATTATTGCGACGTTTGCATCGAACGTTCATAGATTACAGCAAATTTTAGACTTAGCGTTAAAATACGGAAGAAAAGTTGCTTTTTCAGGCAAAAGTATGATAAATATTGCTGAAGCCGCCGAAAAAATCGGCGAACTCTTTATTCCAAAAGGACTAATTGTTGACGTTGAAAGAGTTAAGAATTTTAGGGACGAAGAAATAGTAATAGTTTCAACGGGAACTCAAGGCGAACCGATGAGCGCATTAACTCGTATGGCAAGCGGTGAATTTAACAAAGTTAAAATCGGCGAAAACGATACCGTCGTGATTTCAGCGTCGGTAATTCCCGGAAACGAAAAAATGATATACGGCGTTATAAATAATTTATATAGGCTTGGCGCTGAAGTTATTTACGAATCGCTAGAACCTATTCACGTTTCGGGACACGCTTGTAAGGGTGAATTAAGGGTATTGCACTCGCTTATTAAACCTAAATTTTTTATTCCCGTACACGGCGAATATAGGCATCTTAAAAAGCACGAAAATCTTGCGCTTGATATGGGTATGAAGCGTGGTAGTATTTTGATTGCCGATATTGGCGACAATATAATCTTTAACGGAAAGACTATGATACGTGGTGAAAAAGTCCACGCTGGTAGCAAGTTTATCGACGGTGCTAGTCAAGACGGTGCGGATAGTTATATTATTCGTGATAGAATTCAACTTTCTGAAGACGGTCTTATCGTTGCAGTAATTTGTGTGGAAGAATTTTCTGCGCAAGTGACTTCACTTGAAATTATTAGCAAAGGTATCGTGCTAAGCGAAAGTAATATTGAACAAGTAAAGGCAAATTTACTTAATATGCTAAAGCAAACCGACCTTAGAAAAATTGATAACGAAGCCGAATTAAATTCGCTAATAAGAAGAAATTTAAAGAACAATATATTTAAGACAACGAAGAAAAATCCTATGATTTTACCTATCGTTATGGTGGTTTAGGTGTTAGAGAAAATTTACGAATTAAGAGAAATAGCCAAAAAAAACGGCGAACCGATACTTCGAGATAAATCGTTTGAAAAACTACTAGATATAATTCGAAATAAAAAACCTAATCGTATTTTAGAAATAGGTACTAACGTAGGGCTAACCGGAACGGCAATGCTATTATCTAGCGAAAACTCACGCCTAACGGGCATAGAAATCGACGAAGAAAAGATTGTTATTGCCAAAGAAAATTATAGGGCTTTCGGCGTTGAAGAAAGGGCTAAAATATTTTGGGGCGACGCATCCGAAATTATTCCTGTGTTAACGGGAACGTATGATTTTATATTCCTAGACGGACCTAAAGGTCATTACTACGAATATTTAGGCAATTTACTTTCCGTGCTAGAAGTCGGTGGGATATTGTTTGCCGATAACGTGTTGTTTCGTGGATACGTTAACGGCAGGGTAAAAACGCCAAAACGCTATAACACGACTAGGCATAGCATGGAAAAATTTATTAAAGGAATTACCGAAAACGAAAATCTAAAAAGTGAAGTAATAGATTTAGAAGACGGAATAAGTATAACGGAAAAACTAAAATGAGAAAAATCGAATTATTAGCGCCGGCAGGCGATATGAATAAACTAAAGACGGCTTTTTATTACGGTGCAGACGCAGTGTATCTTGGTGGAAAATCAATGAGTTTGCGTGCTCAAGCGGGCAACTTTTCTAACGAAGAAATTATAGAAGCGGTAAAATACGCTCACTCACTTAATAAAAAAGTTTACGTGACCGTAAATATTTTTGCAAGAAACACCGATATTGCTCTTGCTGAAGAATACTTTAAGTTTTTAGAAAGCGCTGATATTGACGGTGTTATAATTTCAGACACGGGACTTATTTACACTTGCAAAAGCGTAGCACCAAAACTTGATATCAATATTTCAACCCAAGCCAACACCTTAAACTATAAAACGGTAGAGTTTTGGAAAAATCACGGCGTAAAAAGAGTTATTCTAGCAAGAGAATTGTCGCTAAAAGAAATAGCAACCATAAAAGAAAAAGTGCCTGATATGGAAATAGAAACTTTTATTCACGGCGCAATGTGTATTGCGTATAGTGGTAGATGCTTGCTTTCCGATTATAGAACGGGAAGAAGTAGCAACCGTGGCGAGTGTGTTCAGGCTTGCAGATGGAACTACGAGATAAGAGAAAAAGGTTCTAACACCGAATTTCTTGAAATGGAAGAAGACGAACGTGGAACTTATATAATGAATAGTAAGGACCTTAACTTAATTGATTATATCGCCGAACTTGACGATGCCGGCGTATGCTCGTTTAAGATTGAAGGAAGAATGAAAAGCGAATATTATATTGCAACCGTTATAAACGCTTATAGACGAGCAATAGACGCTTACTATCAACTTGGCAAAGATTATAAAAACGATAAATTATTTAATGAAGAATTAGATAAAACGGCGCATAGAGATTTTACAACGGCTTACACTTTAGGTGAAAATCACAAAACGGTAAACTATAACGATAGTCAAAGCAAAGGTACTAGAAAGTTTATCGCTAGCGTAATTGAAGGAAACGAAAATAGGGATTACGCTTTAGTTGAAATGCGAAATAGGTTCAAAGTTGGTGATGATTTAGAAGTTTTATCTCCAAGTGATAGTTTTAATAAGATAATAAAAGTTGAAAAAATGACGGATGAATACGGTAATGAAATTAACGACGCTAAACTCGTTCAACAAAAAATTAAACTTTATACTAATATCCCGTTATCAAGTGGAGATATTTTAAGAATTTAAAAATATAAGCCCCCGAATTTTCGGGGGCTTTAACTTATTCTCTGTATTTAGTTTTTATTCTATAATAGGTTTGAAAACTGTTAAAACCTGCATCAAAAATTGCTTGTGTTTTCTTGACGTTTTTTTGTTTCATTAGTTCTTCAACTTTCTCTAGCCTTAACTTATTTAGGTATTCTGGTAGCGACGAGTTTACGTATTTTTTGAAGGTTCTTGATACGTGTGCCGTCGAATACCCAAGCGCACTTGCAATGCTAGATAGAGTGATATTTTTGGTTATGTTATTTTCTATGAAAAGAAGTAAATCTAAAATAATAGTTTTTTCATTATTTTCATTGATTTCAGTAAAAGATAATTTTTCTTCAAGAATTGAAAATATAAGTTCTATTGCGCCTTTTTTTACGTTTTCGTTGTAATCGGCAATTAAATATTCTTTTATTAAAAAATATAGTTTTTCGGTTAAATGTTTGTCGCTTATAATTGGATTTTTAACCGTTCCATTATGTCTAGAAAAAAAGTTTATAGCGTAATCCCTTGGAACTAATATGCAAATAGCGTCAATATCGTTAGTTAATGGTCCTTCATACGAGTGAACTGCAAAACTGTCTAGAAAAAGCACGTCGCCACCGTTTAGCGTATAACTTTCCTTGTTCACGCTAACGCTATAAGAACCTTTTCTTAAAATAAAAAGTTCAATTCTTCTATGAAAGTGTGACGGATATACGTAATTTTCTTTATCACGCTTAACTATCACTAATTTATTATCATTATCTCTAAAATACTCGTAAAATACTTTCATAGTTATATTATGTCAAAAAATGAGAATAAAATCAAGTAAAATTATATATTATTTGGAAAAATGTTTTGTTAAAATATTAAATAAATAGGAGATGTTTATGACTAATTTTAGATTAACTGCAGAAAGAAGATTGAAGTATCAAGAAATAGTAGATAAAATGAGCGTTGTCGAACTAGTAGGACAAGTAATGTGTTTAGGTAATCCACACAAAAAATCCTATGAAGAGTTCAGAGAGTTTTGTTCTAAAAGAAAACCCGGTGGCTTTTACGTTGCAGATTTAGAAAAAGACGTTGTTAAGGAATATATAAAAATAGCAAACGAAGAATGTTCAGTTCCGGTAATCGTTTCCGCAGACGTTGAACACGGTCCGGGCGAAGCCGTTCCTAACGAGACGTTTATTCCAAACGCTATGGGTCTTGGTGCGTGCGACGATTCTAATCTTATTGAAGAAACCTGCGAAAAGATTTCTAAAATTTGTCGACAAAACGGTATATCGTGGACCTTTTCGCCAGTCGTAGACCTTAACGTAAATCCAGACAACCCAGAATCAAATACTCGTTCTATAAGCGACGATCCTGATAGGGTTATTAAAATTGCAACGGCACAAATGAAAGGCTTTCAAAAGAACGGACATTTGGTTGTCACCGCTAAGCATTTCCCGGGACAAGGTACTGACGATAGAAATACTCACTTTGTGACTGCAATCAATCCGTATTCAAGAAGAAAATGGCTTAAAACATACGGTAAAGTTTATAAAGCAATGATAAAAGAAGGAGTACCGTCAATAATGATAGGGCACATTGCTCTTCCGTCGTTTGAAAAGGAATTCGACGATTTCCACGGCGCGCAAACGGCGTCGCTTTCAAAGGCGTTAATGACAGACCTACTAAAGAAAAAGTTAGGTTTTGACGGTTGTATAGTTTCTGATGCTATGTGTATGATTGGATTAGCGTCAAGATACCCGATTGACGAACTTATCGTTAGATTTTTTAATGCTGGTGGGGATATGTATTTATTCCCTCTCGAAAAGGAAATAGATAGACTTATTGAGGCCGTAAATTCTGGTGAGGTTTCGATAGATAGAATTAAGGACGCCGCTATTAGAGTTTTATATTTAAAAGATAGAGCAAGACTATTTGAAAATCAAGAAAAGATTGATGAAGAGACTAAAGAAAAAGTAGACCTTGAATCTAGTGCAAACGCTATTGCGGATAAGAGTATAAAAGTTCTTAGAAATATGAACGGTACTATTCCGTACGATATAAAGAAAGGAAAAAGAGTTCTGTTCCTAAATATGCTAGAAAACTTTTACCACGATAAACCGAAAGGCGACGAGTTTAAAGGACTACGTGAAGAGTTTGAAAAGGAAGGCTTTGAAGTTAAGGAAATATTCGTTCCTACCTACGATCAGGTAAAGCAAGAGCGAGATAAACACGACCTAATTCTTCTTAACGCAAGATTTAGTTCTGCAAACTATCACGGTGGCTCGCTTAGAGTTGCATGGGATAACATAATGGTTCTTTGGCACGCACACGTTCTAGGACACCCAAACGTAATTATGACTTCGTTTGGTGATCCGTATAAGATTAGAGAGTTCCCGTATATGAAGGAATACATCAACGCCTTTTCAGAAACGGAAGCAACGCAAAGAGCAGTAGCAAAAGTAATACTAGGCAAAATACCGGCACAAGGTAAAAACCCAGTAAGCTTAAAACCTTATTTCGAATTAGAAAAATAAAATTAGAACCCCGAAAAATTCGGGGTTTTATTTTTTTAAATTGCTAATTTAAATATTGAATTGACAAGTGCTTTTTTGTGTGTTAAAGTATAAGAAAACAACATTTAGAAGGTGCGATATGAAATTATTATTTGGTGCAGACTTAGTTCCTACTGAAAATTCAGAACAATTATTTATCGACAAGGACTTTAAAACTTTGTTTGGTGACATTAAAGATATTGTTAGTAAATACGATAGATTTATAGTAAATAACGAATATGCTTTAACTAACGAAGAGCAGGGCATTAGAAAAATGGGACCTTGTTTAAAGGCAGACCCAAGATGCGCTGATGCAATGAAGGAATTCGGCATTACCGATGCTATGCTTGCAAATAATCACGTTATGGACTACGGCATTAAAGGTTTAAGAGATACCGTTTACCATCTTGAAAGAGTAGGTATTGGCTATGCAGGTCTTGGTGAAAACGACGAAGATTCAAGAAAGGCTTATTACATAGAAGATAAGGACGTAAAAGTAGCCATTATTAACGTTTGTGAACACGAATATTCTTACGCTCTTCCTAATAGATTTGGAACTAATCCTTATTCGCCTTTTAAGACTATGAGAGATATCAAAAAAGCAAAGGAAAATGCTGATTACGTTATCGTAATTTATCACGGCGGAAAAGAATATTGTTGCTATCCTTCGCCAAGATTATTAGAACATTCTCGAGAAATGATTTTATCGGGTGCCGACGTTGTTTTAACTCAACATAGCCACTGTATAGGTTGTTATGAAGAATACGAAGGCGGACATATTTTATACGGTCAAGGCAATTTCCACTTCGTTAAAGAAAATAGTAATAAAGGGTGGTACACAAGTTTGCTAGTTGGTCTTGAAATTGATAATGGAATTAAAGTAAATTTCTATCCAATTTATCAAACCGAAAAGGGTATGGACGTTGCTAAAGGCGAAAAAGCAAACGAAATTATGTCTGCTTTTGAAAAAAGAAACAAGCAACTATTAGACGGCACTTGGACTGAAGGTTGGGACGAATTTTGCAAGTCTGTTGAAGGAACTTATAGATATTGCTTAAGTCCACAACACGCTATCGACTTTGAAAACTATAAACCGGGTAGTGGCAAAGATATGTCCGACCAAGTTATTGCCCACTACGTTGACTGCGAAGCACACGAAGACGTTATTAGACATTTATTTAGAACTTGGCACTTAACCGAAAAATATTAAAAATATAAAAAATTAAACTCCCCAAAACTTTGGGGAGTTTTTTATTTTTTGAATAAATCTAAAATAGTTTTTATAACCATATCTCTCATTACGAAATAATCAATATATTCGTGCTTATCAAAAATATATTCGTGTGAAAATGATTGAACTATATTTATAGAAAAGTGAATTTTTTCCACAAGATTTTCTAATTCTTCACCAAGACTTTTAAGCCTGTTTACAATTTTCAAAGTAATTTGGTCTTCAAGTGAAATAAATTCGGTATTAACCGCTTCGTCGGTGCTAGCAAGCGAGTGTAAGGCTTCGTGCATTTTTGCATTTTTCTTGTGAATTTTAATGGCTAAATCTATAACTTGTGGAATAATTTCAGCATAATTTAAGGGTGCGCTTATTCTGTCGAACAATTTTAAAATAGGGTCGAACGCTTTGTTTACGTATATGTCTAGCGCTGAAATTAAAATATCTCGCTTGTCTTGAAAATACCCGTAAACGATACCTGTAGATACGCCTGCATGCTTTGCAATTTCAGCAGTATTAGTACCGTAATATCCAACTTCAGAAAATAATTTATAGCCGGCTTCAATTATTTTTTTCTTTTTTTCAATCGACCTAGTTTGTTTAGGTTCTCTAACGTCTTTTTTCATAACAATATTATATAATACATATTCAAAATTTGCAACAAATTTTTTAAAAACCTGAAAAATGTTTCACATTTTGCTTGACACACTTTTTTCGTTATGATAAAATATTGTCATAAATATGAAATTTATTTCATATTCTTAAGAGAGGTAATTATGAAGGTTTTAAGTAAATTCAAGATTGGTGAAACTGGAATAGTATATAAGGTAGAAGGAGAGCCTAGAATTAGAAGAAGACTTTTTGATATGGGCGTCACTCCGGGGACTGAAATTTATTTAAGAAAGAAAGCGCCGTTTGGTGACCCTATAGAAATAAATATTCGTGGTTATGAGTTAACTTTAAGATTAGCAGAAGCCGAGCACGTTTTAATGGAGGTTAAGTAGTGAAAAGTTTTGCATTAGTTGGTAATCCTAATTCGGGAAAGACCACGCTTTTTAATAGTTTAACCGGTTCAACTGCGCACGTGGGCAACTGGCCGGGTGTGACGGTTGATAAAAAAGAAGGGACTTATAAAAAAGGTGACGAACCTATTTCAATAATTGATTTACCAGGTATTTATTCTCTTTCGCCGTATACGCCTGAAGAAGTAATTTCAAGAAATTATATTTTAGACGAAAAACCCGATTGTGTAATAAATATTGTTGACGTGACTAATCTTGAGCGTAATTTATATTTAACGACACAAGTATTAGAAATGGACGTTCCGGTTGTCGTTGCTCTTAATATGATGGACGTAATAGAAAAGCAAGGTGATAAAATCGACGAAAAACTTCTTGAAAAACGTATAGGGGTTCCCGTTGTAAAGATATCGGCGCTTAAAGGAAGTGGGCTTGGCGAATTGATGGATACGGCGCAAAAAATTTGTGCCAAAGAGAGAAAAGGTTTTACAGTTTTAGAAGATTCAAAAATTTCGCACCTAATAGGCGACGTTAAACTTGCGCTAGACGGTCAAGACGTTGATAATCCACTTTTTCACGCAATAAAACTAATTGAAAACGATGAACTTGAAATAAAGATGCACCCAAACACTTTAAAGACGGTACAAGTTTTCAAAGAGTGGTTTAAAGACGACCTTTTCGGTACTGATTTAGAAGCGCTTATCGCTGATGCGAGATACAAATACATATCAAAACACTATTCTTCTACTTATACTAAAAAAAGTAAAGGCATAGTGGAAACCAAATCCGATAAAATTGACAAAGTGTTAACTAGTAAATGGTTCGGTATTCCAATATTTATAGCATTACTTTTTGCAATGTTCCATTTAACGTTTAGCGAAGACTTTTTGTATTTAGGAAAGATATTTAATTTGCCGGAACTAGATATGGGCGATAGTTTTTGGGCGTCACTAGTTGGTTGTTTTTACGACGGCGCAGTTTATTCGCCGGGTGCAATACTGTTTAATTTAACGGGACTTATAACTGAAACGTTATTTGGATTATTGATTAGTTTAATAGAAAGTTTAGGCGCTTCGCCAGTTCTTCTAAGTTTCTTAGGTGACGGTGTTTTCGGCGGACTAATAAGCGTACTTTCTTTCGTTCCTCAAATCGTATTCCTATTATTGATACTTTCTATTCTTGAAGATAGTGGATATATGGCTAGAGTTGCCTTTATTTTAGATAGAATTTTCCGTCGTTTCGGCGTTTCCGGTAGGGCGTTTATCCCTATGGTAATGGGGTTTGGGTGTTCAATCCCTGCAATGATTAATACTAGAACGCTTGCTGACGAAAGAGAAAAAACTATGACGATAAGAACTATACCGTTCTTTTCTTGTGGTGCAAAACTTCCTATACTTTCGGCAATTTCGGGCGCTGTAGCGTCAATTATGGGTTTTGACGGTGGAATAATAAGTTTTTCGATGTATCTACTAGGTATGATTACGGCAGTAGTTAGCATACTTCTTATGCGTTCAACGACTCAACGTGGAGAAGTTTCTCCGTTTATTATGGAACTTCCTGCATATCGATTACCAAGTTCCCACGCACTTATGATACATTTATGGGATAAAACCAAACACTATATTGAGAAAGTATTTACCATAATTTTACTCTCAACAATCGTAATTTGGCTTCTAACTAACTTTAGTTGGGGTTGGGAATTTTTATTGCAAGAAGTTGACGGTCAAATGGTAAACTTGCGTATTGACGAAAGTATTTTGGGTTCTATAGGTAGGTTTATTCAACCGTTATTTACGCCACTTGGTCTTGGTGTTCAACTTAATTCTAACGGTTGGGTATTTGCTGTTGCTACTATTACAGGACTTATCGCAAAAGAAAACGTAATATCTACTTTCGGGGCGTTGTCTGCCTGCATAGCCGGTAGTATGGTTGCAACTGAAGAAGGCGTATCAGAAGTTCTTACAATGATGGCAAGCGTAGGTGTAAATCCAAACACTTTATGGCCTGCAATGATAGCCTTTATAGTGTTTAATATGACTACTATTCCGTGTTTTGCAGCAGTTGCCGCCGCTAAAGGCGAAACGCCAAAAGGCAAATTCAAGTGGACGCTACTATTTTGGATTACCGTTTCTTACGTTGCTGGAACAATTACGTATTTGGTGCTTTCTTGGTGGTGGACAGTGTTTATAATTATATCGCTAGCCTTCGTAGTAGGCTTTGCTTTAAAAGTTTATAATAAAAAATATCCCGTAAGGAAATAGATATGAAACCGATTGATTACGTAATAATAGGCGTGATAATTATAGCCGTAGCATTTTCAATATTCACGCTAGTAAGGAACAAAAAGAAAGGCAAAAACTCTTGTGGGTGTGATTGCAAAAATTGTAGCGGGTGCTATATACAAAAAGAAAACAAAATAGATAAGTAAATATCAAAATAAAGCCAAGTGTTAATTTTAACCTTGGCTTTAATTATATTCTTTTTGATAAAAATAGAGTATATGACTTGAAAAAAAACACAATATATAGTAAAATAAATAAAATGGCATTTTTTGGGAGGACTAATGGCTAAAAATTCTTACAAGGCGGAAGACATAAAAATTCTCGAAGGGCTTGACGCTGTTAGAATGCGTCCCGGTATGTATATCGGAACGACGGGGATTAAAGGACTTCACCATATTTTATGGGAAATAGTTGATAACGCCGTTGACGAAGCGGCAAACGGTTTTGCCGATAAAATTTCAATTAGGCTATATAAAGACGGTAGCGTTTCCGTTGAAGATAACGGTAGGGGAATTCCTACCGATATTCACTCGAAAGCAGGTGTTTCGGGTGTACAAGTCGTATTTACTCAACTTCACGCAGGTGGAAAATTCGGTGACGATAACTATAACTTTTCGGGTGGATTGCACGGCGTAGGCGCGTCGGTCACCAACGCACTATCTAAATGGCTTAAAGTTGAAGTTTATAAAAAGACGGTATATTCTATGGAATTCCATAGTTATCTTGATGAAGAAACGGGCAAAATAAAATCGGGCGTACCCGTTGCTCCGCTTAAAGACACCAAAGTAAAAACCACAAAGCACGGAACTTTCGTTAGATTTATGCCTGACGATAGAGTTTTTGAAACGATAGAATTCGTTCCTGAAACCATACTAAAAAGACTAAAGGAAATTGCTTTCTTAAATAAGAATATTACCATAGAGTTCTATGACGAGCATACCGATTTTTCTAGAATTTATCATTACGAGGGTGGATTAGTAGACTTTATTAAATTTACTAACGAGGGGAAGACCGTTTTATACGATAATCCGTTATATATGAGTGCCGAAAAGGACGGCATAAACGTAGAAATTGCTATACAACACACTAATAATTACGTGGATAGCGTATTTTCCTACGTAAACAACATTCCAACTGGCGAAGGTGGTATGCACGAAACGGGCTTCCGTTCGGGGCTTACAAGAAGTCTAAACGATTACGCTAGAAATAAAAACATCTTAAAAGATAAAGACGATAATTTACTTGGCGACGATTTTAAGGAAGGCTTAACTGCAATCGTTTCTATAAAAATGCAAAACGTCCAGTTTGAAGGTCAAACCAAAACCAAACTAGGCAACCCTGAAGCAAGACCTGCCGTTGAATACGTGACGGTGAACGAACTTCAAACGCTAATGAATAATAAAAAACTTTCTAAAACGTTTGAAATAATTCTTGCTAAAGCAATGGGTGCAGCAAAAGCAAGACTTGCTGCAAAAAAAGCCAAAGAAATGGCAAGGGCAAGCAAAAGCATAGACTCACTTAATTTAGTGGGTAAACTTGCGGCGTGTTCTGGTAGAAAAGCCGAACTTAACGAATTATTTATCGTAGAAGGCGACTCGGCGGGTGGTAGTGCAAAGCAAGCAAGGGTTAGACAATATCAAGCCATTTTACCACTTAAGGGAAAACCACTTAACGTAGAAAAGAAAAAACCTGAACAAATTATTCAAAACGAAGAAATTAGGACTATAATATCGGCGTTAGGCACGGGTATCGGTGCAGAATTTGATATTGAAGACTTAAAATATCATAAAGTAATAATTCTTTCCGACGCTGACGTTGACGGTAGCCATATAAGAGCAATACTTTTAACGTTCTTCTTTAGATATATGCGTGAACTAATAAACGAAGGTCACGTTTATATAGGTATGCCACCACTTTATAAGGTTTCAAAAGGAAACGTAGTTGAATATGCGTATAACGACAATGAACTTCAACAAAAAATAGAAAAAGTTGGTAAAGGTTATACAATTCAAAGATACAAAGGTCTTGGCGAAATGGACGCTACTCAACTTTGGGAAACGACTATGAACCCTGAAACTAGGTCAATGATACAAGTGACTATTGAAGACGCCGCTGAAGCCGATAGGCTTATAACCGTTTTAATGGGTGACGAAGTTGGCGAAAGAAAGAAATATATCTTCGAACACGCACAGTTTAACAAAGAAGATAAATTCGCTAAAATCAAACGCTAAAATAGGTAAGAGATTATGGAAAATAAAAAGGAACTAATTTTTAATTCAATCGGCGACGTTCTAAAGGATTCAATGATAGCGTACGCTGAAGACGTTATTTTAGATAGAGCGCTTCCAAGAGTTGAAGACGGATTAAAGCCCGTACAAAGAAGAATACTTTACGCAATGCACGAAATGGGACTTGCGCCCGATAAACCACACAAAAAATGTGCAAAAATAGTCGGTGAATGTTTAGGTAAATTCCACCCACACGGCGATAGTTCGGTTTACGGTGCGTTAGTGCATTTAGCGCAAGATTTTAATATGCGTATGCCACTAATTAACGGACACGGAAACTTCGGTACTATTGACGGCGACTCTGCCGCAGCGTATAGATATACCGAAGCCAAACTTGAAACTTTAGCATTAGAATTACTAAAAGACATAGATAAAGATACCGTTGATTTTAGTCTTAACTTCGACGATACGGCTTTAGAACCTAATACTTTACCGGGTAGATTTCCAAACTTACTCGTAAACGGCGCAACGGGTATAGCAGTAGGTCTTGCAACTAATATTCCTACGCATAATTTATCTGAAGTTATAAACGGAACGATAGCGTATATCGATAACCCAAAAATTACGCTTAAAGCAATGATGAAATATATACCAGCGCCAGACTTTCCAACGGGCGCGTATATAATTGCTGGTGAAGAACTTGAAGAAGCGTATAAAACGGGTAGAGGTAAAATCAAACTTCGTGCAAGAACCACCATTGAAAAAGAAAGTGGCGATAGACAAAATATAATAATATCTGAAATACCATACCAAGTAAATAAAGCCGAACTTCTTCGTAAGATTTCAGAACTTAAAGAAGAAAAGAAAGATATTTTAGGCGGAATTGCGGATATCGTTGACGAATCGGATAGAAACGGTATGCGTGCAGTTATAAAACTTAGAAAAGAAGTAGACCCGAATAAGATTTTAAAATATCTTTATAAAAATACTTCGCTAGAAACTACTTTCGGTATAAATATGGTAGCGATAGCAAATGGTAAGCCTTGTCAACTAGGGCTTCTTGATATAATTTCTTATTACGTAAACTATCAAAGAGAAGTAGTACTTCGCAGAAGTAAATACGATTTAGAAAGAGCCAAAGAAAGAGCGCATATTTTAGAAGGCTTAATTATAGCCGTTAAAAATATTGATGAAGTTATAAAGATAATTAAAAGTGCTGACAATACTACTGATGCTAGACAAAAATTAAGAGCAAGGTTTAATTTAACAGAAGTTCAAGCAAGCGCTATACTTGATTTAAGGCTAGCAAGACTTACCAAACTTGAAGTTAATAAACTAGTAGACGAACTTGAAGGTCTTAAAAAACTTATTACCGAACTTTCTGCCGTAGTAGGTAGCAAAGCAAAACAAATGGAAATCGTAAAAAGCGAACTTCTTGAAATTAAGAAAAAATATAAGACCGAAAGAAGAAGTAAACTTATCGGCGTTTCAATCGAAGAAAACGCCAGCGATATAGAAGAAGACTTAAAACCTGTTGAAGATTTCGTTATTGCGATAACAAACGCAAAAACGTTTAAGAAAATGACGGAACATAATTTTAAGTCAAGCAGTAGAAAAACCGATTCAAGTGCAGTAAACGATGCAATTTTATCGCACGTGACGGCGAATAGTTTACAAACGGTAATAGCATTTACTAATCTTGGAAACGCCGTTAAAATTAACGTGGCATCAGCACCAGAGTGTAGATTCCGTGATAAAGGAGTTAAGTTTAGCGAAATTTGTGGCGAAGTGCTTAAAAACGAATATCCAGTTGCATTGTTTACCGTTGATTTAGATAAACTACCTGAAGGTAATTTATTATTCTTTACTAAAGACGGACTTATTAAAAAGACTGAGTGGAAAGAATATAATTTATTAAAGCCATATTATCAAGCAATTAAACTTAAAGACGGCGACGAACTAATAGGCGTTGAAATCGACCAAAACGAAACGACTATAGCATATATAACGGCACAAGGTCTATCTCTCAATGCGTTAAAGGACGATATTCCTATTCAAGGCAGAGTTGCCGGTGGCGTAAAGGGAATAAATCTAAATAAAGGCGATAAGATAGTATTCGTTTCGCAAATAGACGAAGAAGGCGAATTCGTTATTATTACCGATACCGGCTTTTATAAAAAAGTCATAGCGTCCGAAATCGAGCCTATGGCAAGATATAGAAAAGGCATAAAGATTTGTGAACTTGGCAAGGTAAATAAAGTGGTTTACGCAGGCTACGTTAAAGAGCCGTACGATATTTTAATCGTGGATAATTTTGGCGTTCCGTTCGTAGTTAATACCGAAGATATTTCTATAGAAAATAGAACTACAAAAGGCAAGACCTTAAAGAATGAAAACAAAAAACGCTTACCAGAACAAGTATTCAAAATTAAATAAAAGAAAACCACGCTTGATGCGTGGTTTTTTATTTATTATTATATTAAACGTTAAATCTAAAGAGAACAACGTCGCCGTCTTTTATGACGTATTCTTTGCCTTCGCTACGAACTTTACCTTTTTCTTTAGCAGAGTTAAAACTACCAAGTTCAACTAGTATATCATAGTCAACGATTTCGGCACGAATAAAGCCTTTTTCAAAGTCGGTGTGAATTTTTCCCGCTGCTTGTGGCGCTTTTGTTCCTTGTTCAATCGTCCAAGCCCTAACTTCTTTTTCGCCAGCGGTAAGATAACTAAGTAGTCCTAAAGTTTTATAAGAAGTTTTTACAAGTTTATCAAGTCCACTTTCACTAACGCCAAGTTCGGCAAAAAATAGTTCTTTTTCTTCGTCGTCAAGAGATGCTAGTTCTTCTTCGGTTTTAGCGCAAATTACCATATATTCTGCGTTTTCTTCTTTAGCAAAATCTATGACTTTTTGAACTAAAGGTAGTTCGTTATAATCTTTTCCCATATCTTTTTCGCTAATATTTGCAGTATAGATAACGGGCTTTGCAGTAATTAAGAAAAGGGTTTTTAAGTATTCCTTTTCTTCATCTGTACAATCAAGTGTTCTTGCCGGCTTTAAGTCGGATAAATGATTATAAAGTCTTTCTAAAAACTCGGCTTCAATCTTGTATTTTTTATCACCTGTTTTTATCATTGATTGCGCTTTGTCTAGGCGTTTTTTAACCGATTCGGTATCGGCGAAAATAAGTTCTAGATTTATTGTTTCAATATCACGCAAAGGGTCAACTGTAGTGTCAACGTGCGTCACGTTTTCGTCTTCAAAACATCTAACAACGTGAACTATAGCGTCAGTTTCACGAATGTTTGCTAAAAATTTATTTCCAAGACCTTCGCCTTTGCTTGCACCCTTAACTAGACCTGCAATATCAACGAATTCTACTACTGCAGGGGTGACTTTTTTGGTATTATAAAGTTTAGCCAAAACGTCAAGCCTATAATCTGGTACTGCAACTACGCCAACGTTTGGCTCAATAGTACAGAAGGGATAGTTAGCACATTCTGCTCCCGCTTTAGTTATTGCGTTAAAAAGGGTTGATTTTCCTACGTTTGGAAGTCCAACTACTCCAAGTTTCATTTATTTTCTCCTAAAACACAAAAAATTTATAGTATGGATACAATTATAATTCAAAAATAATTAAATTACAAGTTTTTTGTGTTGCATTTTTGTACAAAAATATGTTAAAATATAAAAAAATACAAAAGGTTAGTTTATGGACTATAAAGCGTACATCTCAAACAAACTTAAAATTGAAGGACTTGACAGTGGTTCTATTTGCGATTTTTTAGAAATGCCACCAAATAAAGAAATGGGCGATTTTGCTTTGCCTTGCTTTAAACTTTCTAAAATTATGCGCAAATCTCCTATCGTTATTGCTGAAGAACTTGCGTCTACTTTTCGCCTTGACGATATCATAATAGATTGTAAGGCGGAAAAGGGCTATCTTAATTTTAAAGTTAACAGATTAGACCTTGCAAACAAAACTCTTTGCGAGATTTTAAGTAAGGGGGACGCTTACGGCAACGCCGAAATAGGAAACGGTAAGACTATATGTATAGACTACTCGTCTATAAACATTGCAAAGCCTTTTCATATAGGACATTTAAGCACCACTGTTATCGGTAGCGCACTTTGTAAAATATTTAGATTTTTAGGTTATAAGGTAGTAGGAATAAATCACCTTGGTGATTACGGAACGCAGTTTGGTAAACTTATAGTTGCGTATAAAAAGTGGAGTAGTAGGGAACAAGTTGAAATGGATAGGCTTAAAGAACTTTCTAGAATCTACGTTAAATTCCACGACGAAGCAAAATTAGACCCGTCTCTTGACGATTTAGCAAGAAAATATTTCAAACTTATTGAAGATGGGGATAAAGAAAGCAACGAACTTTTCGAATTCTTCAAAAAAATCACGCTTGAAGAAGTTGAAAAAATTTATCAACTTCTTAACGTGACTTTTGATTCCTACGCGGGCGAAAGTTTTTATAACGACAAAATGTCGCCTATCGTTAACGAACTTAATGAAAAGGGTTTAATTAAAAGTTCTGATGGTGCGTCGGTTGTTGACCTTGAAGAATATAATATGCCACCGTGTTTAATACTTAAGTCCGACGGCTCTACGCTTTACGCTACACGTGATATCGCTGCTGCAGTTTATCGTAAAAATACCTATAATTTTGACAAGTGTTTATACGTGGTTGCATATCAACAAAACTTACATTTTAAGCAATTTTTTAAAGTTATTGAACTTATGGGTAAGGACTGGGCGAAAGATTTAGTTCACGTTGCGTACGGTATGGTATCGCTTGAGTCCGGCTCAATGAGTACACGTGCTGGAAACGTAGTACTTCTTGAAGACGTTTTGAATAAGACGATAGAAAAAGCATACGGTGTAATCGAACAAAAAAATCCTAACCTAAAGGATAAAGAACAAACTGCAAAGGCAGTAGGCACGGGTGCAGTTATATTTAGTGCACTATGCAATAATAAAATTAAAGATATCGTATTTTCTTACGATAGAATTTTATCGTTTGAAGGCGAAACTTGTCCTTACTTACAATATACCGTTGCAAGGTGTAATAGCGTTATTAAAAAGGCAGGCGAACTTGGTAATTATATGGTAAAAGATATTGCCGAAGAAGAATACGATTTACTTTCTTGTCTTGCCGAATTTGGCGCTCAAGTAAAAACTGCCGGTGAAAAGTACGAGCCTTCAATAGTGACTAGATACGCTTTAGATTTAGCGTCTAAATTCAATAAATTTTATATCGCTTGCAAGATTGCTTGTGACGACGAAAATACTAAGAATTTCCGCTTAGCAATAACCAAAGCCGTTAAAATTACACTTACTAACGCTCTTAGCCTTTTGGGTATAGAAACTGTCGAGGAAATGTAATGAATAAAGCCGTTATTTTTGACCTTGACGGAACGATTTTAGATTCGGCGCCCGATATTTTATATAATCTTAACCTTATGCTTGATGAGTTTGGGCATAAACGAATTAATTTACAAAGGGTTTACGACACTATTGGTCACGGCGCTAGAAATTTAGTTAAGGGTGCTATAGACGAAGCATTATCTGAAGAAGAAATCGACGCTAGACTTTTTTTCTATAATCAAAAGTATACTAGTAGTGGCAGTCCTTATACCAAACTGTTTGATGGTATTGACGAACTACTAAAATCACTTAAATTACAAAAATTTAAACTGGCAATTCTTACCAATAAACCACAAGAAACGACTGACAATATTTATCAAAAATATCTTAAAAATTATCAATTTGATATGGTTATAGGTCAAAGGAAAGATTTGCCTATCAAACCTAATCCAACTTCAACTTTTCAAATTTTACAATCTTTAGAAGTTTCCAAAGAAAACGCTTTCTTTATAGGAGATATGGAAACTGATTTACTTACGGGACTTAACGCCGAAATCACGCCCATTATCGCAAACTGGGGCTACGGCAAAAAAGAAAAACTTTTATCGCTTGGTGCAAAATATTTTGCTGAAATCCCAAGTGAAGTCCTATCGTTTTTAAAATAATTCCAAAAAAAATCAAAAATTTAATAAAGGGGACGAAATTGCAAAAAGTTTATAAGGTAGCAATAATCGGTGGTGGAGCAAGCGGTTTAATTTCAGCCGTTGAACTTTGCACCCAAAAAAATTGTCTTTTAGGTGAGGACGTTGCTATTTTCGAGCGGACTGATAGGGTTGGTAAAAAACTTGTTGCCACCGGAAACGGGCAAGGCAATTTATCTAATGCTGAAATTCAAGAAAGTAATTATTACGGCGATAAAGATTTTATAAAATCTTTTGTTAATAAGAGCAAAAACATTGATATTTTAGAGTATTTTTCTAACCTTGGTATTCCACTAACAACCGAAAAAAACGGCAAGCAATATCCTATGTCGAAGCAAGCAAGCGCCGTTTTAGATATTCTTCGCAGTATTTTATATTGTAAAGGCGTAAATATTTACACTAATAGTTTTGTGGTTGACATAAAATTCCATTCTTCATACTATAATATAACGTGTGAAAACGGACAAACCTATAAAGCCGAAAAAGTAATTCTTGCTTTCGGTGGGAAAAGTGCTAAACAATTCGGTACGGACGGAAGTTCTTACTGTTTAGCCGAAAAATTTGGACATAAACTTACTAAACTTTATCCGTCGCTTGTTCAACTTAAAACCGATTTAACGGCAATAAAAGGATTGAAGGGCATCAAGGAAAAAGCGCAAATTAGTGCGTTTGACGGCAATAAGTTCCTTAAAAGTTCGTATGGTGACGTTTTGTTTACCGAGTACGGTATTTCGGGTGACGCAGTATTTAATATTTCTTCAGTTTTGGTTGATAAATTAAATCCCTCGGTAGTTCTAGAGTTTTTGCCTACCGTTAGTAGTGACGAAATAATTTCAATTTTAATTAAAAGAAAGCGTTCAGGATTTTATTCACCTGATAAAATTTTAGACGGAATAGTAAATAAAAAGGTGGGTTCTGCCATACTTAAAATCGCAAATAGCGACAGTCCTTCGAAAATTACCGACGTGCTTAAAAATTTTAGACTAAAAGTGACAGGTAATCTCGGATACAATTACTCACAAGTGACAAAAGGCGGGATTTTTACAGAACACGTTAACCCAGAAACTTTTGAGAGTAATCTTAAAAAGGGCGTATATCTAGTCGGCGAACTTCTAAACGTTGACGGGGATTGCGGTGGATATAACCTTAACTTTGCTTTTATTTCGGGAATAATCGCAAGTAGAAGCATTAAATCTAACACCAAAGAATAATAGGAGAAAAATGATGGAATTTAGAAAATTTACTGAAAGGGAACTTCTTAAAATGAATATTTATCTTTTAAGAGCCATTGGTAGAGAAATAGGCGTAAAAGCACCTGCTTCAAAGAAAAAAGAAGAGTTGGTTAGGGATATTTTGTTAATCCAAGAAGGAAAACTTCAACCTGAACCAAAGCCTAAAAAGGGTGCGCCACCAAAAATGGATAAAGAACTTCTTAAACCCTATTTAATTGCTGAAACGGCTGTAGGTGATTATACCACGATAGAAGATGTTGACAGAAAACTCGTTTTTAATGATAGCGAAATAAAGGACGAATTCGTTTCGGAAGGCGTATTAGAACTTCATCAAATGGGCTTTGGATTTTTACGTGCAAACAACTATGAAAACTCAAGGGAAAACGACGTTTACGTTTCAATACAAAATATTCGAAAGTACAATCTAAGAGTTGGCGATAAGGTAAAGGCGAAGGCAAAAATAACTAGAGATGGAGATTCTGCAGCGCTTCAAGAAGTTTTAAGTATCAACGATTTAAGTCCTGAACTTTTCTTTGATAGAAAAAAGTTTGAAGATTTAGTGCCTTACTATCCAACTGATAGAATTCGTCTTGAAACTGAAAACGCAAACGATTATTCAATGCGTTTTATCGACCTTTTTGCGCCACTCGGTATGGGACAAAGGGGACTTATAGTTGCTCCACCTAAAACGGGAAAAACCACACTACTTAAAAAGATTGCAAATTCTATTGAAACCAACCACAAGGACGTTAAACTAATAGTACTTTTAATAGATGAACGTCCTGAAGAAGTGACCGATATTCAACGTAGCGTAAAAGGCGAGGTAGTATTTTCTACGTTTGACGAAAGTCCAGAGCATCACATTAAGGTTGCTGAATTAGTTATAAACAGGGCAAAAAGACTTGTTGAAGTAGGTCAAAACGTGGTAATTTTAATGGACTCTATAACTAGACTTTCAAGGGCGTATAATAGCGTGATAGAGTCATCTGGAAGAACGCTGTCAGGTGGTCTTGACCCAATCGCGCTAAATGGACCTAAACGCTTTTTTGGTTCTGCAAGAAACATAGAAAACGGTGGAAGTTTAACCATACTTTCAACTGCGCTTATTGAAACGGGAAGTCGTATGGACGACGTTATATTTGAAGAATTTAAAGGTACTGGCAACATGGAAATACATCTTTCAAAAGAACTTTCTGAAAAGAGAATTTTCCCGTCAATCGACCTTAAAAAATCGGGAACTAGAAAGGAAGAATTGCTTTTAAGTGAAAACGAATTAGACTGCGCTTATAAAATCCGTAAGTTCTTATCTGAACGAAACGATGCTACCGATACGCTAATTGAAATGCTTAAAAAGAGTAAGAATAACCTTGAACTTAGTGCAAAACTTGACGTTTGGCTAAAACTTTATCAAAACTAAAAATGAAATCGGTAAGAAATAAAACTATAGATTTTTCGGAAGAAAAAGCCCAAGAATATATAAACAAATGCGTTAAGGACGTAGATTTTTCTAATCAAATAAACGTGACCGTTTTAGGTGACGCCTTTATGGCACTTAAAAATATGCCTAATAAAAGCGTTGATTTACTTATTGTTGACCCACCGTATAATTTAGACAAAAATTTTCACGGCAACAAGTTTAAAAAAACCGACGACGAAAACTATTCTTCATATACGGAAAAATGGGTGCTTGCCGTAAAAGAAAAACTTAAGGATACCGCTAGCGTTTACGTTTGTTGCGACTGGAAAAGCGCAATATCTATCGCACCAGTTTTAGAAAAACATTTTATTTTAAGAAATCGTATTACTTGGCAAAGAGAAAAGGGTAGAGGCGCAAAAAAGAATTGGAAAAATTCGCTTGAAGATATTTTCTTTTTAACGGTAAGCGAAAAATATACTTTTAATCTTGACAAGGTAAAACAAAGAAAGAAAGTAATTGCGCCTTATAAAGAAAACGGCACGCCTAAAGACTGGACGCAAACCGAAATGGGCAAATTTAGAGATACTTGTCCTTCTAATTTTTGGGATGATATATCAGTTCCGTACTGGTCAATGCCAGAAAACACGGCGCATCCAACCCAAAAGCCTGAAAAACTTATTGCAAAGTTAATTCTAGCCAGTTCAAATGAAAACGATTTAGTTCTAGATATTTTTGCAGGCAGTGGGACTACCGGAGTAGTAGCAAAAAAATTAGGTAGAAATTTTATAAATCTTGAACAAAATTCACTCTATTGTGCTTGGGGCGAATATAGACTTAATTTAGCACAAGACAACAAAAGTATTCAGGGCTATGAAGACGGAGTTTTTTGGGAAAGAAACTCGCGCCCTAATAAATAATTTAAGCGTATTTATCAAAAATTCTTACGGCAAGGGCAGTCATATCGTCATTTTTCTTTTCGCCGTCAAGTTTAAGTGCGTAAGACAATATATCGTCAGCAAGTGCCTGTGGATTTTTCGCAGGCACTTTTCTTAAGTAATCGATAATTTCCGATGAAGACTTAAATGCGTCTGCAATTCCGTCCGTAATTAAAAGCACCATATCTCCACTTTCAAGAACTGTTGAACATACCGAAGGTTTAAGGTCTTCTAATATGCCAAGTGGAAGAGTGCTTGCTTCGATAATTTTAACGCCCGTGTCGTTAATGATAAAACCGTATGGCGCTCCATATTTAATAAAGTCGGCTTTTCTAGTATTTAAGTCTATTACGGAAACGTCAAGTGCCGTGAAACTTTCGTCAACGTTTACGGATAAAAGTTTATTTACGGTGTTTAATATTAGTCCACTATCCATACCTGCTTTATAAAAACTTTCAATTAAAGATAAAGAAACCGAAGACACGTTTTGTGCGTTTTCTCCACTGCCCATTCCGTCGGATAGCGCAACCAAAAACTTTCCTTCGTTAATTTTAGTGACCGAATGCGTGTCACCACTTACGATAGACCCGTCTTTGACGGCTTTTGCTATCCCGAACACGGCGTCACAAGGTGCGTCTGCTCTAAACGACATATAACATTTATCAGTCGTGATGCTGTTTTTATCGGCAAGTTGCATTTTAATCGACGTGACTTTTTCTATTACTTCAATAAGTTTATTAAGCGCAAATTCCTTCATTGAAATAATCATAGATATAGTAGTGTTTTCGTTTGAGCCGTAGATTAGAAGTTCGCTTACTATAAAACCGTTTTTAAATAGTTCTAAAGTGAGTGTTTTTTCTAAAGTGCTTTGGTATTTTAGTTGAGTTCCTGTTTCTAGGGCAAGTTCTTTTAATATTTCGGCTATTCCACTAGTTTCCGACGCTATTAAATCTCTACCAGAAGATAAACTTGTAGCATTTTCTATATAATTTCTATAAGTTGTAAGCATTTTATTAAGCCCAAAAATTATATCAGAACTTCTCGTGCATCTATCAGCAAGTGAAACGGGTAAATCTATAAGCGAAAGTTTACCTTTAGCAACGCCTATATCTATCATTTTTAAAATATCTAACTTAGTTTCTTTTTCGAATTTTTTGCATTTTAAGTAATTGTTGCAGTGAGCGCAAATTTCCCCTTTAACTTGCTCTAGCATGCTATTTTTTGCTTTAGTTTCATCAAGTTGTGTTTTCTTAAATACAGTAAATGCCGACGACATTTCGCTAAACACACCCGAAATTTCGTATAGTTTATTTGAAAGCATTAGTCTATTTCGATTTATCGTTTGTTTAACGATATTTTTTTCTCTAAATACGTTTAATTTGTTTTTAATTTTATCAAGTGGTGGGGTGGGGATAATGGCAAATAATAGCGCACCTATAAGCGTTGGTAAAAACTGTGAAAGGATATACGGCGAAACTTTAAAAAAAGAAAATATAAAAAAGTCTATCGCAATTATAACGACTGATGATAAATGTCTAGAAAATCGCATGCAAACGTCTGCTGATATTCCCCATAAAAGACCGATTGATAGGTATTCAATATTAGAGTAGAAAACGGCAAGCGAACACGATAATATGCAAGAAATAAAAGTTCCGTAAGGTATAGAATAAAAGTAGCAAATTAAAAGTGTTAAAAAGACAACGACACCTTTCCACATAAGTGGAGATATAAAATTACATAAACCAAGACCAACAACGATTACAATGGCCACAATTGACACCGTTTCTTCAAAATTATATTTATATTTTAACCCTTTTTTATCTAAAGCATAAAATGCTACGGCTGTTAAAAGCGTTAAAAAGGAACTTATAATACAGACGAAAATTCTTTTGTCGTATGTAATAAAAGTTTTTGCGTCGCCTAAAATCACGAAAGGTATCATAGAAATTAAAACGAAAACAGGTAAAACGAATTTTATTTTAACGGGTTCTTTTCTGTGGAAAAATTTCATAACGATTAAAATTAACACGGAAATTAGCGTAGGTGAAATTTGAGTTTTTCCCCCACAAAATAAAAGTGCAATAAAGAATAATATACTAGTGGATAGTAATGAGAAGTTTTCGAACAATGCGGTTGTGAAAATTGATATCGAATATGGATAAAAATTCTGCTCTAGACTATTTAATATTAAAAAAAGTAAAAAGATTGTGCCGTACTTAATAACGCTTAAAAAATCAAAAAGATTACGAATTTTTTTCATAATTCCTCCAGTGCGTTCGATTATATACGGAAAATGCCTAAAGAAAATGTAAATAAATGTAAAAATACGCATAATTTTGCAGTTAAGTTTAGGTAATGGAAGATATAATTAAAACTTTTATTAAATGGATTGAAAATAAAGAGCAAAAGTAGTAAAATAGAAAAAAGGTGGTGCTAAATATGATAAACGTAGCAATAGTAGGATATGGTAATTTAGGTAAAGGCGTAAGCAAAGCAATTTACAAGTCAAAAGACGTAAACTGCGTGGGAATTTTTACACGACGTGCGCCTGAAAGTATAACGCCTGTTTTTAATGAAAAAGTTTATAAAATAGATGAACTTAAAAATTTTAAGGGGCAAATAGACGTTCTTTTACTTTGTGGTGGAAGTGCAACCGACTTGCCACAAACCACTGCCGAATATTTGAAAGATTTTAACACGGTTGATTCGTTTGACAACCACGCTAAAATACCCGAATATTTTGAAAAACTTGATAAAGTCGCAAAAGAAAACGGAAAAGTTTGCGCAATAAGTATAGGTTGGGACCCCGGTTTGTTTTCTATTTGCAGAGCGCTTTTCGGCGCAGTTTTACCAGACGGAAACGACTATACTTTTTGGGGGAAAGGCGTATCTCAAGGACATAGCGACGCTATAAGAAGAATTGAAGGCGTTAAAAACGCTATTCAATACACTATACCTAAAGAAAACGCTTTAACTAGCGTTAGAAATGGCGAAAATCCAACGCTTTCGGCTAGGGATAAACATTTAAGAGAATGTTTCGTCGTAGCAAAAGACGGCGCAGACAAGGAAAAAATCGAGCGTGAAATAAAATCTATGCCAAACTATTTTGAGCCTTATGAAACTATCGTACATTTTATTTCGGAAGACGAATTAAAAGAAAAACACTCTAAACTTGCGCACGGTGGATTCGTTTTGCGTTCGGGAAAAACTAGTGATGAAAATTCGCAACTTATAGAATTTTCACTTAAACTTGATTCTAACCCAGAGTTTACTTCAAGCGTGCTTTTAGCGTACGCTAGGGCAGTTGCTAGACTTGCTAAAGAAGGAAGGACGGGCGCAATGACGGTTTACGATATTCCACTTAAATACTTATCTTCAATGACTGAAGAAGAAATGAGAAAAAATTTATTATAGGATAGAAAATGGCTAAAAAAGTTTCTTCTAAAATAAAATCTAAAGCAAAAAGGCAAGCAAAAAAGGTTGCTAAAAAGCACCCCGTGCTTACCTTTTTCATTTTACTCATTTTTGTTTGCGTAGTGGTTGGTGGATATTACGCTTACGAAAAGTTTTATAATGAAACCGATATTTCGGGCGAACTTTCTATTCACTTTCTAGAATTAGGAAACGAATACGCAGGCGATTGTATTTACGTTAAGGCTGGAGATAACGATATACTTATTGACGCAGGTAGTAGGGCAAGTAGCGTTTCAACCATTGATAACTATCTAAAGGATTACGTGCTTGACGGGAAACTTGAATACGTTATCGTCACGCACGCAGACAGAGACCATATTGCAGGCTTTAGTGCAAGTAGCGGTATTTTTGATTTGTACGATTGCGGTCTTATTATAGATTTTCCACGCACCGAAAAAGATACCGATTTATATCATACTTACATAGAAAAACGCAACGCTGAAATAGCGCAAGGCGCAACGCATTATAACGCACTTCAATGTTATAATAACCTTGACGGCGCAAGTAGGGTTTATAATCTTGCCGATAGCGTAAGTTTGGAGATTTTATATAATTTCTATTATGAGAACGACGCTAGTAGTGAAAATGATTATTCCGTTTGTTTTATGATAAAACACGGGGATAGAAAGTTTTTGTTTACGGGTGATTTAGAAGAAAAGGGTGAAGAATATCTTGTAGAATACAACGCTATATCAAACGTTGACGTTTATAAGGCGGGACATCACGGCTCTAACACTTCGTCGTCAAGCGATTTCTTGTCTGTTATAAATCCAAAAATCGTAGTTGTCACTTGCGTTGCCGGTAGCGTTGAGTATACTCAAAATTTACAAAATACTTTCCCGACGCAAAACTTTATAAACAACGTTTCAAAACACACCGAAAAGGTATACGTGACTTCGCAAATCGAAATAGAAATGGGAAGTGACGACAAGTATCACAATAAGGGACAACAAAAGTCACTTAATGGAAACGTCGTAGTCGTTTCTAACTCTAATAGTGAAATTAGCGTAAATTGTTCGGCAAACGATTTGTATCTAAAAGATAGCGAGTGGTATAAAAATAATAGAGAGCCTGCTACTTGGTGGAATTAAAAGCGAATAAAAAAACTATTAGTCTACATACTACGTTCATAAGGAGCGTGTAGATGACGGGTATTATTAGAAGAATAGACCACTTGGGAAGGGTAGTCGTTCCCAAAGAAATGCGAAAATCATTAAGAATAAAGGACGGAGACCCACTAGAAATAGTTAAAGACGGCGGTGGAATCGTTTTAAGAAAATATTCGCCTTTAGAAAATATCGTCACGGTGGCTGAATCAGTTGCTAAATCAATTTACGAAATTACTGAAAAAGTTTGTGTGATTACCGATACTGATAAAGTTATTTATGCCGTGGGTAAGGCTAAAGAACTGATAGGTGACTCTTTGAGCAAAAAACTAACTAAAGCGCTTGAAGAGAGAAAAAGTTTAATACTTTCAAACGGTGGTGGTAGCGAAGTAATTTCTATTACCGAAGAAAATAAAATAGACTATAAAAGCCAAATTATCGTGCCTATTATAAACGGTGGAGATTGCTATGGTGCAATAATCGTTATTGATAGCGCAACCAATTTAGAATTTAACGCTAAAGATTTGAATCTTATTAGACTTGGTGCGAATTTGCTATCCGAACAGTTTGGCGTTTAACATTTCCCACATCTTATGGTGTGGGTTTTTACATATGTTAGGCAAAAACGCAATCTTAAAAGGCGCATTTATACTAGGAGTTGGTGCATTTATAGCAAAACTTTTAGGTGCAATATATCGTGTTCCACTTACCAATTTGATAGGTGGGTATGGATTAGGGCTTTATCAAATGGTTTTTCCAGTCTATAGCCTTCTTCTTGATTTTGCAGGTGCAGGCGCGCCAAACGCTATTGCCAAATTAACTTCGTCAACTGACCAAATAAACAACAAAAAAATACTTAAGGTAAGTAAAATTCTTCTATCAAGTTTAGGAGTATTATCTTTTTTTATTATGTTGGTTTTTTCTGGTTTAATTTCTAGGGCGCAGGGCAATATTGATGCAAAATTTGCGTATATTACGTTATCGCCTGCAATAATTGCCGTTGCGCTTATCTCTTGCTATCGTGGCTATTTTCAAGGTCAATCGAATATGACGCCAACAGCAATCTCACAGGTTATAGAACAACTTGTAAAAATCGGCTTAGGTATTATTTTGGTTTATCTCTATAGAGAAAACGTTGTAAAAAGCGTTTCTATGGCAACGCTTGCTATTACGGTTTCAGAATTCGTTGCACTCCTTTTTTTAGTTTGGCTTTTTAGAAGTAAAAACGATAAATCTTTATTTTTTAAGATTGAAAAAAATGAGTTTAAAAATATTTCGATAAAAATTATTCAATACACTTTACCAGTCGCTTTAACAGGGATAATAATTCCTTTTTCGCAGGTTGCCGATAGTTTTATAATAATTAACGGACTTAAAAGATATTCAAGCAAAGCAACGACTTTGTATGGTCTTTTATCGGGCGTAGCGCTAACGGTTATAAATCTTCCCGTGTCGTTATGCTACGGCGTTGCAACTAGTTCAATACCTGAAATTTCAAAAGAAAATAATAATCTAGAAAAAATTAAAAATGTAAAAAAATCTCTCTATATTACTTTTGCCTTGTCTTTTATGTTTGCTTTATTATCGGCGTTTTTTTCTAGAATTATTGTAAATATTCTTTTTAGAAATTTAAGTGGCACGGAAAAAGACTTATGCGTCAAACTTATTAAACTATTATCGATAACGATAACGCTTTTATCCGTTTTGCAAACAACTAACGCCGTGCTAATTGCTGTAGAAATGATTTATAGACCTGTTATTTCAATGACGATTGGGGTGTTTTTTAAGCTTATTATAGAATTTTTATTGCTAAAAATTGAAAGCGTAAACATTTACGCAGGAGCAATAGGCTTAATTACTTGCTATTTTATCGCAGTTTTGATAAACTTAATAACTGTAAGGGTTAAAGTGATTAAAAATGCAAGTAAAACCAATTCAAATAGGTGAAGTCCTAACTAAAAATAATATATTTCTTGCCCCAATAGCAGGGTTTACGAACTATCCGTTTAGGCATTTGCTTTTGCCAAACGGCGTAGGTTTTTGCTTTACTGAACTCGTTAGCGCAAAAGGGCTATTTTTCGGTGGAAAGAATTCTGAAGAATTATTGTTTGCAGAAGGGGACTATGATTTTACTGGTGCGCAAATTTTCGGTAGTGACCCTTACTATATGCAAAAAGCGTGTGAAAGCGAATACCTTCAAAAATTTAAGGTTGTCGATATAAATATGGGTTGTCCCGTACCAAAACTATATAAAAACGGAGAAGGTTGCGCATTGCTTTCGGATATACGTCTTGCTGAAAGTATCATCAAGGCGTGCGTTAAAAGTGGTAAAATTATTACCGTTAAGATAAGGATTGGACTCAAATACGGTGACGATATTGCAAGTGAGTACGCCAAAATGGCTGAAGATAACGGTGCGTCGCTAATTACTATTCACGGAAGAGTTAGAGAAGCCTATTATTCCGGTGAAGTTGATTTTAATGCAATAGAAAAAGCCAAAAAAAGCGTTAATATTCCCGTTATTGCAAACGGTGGGATTTTCACGACGGAAGATGCAGATATTATGATGGATAGAACGGGCGCTGACGGCGTTATGCTTGCCCGTGGTGCAATCGCTGATATAAATTTATTTCAAAAATTACTAAATAGCGACAAAACAATTCCTATTAAAGAATTTGCCGAACAGTTTATTTTATCATTTAGCCAAAGAGTTGGAGGGAAAAGGGCTTGCACGGAGTTCAGGAAATTTGCAGGATATTTTTATAAAGGGATAAGAGATAGTAAGATTGCTAGAAATGAAATAAATTCTACTGAAAATATATCGGATATAATAGAAATATTAAGGAAAACTCTTTAACAAAATAACCCCTTTAAAAATACTATGATAGTATAATATTTTTGGGGAAAATTGATGGAAATTTGTTTTGTTTTAAAGGAAACTCTTAACGCCGTTTGGCAGGAGAAAATTGACGAGATTGCAGGAAGCGACGTAATAGTTTTCGGGTTTAACGGTCTTGGCTTAGTTAGTTATAAAAAAGAACTATCTGGTGAAACCGAATATTTTCACGACGTAGCAAAACTTTCAAAGCAACTATCGTCGGTTATAGTATGTGGATGTGACACTGATAATTACGGAGTGTTTAGGCATTCTTGCGTAATCGCTGATAAAGGAAAACTTCTTGGCGTTTCGGATATGACGCACGTAATCGACCAAAGTGAATTTTCAGCTGGTGGCAATTTGAGAGTTTACGATACTAGTGCAGGGAAATTAGGTATTATCGTTTGCGAAGACGTATTTTTTCCTGAAACCGTCAGAGTGTTGGCTCTTTGTGACGCGGATATATTGATTTGCGTATATAAAAAACTTGAAAATAGTATTCCACAACTAATGATTAAGGCTGGAGCGTTTTCTAACGGACTTCCTATCGCTCTTTGTGCCAATAATTACGTTGCCGTTAGCGATATAAAGGGTGAAATTAAGATTTCAGGCTCTAAAAATATAATTAAAACTAAAATAAAATTAGAAAAAGATTTTCATTTGATAAGTTCTAGAAGAAGGGGATTATATAAGGATTTCAATTCTGGATACTAAAGGAGTAAAAATGGCGTTTAACATAGTATTAGTTGAACCGGAAATTCCACAAAACGTGGGGAATATTGCTAGAACCTGCGCCGTCACCGGCTGTAGTTTACATTTAATTAGACCACTTGGTTTTGAAATTACGGACAAGCATCTTAAAAGGGCTGGGCTTGATTACTGGCAGTATTTAGATATCACTTATTACGATAGCATTGAAGAACTAATGCAAAAGTATTATAAAGGTGATAATTTTTACTTTTTTTCTACAAAATCTAAGCGTGTTCACTCTGACGCAAAATATAAAGACGGGGATTTTTTGGTTTTTGGTAAAGAAACTAAAGGTCTTGACGAAAAATTATTAGAAAAACATTATAACGAATGCGTGAGAATTCCTATGATGAACGATTTGCGTTCACTCAATTTATCAAACTCGGTTGCTATCGGTGTTTACGAAGGCTTAAGACAACTTGGCTATCCTTTTATGAATACCGAAGGGCATTTAACAAAAAAATAATTCAAGCCACTTCTTAAGAAGTGGTTTTTTGCATTAAAATAGTTGACACGTATTGATTGAAATTGTTAAAATAAGTATAGTGAGAAAATTCGTTGCAAAACAACTTAATATAATACAAATGAATTATTGGAGAAAATAGTTTAATGACTTTAATTTGGAACTTGTTTTTTATGTTTGGTGGCGTAGCCGTTATGATGATGGGTATGTCGCTAATGGGAAGCGGGCTTGAAAAGTTTGCAGGTAGTAAAATGAAAAATCTACTTGGCAAGGTGACTAGTAATCGTTTTGCTGGGATAGGTGTTGGTACGGCGGTGACGTCAATTATTCAAAGTTCAACTGCAACCACCGTTATGTTAGTAGGTTTCGTTAATATAGGGCTACTTAACCTTTCTCAAGCAACTTCTATTATAATGGGCGCGAATATCGGTACGACGGTGACTGCGCATATCGTTTCTCTTTCCGGTGTGGGCGCCATTGATATCGGCGCTATCGCGGCGTTTATAGGTTGCGTGGGCGTGTTAATGTCAATGCTACTTAAAGATGAGAAAGCAAAGAATATAGGCACAATTCTAGGTGGGCTTGGAATTTTGTTCGTAGGTCTTGAGTTTATATCAACCTATGCAAAACTCATTATGTTTAAGGATGGACTACCGCTAGCTTGGGTAAATAAAATTTTCTTAAAAGACCACTCGCCGTTGCTACTGATTTTAATAGGTATAATTATAACGGCTCTAGTACATAGTTCTTCAACGATTACCAGTTTAATGGTAGTTCTTGCAAGTATTGGTGGTTTATCTTTCGGAAATGCGCTTTTCCTAGCGCTTGGCTCTAATATCGGTACTTGCGTCACTGCAATTCTTTCTTCTGCCGGAACTTCGGTAAACGCAAAAAGAACTGCTGTAGTACATCTTGGCTTTAACACTTTCGGTTGTTTAATTACGATGGTTCCCATTTGGTTATTCAAATCGGAAATCACAGCGTTTTTTGCATCGATAAGCTCCGATATCGGTCAACAAATAGCAGTTTTTCATACCTTGTTTAACGTTATCGTGACGATTATCCTTATTCCGTTTACAAATCAAATAGTTAAATTAGTTTGTTTAATCGTAAAAGATAAAGAGGTAGTAGACGAAAAGTACAAGCTTCATTATATAGATATGCGTATGCTAGAATCAGCGCCTATTGCGGTAAGTAGCATTAAAGACGAAATTATAAGAATGAGCAAGGTTTCTATTGAAAACTTAAATCTTTCTATTAATATGCTTACCGACAACACTGTGGAAAAGCAAAACGAAATTCGAGAAAACGAAAAACTAATAAATTACCTAAACAAAAGCATAACTGCATATTTAACGAAACTTATGGGCAAAAATCTTTCGATAGTAAACGACAACAAAGTTGGAAGTTATTATCACGTCGTTTCCGATATTGAAAGGGTAGGAGACTACGCAGAAAATATTATGGAATACGCTGAAAGATTAAGAAAAGAAGACGCCGATTTATCAAAAGACGCCAAAACTGAGCTTTTATCGTTTACCGATATGGTTAACGAACTCTACGAAAAGACTATTACGGCGTTTGATTTAAGAGATACTTCTTTCCTTGATGAAGTTGATAGTATTGAAGATAAGATTGATAACATTTGTAGAGAACTTGAAGACAAGCATATCGAAAGACTTAAAGGTGGACTTTGTTCAGCGTCTATCGGCTCAATATATCTTCAAACCGTATCTAATCTTGAACGCGTTGGTGACCATATAACTAACGTCGCGTTCAGTATCAAAAAGTACGCTAAAGAAACAAAAAATTAAGTTAAAAATTATCGGAGGATAAATTATGAATAAAAAATCAATTAAAGACGTAAACCTTAAAGGTAAAAGATGCCTAGTAAGAGTGGATTTTAACGTTCCTATGAAAGACGGCGTTATTACCGACGAAACCCGTATTAACGGTGCGCTTCCAACTATTAAGTATTTAATAGAACAAGGCGCAAAAGTTATTCTATGTTCGCATATGGGAAAACCACATAATATTTTTACCGAAGGTTTTTCTTTGACTAAAAAAGAAAAGAAAGCAGTTGAAGCCCTTCCTGAAAGCGAAAGAGAAAGCGCTAAAGCAGAATATCTTAAAAAAGCACTAAAAGATAAAGAAAAATACACGCTCGCTCCAGTTGCTAAAAAACTTTCTGAAAAATTAGGACAAGAAGTAGTTTTCGCTACCGACGTTGTAGGTGAATCTGCTGATAAAGCCGTTGCAAATATTAAAGACGGTGAAGTTGTTCTTCTAGAAAACACTCGTTTTGAAGCAGGCGAAGAAAAGAGAGACGAAGCGCTATGCAAAAAACTTGCATCATACTGCGACGTTTACGTAAACGACGCTTTCGGTACGGCTCACCGTTCGCATGCAACTACCGCTGCTATCGTTGAATATGGTTTCGTTGATACGGCAGTTTGTGGTTTCCTTATTGAAAAAGAACTTGCTGTTATGGCAAACGCTTTAGAAAACCCAGTTAGACCTTTCGTTGCTATTCTAGGTGGCGCTAAGGTTGCTGATAAACTAAAAGTTATTTCTAACCTTCTTGAAAAATGCGATACTTTAGTTATCGGTGGTGGTATGGCTTACACCTTCTTAAAGGCTAAAGGCTACGAAGTTGGTACTTCACTCGTTGACGACGAACAAATCGGCTACTGCAACGAAATGATGGCAAAGGCTAAAGAACTTGGCAAAACTCTTCTTCTTCCAATCGACGTAAACGTGACTAAAGACTTCCCAAATCCTATTGATGCGGTTGTTGATTGCGTAGAATACTCAGTTGATGCTATTCCAGCAGACAAAATGGGACTAGATATCGGTTCAAAAACTGCTGCTCTTTACGCTGACGCCGTTAAGAGTGCTAAGACCGTTATTTGGAACGGACCTATGGGCGTGTTTGAAAATCCTATTTTTGCTAAAGGAACTATTGCAGTTGCTAAGGCTTTAGCAGAGGCTGAAGGTACTACTATTATCGGTGGTGGTGACTCGGCGGCTGCAGTGACGACGCTTGGTTTTGCTGATAAGATGACGCATATTTCTACCGGTGGTGGTGCATCACTTGAACTTTTCGAAGGAAAGAAACTTCCTGGTATCGAATGCTTAAATAACAAATAATATATTTTAACTAATTAGGAGTACGATATGAGAAAACCTATTATTGCAGGAAACTGGAAAATGAACAAAAACAAAGCCGAAACCGAGGCTTTAATCAACGAACTTAAACCACTTATCGCTAAAGCAAAATGCGAAGTTGTAGTTTGTGTGCCTTTTACTGATTTATGGTCGGCTAAAGAAGCAATTAAGGGTAGCAAAATTAAACTTGGCGCTCAAAACGTTGCTTGGGCAGATAACGGTGCTTTTACTGGCGAAATTTCTGCTGATATGCTTGCGGATTTTGGTGTAGAATACGTTATTTTAGGACATAGCGAAAGAAGACAATACTTTGGCGAAACCGACGAAAGCGTTAATAAAAGACTTAAACAAGCGCTTAAAAAGGGTTTAAAGCCAATCGTTTGCGTT
>JAZQWW010000032.1:0-24473 GCA_045632585.1 Christensenellaceae bacterium
TTTAATCATTTGCGACGCTTTTTTGTTTCTAAATAAGCGTTGAAGTTTACGCTCTTCTGGAGCATTACCTTTTTGAACTTCTGCACCACAAGTTTCAAGCGAAGACGCAGTATGCGATTTACTTGAACCAGTTGCTCCACCACAACCGTCACGTCCTGTGCTACCACCAAGAAGTATTACCACGTCACCGGCAGTTGGTTTTTCACGTCTAACGTTTTCGGCGGGAGATGCAGCGATTACAGCGCCTATTTCCATTCTTTTTGCAACGTATCCACTATGATAAATTTCATCAACAATACCTGTCGCAAGACCTATTTGGTTGCCGTATGAAGAATATCCAGCAGCAGCCGTTTGAACTATTTTTCTTTGTGGCAATTTACCCTTAATGGTTTCAGATACTGCTACGGTTGGGTCGCCAGCACCAGTCACTCTCATCGCGCCGTAAACGTATGACCTACCGGATAGCGGGTCACGAATTGCGCCACCGATACACGTTGCAGCGCCACCAAAAGGCTCTATTTCCGTTGGGTGATTGTGCGTTTCGTTCTTAAATAGTAGTAGCCAAGGCTCTTTTACGCCGTCAACTTCTACGTCAACCTTAACCGTGCAGGCGTTAATTTCTTCAGATTCGTCTAGTTTATCTAGCATACCGTTCTTTCTTAAATATTTTACGGCAATAGTTGCTAAATCCATTAGACAAATAGGTTTTGTTCTATTAAGTTCCTTTCTAACGGCGATATATTCTTCGTAAGTTTTTTGAAGAAGTTTATCTTCAAAAGTCACGTTATCGATAATCGTCAAGAACGTAGTATGTCTACAGTGGTCAGACCAGTAGGTATCAATCATTCTTATTTCGGTAATAGTGGGATTTCTACCTTCTTTTTTAAAGTATTCTTGGCAGAACGCTATATCGTCGTTATCCATAGCAAGCCCTAACTGTTTAACCATATTTGCTAGACCGTCTTTATCAAGGTCAATAAAGCCGTCTATTACCTTAACTTTAGTTGGAATATCATAATCCGGCTTTAAGGTTTTAGGAAGTTCTAGGCTCGCTTCTCTTGATTCAACGGGGTTGATTACGTATTTCTTTATTTCGGCTATGTCTTTTTCAGTTAAATTACCGTATAATGCGTAAATTCTAGCCGTTCTAATAATAGGTCTTTCACCTTGAGAAATAATTTGAATACATTGCGAGGCGCTATCTGCCCTTTGGTCGAATTGACCTGGAAGGTATTCAACGGCAAAAACGGTTGCATCAGATATATCTAGCGTATCGTAAACGTCGTCAAGTTGTGGTTCAGAAAATACCGTGTTTTTTGCATAAGCAAAAAGTTCTTCGGTAATATTTTCCGCATCGTATCTATTTATAATTCTTACTTTTTCAAGATTTTTAACGTTAAGTAAACTCGTTGCTTCGTTGAAAAGTGAATTTGCTTCGTTTTGAAAGCCAGTTTTTTTCTCTACGTAAACTCTATAAATCATAATTATTTTCCTGCCTTTAACGCTCTTTCGCCGATATCTTTTCTATAATGTGCGCCTTCAAAATTTACCTTATTTATATCTTCATAGCAACTTTTTAGCGCTTCACTTAAACTATTCGCAACGTTGGTAATACCAAGAACTCTACCACCGCTTGTTAAAAGTTTTCCGTTTTCAATTTTTGCACCGGCAACGTAAATTTTTTCTTTTACGCTCTCGTCAATCTGTATTTCCTTTCCCTTTTCATAGGCCGAAGGATATCCTTTTGACGCCATTATAACGCAAGAAGCGTGTTTATTCATAAATTCAACTTTTATATCCGCAAGTCTTTCTTCAGTCACCGCTTGCATAACGCTAAGCAAATCCGTTTTTAATAGTGGAAGAACTACTTGCGTTTCAGGGTCGCCAAACCTACAGTTATATTCGATTACCTTTGGTCCATTAGGCGTTAACATAAGCCCAAAATATAAACAACCCTTAAAAGTTCTACCTTCGTTATTCATTGCTTTAACGGTTGGAATAAAAATAGTTTCCATACACTCTTTTGCAATATCGTCAGTATAATAAGGGTTAGGAGCAACAGTACCCATACCACCCGTATTAAGTCCTTGGTCGCCGTCGTTGATACGCTTATGGTCCATAGAAGAAACCATAGGAACAAGTGTTTTACCATCAGTAAATGCTAAAACCGAAACTTCAGGGCCTGTTAAAAACTCTTCAATAACGATATTATCGCCTGATTTTCCAAAAGCCTTATCTTTCATTATTGAAACTACAGCGTCAAACGCTTCTTGTCTTGTGCCTGCTATTATAACACCTTTGCCAAGAGCAAGCCCGTCGGCTTTAATAACCGTTGGAATAGGCGCAGTCTCTAAATATTTAAGCGCTTTTTCCGCATCGTCAAACACTTCGTATTTAGCGGTTGGAATACCGTACTTTTTCATAAGATTTTTTGAAAAAACCTTACTACCTTCTATAATCGCCGCCTTGGCGTTAGGTCCAAAGCAAGGTATACCCTTTTCGTTAAGTCTATCAACTAATCCTAAAACTAGTGGGTCGTCGGGAGCAACTACTGCGTAATCAATATTATTAGCAACGGCAAACTCAACTATTTTATCTAAATCGGTTGCTTTAATATCAACGCACTCAGCATCCCACGCAATGCCACCGTTTCCTGGAAGAGCGTAGATTTTTTCTACGTTTTGGTTTTCTTTAATTTTTTTAATGATAGCGTGTTCTCTACCGCCACCACCTACGACTAAAATCTTCATAAATCTATCCTTTAATATTAGTGATGGAATAATCTCATACCGGTAAACGCCATAACCATACCGTAATCGTCACAGCATTTAATAACTAAATCGTCTCTAATCGAGCCACCCGGTTGAGCAACGTATTTTACACCGCTTTTGCGAGCCCTTTGAATATTATCAAAGAACGGAAAGAACGCATCAGAACCGATTGAAACGCCGTCAATAGTAGCAAGATACGCTTTCATTTCTTCTTCGGTAAACGGCTCAGGTCTAACGGTAAAATATTTTTGCCATACGCCGTCAGCACAAACGTCTTCTTCATTTTTATTGATATATCCGTCTATAACGTTATCTCTATCTGGACGACCGATTGTGTCTTTGAAAGGTAGGTTTAAAACCTTTTCGTGTTGACGCAAGAACCACGTATCAGCCTTTTCACCTGCAAGTCTAGTACAATGTATTCTCGATTGTTGACCTGCACCAACGCCGATTGCTTGACCTTGATATGCGTAGCATACCGAATTAGATTGAGTGTATTTTAGCGTGATTAACGCAATAATTAAATCACGAACAGCGTCTTTACTTAAATCTTTATTAGCAGTCACAACGTTTGAAAGAAGTTCTTCGTTGATTTTGAAGTTGTTTCTTCCTTGTTCAAAAGTAATTCCGAATACGTCTTTAGTTTCTTTTTCTTCTGGAACGTAGTTAGGGTCGATTTGGACGATATTATAAGTACCTTTTCTCTTTCCCTTTAGAATTTCAAGCGCCTTTTCGCTGTAGGCTGGAGCAATAACGCCATCAGATACTTCACGAGCGATAAGTTTAGCAGTCGTTTCATCACACTCGTCGGATAATGCTACCCAGTCGCCAAATGAACACATTCTATCCGTTCCCCTTGCTCTAGCGTAAGCGCAAGCAAGTGGAGAATCGTCTAATCCTTCAATATCGTCAACGAAACACGCCCTTTTAAGAGTGTCTGAAAGTTTAACTCCAACTGCAGCAGAAGTAGGACTAACGTGCTTAAAAGAAGTGACTGCTGGAAGTGAAGTTGCTTCTTTAAGTTCTTTTACTAACTGCCAACTGTTAAAAGCATCTAAAAAGTTTATGTAGCCCGGTCTTCCGTTTAATATTTGAATAGGAAGTTCAGAGCCGTTTTTCATATAAATTTTTGAAGGTTTTTGGTTAGGATTGCAACCGTATTTTAATTCAAATTCTTTCATATCACACCTTTTATTTGTTTTTATTAATTAATCTATCTTCAGTCTTGCCCGATTCTATGTCAGTATAACGAACGAAAAGCGAAATCTTGTTATCACTATCAAGATTTTCCCATAATGAATTTGTAAATTCGTCGATACAGTTAGGAATTTTAATTCTTTCGGGTTCACCTTGGAAGGTTGGAATAGGATTACCGTCACAAACGTAGGTGTGTATAAAATGTCCTAAACCACAAATCGGTTCAAAATCGAAGGTATATCTATTGCATACCGAACCTTTTTCGTCGCCACTTTTTAATATGCTCATTTTATAAGTAAAATCGCCGTCGGCAAAAGTTAACATACCACTAATTCTTGGAGTAAGGTTTGGAGCGTCCGGCTCAAAGCATCTTTGCTTTAACGCACCTGTAAAACATTTACCGTTTTTTAAGCCTTCGTAAATAGTGTCGGTTTGGTCGCCGTTTGTTAAAATAAGTTTATTCTCAAACGTTCTAACTGCAGCGTAGATAATAAGACTAGGGTCTTCAACCTTGCTAGCGTCATACGGTTCGGTATATAAAACGCCGTCACGCATCACGAACACACGATTACGGCTATTATTACTTCTACCCATAATAAAATAAGCAGAACAAGCCTTTTTTCCGTCTTCAGTTTTTCCTATTACTATTCCCCTACCAACGTAAGAATTGCCTTTAATTAGAGTACCTACGTCGTTAATTTTGTAAATGTCCATATTTTACTCCT
The DNA here is from genome assembly GCA_045632585.1 of Christensenellaceae bacterium. Classification (GTDB taxonomy): domain Bacteria; phylum Bacillota; class Clostridia; order Christensenellales; family Borkfalkiaceae; genus UBA1259. The sequence continues at coordinate 4,694 of JAZQWW010000032.1, forward strand.
TTTCTATAATGTCTTTGCAAGTTTTTTCAACTGAAAGTGGTAAAATTTTCCACTCAGCAAGTTTCATAACTCTTTTTTGTAATTTTTCGGGTGTGTCGCCGTCTAGAACCTTAACGGCTTTTTGCATAATAATTTGTCCGCCATCAGGTATTTCGTTTACGAAATGCACGGTTGCACCCGTGACTTTTACGCCTTTTTCTAAAGCGCATTCGTGAACTTTAAGCCCGTAAAAGCCTTTTCCACAAAAAGACGGAATAAGCGACGGATGTACGTTTATTATTCTATTTGGATATTTTTTTACGAAATTTTCAGAAAGAATAGACATAAAGCCTGCAAGAACTATAAGTTCTATACTTTCGCTTTCTAAAATTTCTACGATTTTTTCTTCAAACGCTTGTAGTGAGCCACAATCTTTTTTTAAGACCACTTCGGCTTTAATACCGTTAGTTTTAGCCCTTTCTAGTGCATAAGCGTTAGCGTTGTTAGATATTACTAGCGAAATCGTGCCGTTTTTTATAATTTGGCTTTTTTCAGCGTCAATAAGCGCCTGAAGATTAGTTCCACCACCCGAAACTAATACTGCAATTTTTACTTTTTTGTTCATTTTCTTTTCCAAATTTTTAGGCAAGACTATTCGATAACGATTTTATCTTCGCCTTTAATAATGCTACCGATAACGTAAGCGTCTTCACCACAATCGGTTAAGATTTTAAGCGCTTTTTGTACGTCTTTTTCGGCAACTACTATGCTCATACCTACACCCATGTTAAAGGTGTTAAACATATCTCTTTCGTCAATACCACCCTTTTCTTGTAAAAGTTTGAAAATAGGAAGAATTTTAACGCTAGATTTTTTAACTTTTGCACAAAGTCCGTTAGGTATTGCTCTAGGAATATTTTCGTAAAACCCACCACCGGTGATATGCGAAATACCCTTAACTTTAACTTCTTCTAAAAGTTTAAGAACTGATTTTACGTAGATTTTAGTTGGTGTTAATAAGGTTTCACCGATAGATTTTCCGTTAAGTTCAGCAACCGGTGATTTAATGTCGGCGTTTTCAACGTCAAATACTTTTCTAACTAGTGAAAATCCGTTAGAGTGAACACCACTTGACGCTAGCGCAATTATTACGTCACCTTCTTCCATTTCTTTGTTGTTGATTATTTTATCTTTATCAACCACGCCCGTTGAATAACCTGCTAAATCGTATTCGTCAATGGGATAAAAGCCCGGCATTTCAGCAGTTTCGCCACCGATTAATGCAGCGCCCGATTGTACGCAACCTTCAGCAACGCCTTTAACGATTTCAGCAATCTTTTCGGGAACGTTTTTACCACAAGCGATATAGTCTAAAAAGAATAACGGCTTTGCGCCCGAACAAATAATGTCGTTAACGCACATTGCAACGCAGTCAATACCAACGGTATCGTGCTTGTCCATTAAAAAAGCAAGTTTAAGTTTTGTTCCAACGCCGTCCGTTCCACTAACTAGTACGGGTTTAGAAATTCCCGTTAAGTCAAGTTCAAACAAACCACCGAAACCACCGATATCCGAGCAAACGCCCGAAGTAATGGTTCTTGCGATATGTGTTTTCATAAGTTCAACCGCTTTATATCCTGCGGTAATATCAACGCCTGCTGATGCGTATACGTCTGATTTAGAATTTTTCATAATTTTACTCCTTTCCATTCCAACAATACGTGCAAAGTTTGCACTTATCTATTCCAATAGCGTCTAAAAGTCCTTCTAGTGTTTGAAACTCTAACGACGCTAGATGTAATTTTTCTTGAATATGTTGTTTCATCTTTTGATGACGCTCGGTACTTGAATCAGCGTATTCGGCAATATGTTTTAAACCTTCTTCACCTTCAAGTTCCAAAATAGTCGCTCTAGTAATTAGTTCGGTGTCGCTAGTTTGCCTTGAGAAGTTTAGATATTTACAACCGTACATTATAGGCGGACAAGCAGACCTGATATGAACTGATTTAGCACCGTTTTCGTAAAGAAAATCTACCGTCTCTCTAATTTGAGTACCCCTTACTATCGAATCGTCTACAAACAATAGATTTTTATTTTTTATAAGTTCTTTAACGGGTACAAGTTTTAGTTTCGCTACCTTTTTACGTTCCTTTTGGGTTGAAGGCATAAAACTTCTAGCCCAAGTCGGGGTATATTTAATAAAAGGTCTTGCAAAACGTCTTTGGCTTTTATTAGCGTAGCCTATTGCGTGTGGCGTACCAGAGTCTGGAACGCCTGCGACACAATCAACGTTTGGCATAGTTCCGTTTTTAATGTCGTTTTCAGCCATAATTTCGCCGTTTTTATAACGCATTTCTTCAACGTTAACGTTTTCGTACGTCGAAGTCGGGTATCCATAATAACTCCAAAGGAACGAACACATACACATTTTATTAGATGCGCCCCTTAAAACGTTAAACCCTTCGGAACTTACTTCAACTATTTCGTTTGGACCTAGTTCGTAAATATCTTTGTAGCCTAATTTTTGATAAGCGAAAGATTCAAAAGAAATACAAACGCCGTCGTTATTTTTGCCAAGGTGAACAGGAAGTCTGCCGTTTTTATCTCTAGCGCAAATAATGTTTCCGTCTTCCTTAAGTATTAAAATCGTTGCCGTTCCTTCAATTTGAGAAAACAAATACTCAATACCTTCTGCGAACGTAGATTTTTGGTTTATATATGCAGCAGATAATTCGGCTTGGTTAACCACTCCACCACTATGTCCGCCAAACTGTCCACTATTGTTTTGAATGTATTTCTCAATAAGTTTTTCGGCGTTATTTATAACTCCTGTAAACGCAATAGCGTAAAAACCAAGTTTTGATTTTACAAGAAGTGGTTGTGGGTCGCTATCGTTTATGCAACCGATTGCAGAAGTGCCTTGCATTTCTTCAAAAACGTGTTCGAATTTAGTACGGAAAGGCGAGTTTGAAATATTGTGAATTTTTCTTTGAATCCCAAATTCCTTATCGTAAACTGCTATACCACCACTTTTTGTTCCTAAATGAGAATGATAATCAGTACCGAAAAAAACGTCAATCATAACGTTTTTCTTGCTGACTACTCCAAAATATCCTCCCATTAATTCGTCTCCTTTAGTTAAGCAAATTCTTATTTACTGAAAAATAATTTAGAAAGAGTCATTGGGTCGATATACTTTCCGTCCTTATAAACACGCATATTTCCCGATGCAATTTCGTCGATAAGCATAACCTTACCGTCTTTATCGTATCCGAATTCAAACTTAATATCGTAAAGGTCTAAACCTTTTTCTTTTAGGTCGTCAGCAACGATTTTGGTAATTTTTTGGGTCATATCCTTAACGTCGTCGTATTGACAAGCGGTCATAACGCCTAAATCGATTAAACCGTCTTTAGTCACTAGTGGGTCACCCTTTTCGTCGTTTTTGAAAGTGGTTTCAACGTAAGCAGGTAAATCAGCGCCTTCTTCAATATAATCGCTGTATCTACGGAAGAAACTTCCTACCGCTTTATATCTACAAATAACTTCAAGACCTTTACCAAAAGGTTTTGCAGGTAAAACTTCCATAGTAGTGTTTTCAAGGTCAGCGCTAACGTAATGCGTTTTAATGCCTGCCTCATTTACCTTTTCAAAGAAATAGATTGACATACGAAGGTTAACGTCGCCAACGCCGTCAATTTTTAAGCCGACTGAATTTTCACCTGGGTCGAACACGCCGTCTTTACCCGTGCAATCGTCTTTAAACTTCAACATATAGTTGCCGTTTTCAAGTGCAAATACGTCTTTGGTTTTTCCTGAATAAACAAGTTTCATAAATTTATCTCCTAAAATTAATTTTCATTGTATTTAAGTGCTACCGCTTTGTCTTTTTCAAGAACTTTTTCGGTATCGGCAAGTCTTTTTTGCTTTAATTTAAGCGAAAGTTCACTATCTGAAAGCGCAATAATTTGGCAAGCAAGTAGTCCAGCGTTTACCCCACCGTTTACGGCAACCGTTGCAACGGGAATACCCGACGGCATTTGAACGGTAGCAAGTAGTGCGTCCATTCCATCGAAAACGGAAGACTTACAAGGAATTCCAATAACGGGAAGAACGGTATTCGACGCAACAACACCTGCTAGGTGCGCAGCCATACCAGCAGCGCAAATAATAACGCCAAACCCGTTGTTTTCAGCATTTTGAGCAAACTCAAGCGCTTGCTTTGGAGTTCTATGCGCAGAATAAACGTGCGTTTCGTACGGAACGCCTAAACTTTTAAGCGTATCCATAGTTTTTTCAAGGATTGGTAGGTCGCTATCACTACCCATAATAATTGCAACTTTTTTCATAATATCTCCCTTTTAATAAAAATTGCACACTAACCCCTTAATTGTTAGTGTGCCCAGACGGTCGACAAATAAATTTCTTGTTTCTCCGTAGTATCCTACGTTAATTCCGTCAGTCACAAGAAATTCTTAAAATACGCCAAAAAACAAACGAATTTTAAGCATAAAAATTATAACATAATATTATAAGAGTGTCAAACATTATTCGCCAAAATTAGCGTTTTTAAAAATAAAAAAGAACGCATTTTTTTACACGTTCTTTTTAAGCGCTTTATAAATTGCAAAAATTTTATCTTTCTCTTTTTGACGCCGATATAAGTGAAAATGCAATAAGCCCTAAATTGGCTCCTATAAAAACTCCTATAACAATTCCGATAAACATCAGTAATCCCCCGTATCGATATTATCGACATACCGATTTTTTTTATACTTAAATTATGGTATTACTTTAATTTTATGCGAAAATCGACAAATTATGTGTAGTATAATTATATTAAAAATCATAAGATAATCACTAACTATTTTGCAATTTCGAAAAGTATCTTGGAGATTTTGCTTTGAAACTTATCTCAACGATAAACTCGCTTGCGATTTTACTAACGTTAATGCTTAATCCAGATACAATATCGTAATAATCAGAAAGTAAAAAACCCAAGTCTTTTAATAATACTTCGCTAAACTCTTCTTTTAAATTACACCTATCGTTTTTAATAATATTCTCAAAATACGCTAATTGATTTTTGTTTTTCATATACTTCTTTTTAGCCCCCTTCTTATACTTCCAAAAAATCCAGAATACTTCCCCGTCACGTCAAATAGTTTACTACAACCTTTTTGTAAATTATTTGCTAATATTTTATACGCCTTAAAAGATTCACTTTTTCTTGGCAGTCCATATCCATAGGATAAAAAAACGGCGTCTTCTTCAGGCAAAACGCCTATCAAATTAGTTTTAAGCAACGACTCTATTTCTATAGGCATTAACATTTTTTCAGACATTATTAAATCACCTCTTGCCCTATTAACTACTAGATTAACACTAGCTAGCCTATAACTTTTCAATATTTGTATTGTTTTGTCAGCATCTTTTAGGCTGGTTATCGACGGCGTTGCAACAACAATTGCTTCGTCCACGCACGAAACGGCTCTATGAAATCCTATATCAACTCCGGCAGGCGAATCCACCAAAACGTAATCAAAAGACGGCGCTATATTTTCTATTATAAGTTTTATTTGTTGTCCGGTTATCGATACGTTATCCTTAATCGTTCCCGATGGCAATACGTATAGATTTTTTCTTTGCGAACATTCTATAAGCGCTTGTTTTATTCTACATCTTCCACTAGCGACGTCACCTACGTCGTATAATATTTTACCTTCTACACCTAACGTCACGTCTAAATTATTAAGTCCAAAATCAAGGTCAATTAAAGCAACTCTTGCCCCAAGTGCAGAAAGGGCAAGTCCTAGATTTGCCGTGACGGTGGTTTTTCCAACACCACCTTTCCCAGACGCCACCACTATTCTTCTAGCCACGTTAATTCTCTCCTTTTTATAAGTAAATATAATTTAAAATAAAAAAAATCGTGTAAATTGTTTTTGTTTAACATTTTACACGATATTTTGTCGATAAAATCTTTATTTAGTTTTTAACTCTATCTTTTTAAGAAGTGATTTATCGCCTATTGCAATTCCACCGCCAAGAGCGACCGCTAAGTCTGCATCTTCAGCAACTTTAACGCTTATATCAAATTTTTGCTTATAATAATTTTCAAGCGCATAAACACTCGACGCTACACCCGATAAATATATTCCCGAACGTCTAATATCAGCAGAAACTTCGGGCGGTAATTTTTGTAGCACCGACAAAGCGATTTCGGCAATTTTATCAAAATAAATTTTGATAGGTTCGGTTATATCACACGCCTTAATGGTAATAGAAGTAGGCGTACCCGTTTTTAAATCTCTACCGTGAACGATAGTAGAAAGCCCGTCATTATCGTCAAGACTTCCTATTTCATTTTTAAGTCTTTCAGCTGTTAAAAGTCCAATTTGAATAGAATAACGCTCTGCAATAAAGTCAATAACGTCGGCACAAATCTTATTAGCGCCAAGATTTACCGATACCCCTGCAATAATTCCGTCTAAAGAAAGCGCCGCAATATTAGTCACGCCACCTGCCATATCAATAACGAAACAGGGTGCTGAATCTGTAAACGGTATGCGTTGCCCTAGCGCAGATAAATATGGAGATTCAACAAAATGAACCTTGCCAAAACCTACTTTTTGGCTTACTTTTTTATATTTATCAATCATTTCTGCAGTTGCACCACAAGGAACAGAAAACAACACTTCTGCACCAAAAAGCGTATTTTTTACTTCAATTTTCTTCAAAAAACCCGATAAAACGCTTACGGCAACTTTTTCGTTGACTATTTCACCTTCAAATACCGGATAAATAATCTTCGTAGTTTTAGACGTTTTACCTATCAGTTTTTTTGCTTCATTACCTATAGCCTTAACCGCGCCGTTTTGCGCTTCGTCAACTGCTGCAACGCTCGGCTCTTTTAAGACAACACCGTATTCAGACCTATAAATCGAAGTGTAAAAACTATCGAAATCAACTGAAAGTTTTATCTTTGACATAATTTCTCCTAAATAAAAAATGGTGAAAATCTCACCATTTTTTTATTATAAAATTTCAAGATTTTTTCTGAAAATTTTTCTAAAATCAGAACCTACGTCGTTAGCCGAATTTATTTCAAGGCTAGCGTCACCCGTGACTTCGGTTTTCATTATTACTGAATCCCCTAAAATATCACAATTAATTCCCGTCACAACCGAAGACAAACTTCTATCAAAACAAGCAGCAAGTTTAAGCATTATACTCATTTTCCTTACTGCGTCAACATCTTCATCCGTCACAAGGTCGTGATATTTAGCCCACTCTTGCGGATTAATATCGTCAATACCAACGCAAGACGCAACGAAAGACGCTAAAACTAAATCTCTATGACTTATGCCGTTGATATTTGAATTTAGTATCATATACGCACTATTCTTTTCGAAGTTATAAAAACCAACCTTCTTGCCTGCTTCATAAAAATATGCGGCAACTTTAAGAATTTTTAGGTGTTGCCTTGGGAATTTATGAAGAACACGAAGTTGCTTGAATAATTGAACGGATAACGATACGATTTGTTCTGTGTGCTTTATGTCAACACCATAAAAACTTATAGCATTGTTCAAACTAAAGGTCAAAACGTCACTAAGTGGTTTTTCAAAGATTGACGGCATTGCGTAGTTAAATAAAAGTCCCGTACGAAGTCCACTACCACTAATAACGATATTATCAAGGTTCATATACTTTTTGAATGCTGAAATAGCAGCAAAAGCGCTTGGAAGAATATCTGCCCTATCGCTAGATAAACCCTTTATTTTTTTCTTTCTATCAAGGTCAAGACCTTTAAGCATACCGTAAACGTGAGAAAAATCGTTATCACTCACAACATAGTTGTGAATATTCTTTAACGGATATTTTCTCATAATCTTAGTCATACGGCAAAGATTTCTAAACGAACCACCAGCACCTATAAGTTGAGTTTCAGCGTCAACTTCTTTAAGCCATTCAATTTGTGAGAGTTGTTCGGTGAAGAACTTTTCAACGCTTTCAGCCTGTTGTTGCGGCGTTAAATTTTCACCCTTAAATAGTTCGGTAAGCGTAATTGCACCAAACGGAATAGTTGCGTAATTGAGCAAGTTCCTTCTATTGTAATATATTATTTTAGTGCTACCACCACCTATTTCTAAAATTATACCTTTAGGTATATCCATAGTATTGATAACACCACGATAAACGTACATTGCTTCTTCTTCTGCAGTCAAAACGTGAAGTTTAATTCCACATGTAGCAGAAATTTCGTCCAAAAAACTACGTTGGTTTTTTGCACGACGTACGGCAGCCGTAGCCACCGCAATTATTCTTTCAATACCGTTAACGTCGCATAGTTTTCTAAAAAGTTTTAAGGTTTTAATAGTCTCTTGAATTCTAGCAGGCTTTAAAAAACCATCTTTTTCCATACCTTCGCCAAGCCTTGGAGTTTCTTTTAATTGGTCAACTATTTGAAAATGACCGTTCTCCAAAACGTCAACTAAAAGTAGTCTTGCAGTATTAGAACCTAAATCGATAATTGCTATTTTTTCCAATTTTGTCACCATCTCTTTTTTAAGTAAGTCAATAAAATTATCCTTCTATATTCTAACACACAATAAGCAATTTGTACATATCTTTTTTTAATTTTTGTGCAAATTTTTTTCAATTTATCATTAAAGGATTAACGTAAAAAATAAATCTACCGTCTTTTTAATGCTACCCATCAAAAAAATATATTTTTCCTAACGAAAACTAGTATATTGATATATATTTTTTATTTGTACATTTTGCACAAATTATTTGTTTGTTTTTTGCTTTTTAAAGAAAAAAATAAGTTGAATTAGGGCAAGAATTATCAAAAAACCACCAAAAATTCTCGATAGAATATCCCCTTTTACGTTTTTCGCCAAGACAGAACCTAGTAAACTTGTTAAAATACCAACACCTATTATTATTCCTATCCCCTTAAAGTCTATCAAGCGATTTTTTGCGTGCAAAATAACGGCAACGATAGCCATAGGTATAAAACTAATTAAGTTTATTGCTTGCGCCACGTGTTGATTAACTTCGAAAAATATAGTAAGCATAGGTATTAAAATGGTTCCGCCCCCCATACCCATTCCACCTAGCACGCCGGCACAAATTCCAACTAAAATATATATTGCAATCATAATTAACCTCTAAAATAGTAGCATTTTTATCCCCGCAACAGTCATTACTATTGCAAAAATTATCGAAAGCCATTTTGGCGAAATTTTTTTTAATATAAACGCTCCTATAACTCCACCAATAATAACGCCTATTGTCACACATACCCCTACGCTTAAGTCAAAACTCCCAAAAGCCGAATAAACTACGGCACTAACTATACTTAACGGTAAAATGATCAAAATCGCCGTCGCATGTGCAATGCGTGGATTCTTTTTTAGCATTGTAATAAGAATAACTACAACCACCGTTCCGCCACCACCACCAAAAAATCCATTTAAGATACCTGCAACAATGCCTAAAATTAGTTCATAAAAACGGCGTTTTGGTTTAGAATTTTCTTTCATAGTTTTAGTATGTCGAATTTTTTTGTTTTTACCGTCACCTTATATGAAAAATTTTTATAAATTTCTTGATTTTTTGACGTTAATACATTATAATGTATATAATTGTTTTAAAATATAATTAATAGGTGGGCTATGGCTAGTAAAAATTACTTCGAAAAACTTAAAAACAAACTTATTATCGTTTTATCCGTAATATGCTTATTTTCGTTTAGTGCTTTTGCTTTAATCGGTTGCAACGACACGGACGAAAATTCTTTTAACGACGAAACTTACTATATTACGACTGAAGATAATGGTTTAATCACTAACCAAGGTTTTTCTTTTAAGGATGATTATTTTGGTATTAAAAAAGAAGATTTCCCTTTAACTGCACCTACGGGCTGGTCTAAAGCAGTTGACTCTGCACCTGCTTCGGCTGTAGATTCCGGTGCTGTAAGCGTTCTAGAAGAAGACTGGAAAATTCTTCTTTCAACCCTTTATGACGACGCTGATTTTGCAAAATATTTACAAAACAAGTATGAATACGACAATGCAGAAATTAAACGTTTCCTTAACGCTGAAAATCCTAGCGCCATTACCGACGAACAAGTTAAAACCTACGTTATCGACCACCTTCTAATCGGAAACGATTTCCTTGGCGGTACTTTAGGCGGTGATTATAAAGCCCCCACCACCCATCTAAATGCTACAGATAACTACGTTTATATGCTCAACAACTACTTGTCGAGCGTTGATTTCGGTTTAGGAACTGCTCAAAAAGCAACGTCTTCTTCTACCGTTCTATTAGAAAAAAATAAAACTTACAAACTTTCTGTTTGGGTAAAAACTATAAACCTTTCTTCTTATAACCCTGATAGCGATTTCGGTGCCACTATTAGGCTTTCTAACAACTTTAATAGTACTCTACAAGCCGAATATCGTATTACTAACATAAAATCTACCGAATGGACGGAATATTCGCTATATATTAAAGCCGATAAGGATTACGGTGCAAGTTTCACTTTATCTCTTGGTTTAGGTTTAGGAAACGGCACAAGCACCAACTCTAAATTCTGGACTGAAGGTACTGCACTTTTCGACGATATTACTTTTGAAGAAGTCGAAACTATCCCAACAGGCTTAGAAAATAAAACTTTTACTTACGGTTCTACTAAAGTTATCAACCAAACTGCAGGCGCAAACACTTCGTTTATTTACGACCTAGATTTAACAAATAGCCTTAGTGCTTTCGGTGGGTTTACCCCTGCTGGAACTTTAACCGGTGACTACACCAAGTCAAACGTTAAAGTTGGCAACGATTATATCGATAGTAGATATTTTGACACTACAAGTACGGCTACTATGACTGGACCAGATGCTGACGGCGTTTATAAAGTTGAACTTAAAAACTCAAGTTTCACTGTTCCTGTTCTTTCAAATATTAGTCTAAACGGGGAAGAATTCGCTTATTTGGAATTCCACGTAAAAAGCGATTTATTAGAACTTGCACACAAATCTGTGACCGTTGACGTTCTTGATAAATATACCGACGGCACTAATTCTTACAGCGTAAATAGAGCGTCTGTTGCATCTTACACTCAAGAAAAAGTTGGCGAATGGACAAAATGTAGCCTTTTAATTAAAAACAACTTTGCAGACAAAACGAGAACATTTGACGCTAAAATAACCTTTGGACCAAGTAATATTGCGGATATCAAATACACTTCTGAATTTGCTACCGGCACTGTTGAGTTTAAGGACTTAAAATATCTAACTGGTAAACTAAATGCTGACGAATACATTACTGCCGATTACGAAACCGGTGCAGATAATCCTAAATACAAACTCATTAAATTGTTTGAAAATACGGGTTCCGTGACTTCGCTTTACGCAGGATATTCTGAAGATTATAAAGACGCTAGCGACGAAACAATAGAATACGCTATCAAATCCGCCCCTGGTAATATGGGAGAAATAATAAGCGCACCAACCAACGCTATCGGCTTTACAGGTGTGATTTCTAACCACTCTTACGTTAAAAAGCAAGTTGCTGGCGAAACGCTTGAAACTGCTATCAACGATAGAATCGGCGCAGGTACTGCAAACGGCCAAGCAGGTTTAATCAATTCTAAATATCTTGCCACTTATGGAAATGGTATCGACACTGCGTTAAATCACACTTCTACCGACCCCGTTCAAGTATTAATGATTAATAATAAGGTAGCCGATTCTTACGGATACATTACCCCTTCTAAAACTCTTAACGCTAATACTTACGCTAAAGCAAGCGTGACTTTAAGAGTGGTTGGCGACGCTAAAGCATATGTTTATCTAGTAAACACTTACAACGAACAAAAAGAAATTATGACATTCGTTGATTTCACCGTTAATACGGATATCGTTAACGGCGTTGAAAAAGGAACTGAAATTTCAGGCTCAAGCAATAAATTCGAACTTTCAGTTGATAGTTCTATGATGAATTACGACGGTTGGGTGACCGTTGAATTCCTACTCGCAACCGGCGAAAAAGATAAGCAATTCCGACTAGAAGTTTGGAACGGCTCTAGAGACGGCGCTAACAAATCTACTGGTTTCGTATTTATTAAAAACGCTGAAATTAGTATTACCGACGACGCATTTACTATTCCATCAAGATGGGCTGACTCGTTTAGCGAACCTACTAGCCCCCTATTCGGTGCATCAAGAGAAAACTTAACGCTTTACGCTTACGAGCAACCACTAAACAATGACGAAATCGCTTTCAATAAAGAATACCCTGAAAAAGCCGTATCTTATAACCCAAATTATGTTTGGGCTAAAAATGATACAAGAATTTTCGCTTCGTTCGCATCTATTGAATGTGCTTACGTTAATCCTTACGATAACCTAGAAGTTGAAGAAGAAGAAAGTGGTTGTGCTGCTGAAACCGACCCATCAACCTTCTGGTTATCATTCTCATCAATTATTCTTGCAGTAGTTCTAATTCTTGCAATTATCGTACTATTCGTTAAAAATATTAGACGTAGACGTAAATATTACGGCAAAGAAAAGAAAAACACCTATAGAGTTCAAAGTAGAATTACCACACACAAAAACAACCAAAGAAAACTACAAGAACTTGCGAAAAAAGAAGAACAAACGGACGACGAAGAAGAAATTCAAGAATCTTTTGAAATGGTAGAAGAAATTACGGATAATACCGAAGAAGAAAAGACTGAAGAAGATTTAGACTCATACGTTTACGGCGAAGTTCAAGATTTCGGCGAAGATAAAACCGAAAATTAGAACAAAAAATTAATATAAAAAGGAGTTTCTAATGCGAAACTCCTTTTTTGTATACTAATTAAACTTTTTACTCATATAAATAATATATGGCTACTATCGTTTTAACCGGTGGTGGAAGCGCTGGACACGTGACACCACATCTTGCAATTTTACCTTATCTACAAAAAGATTTTGATAAAATATACTATATTGGAAGTGAAAATGGAATTGAAAAAGATATTTGCACTAAAGCCAATATCGAATACTTTTCCGTACCTTGTGTAAAATTATATAGAAACTTAACCACAAAAAACCTTAAAATACCATACACGCTACTACTCGGAATAAATAAGGCGAAAAAACTTCTTAAAACCTTAAAACCTGACGTTATTTTTTCTAAAGGTGGATACGTTGCTTTGCCAACCGTTATTGCTGGTTCTAAACTTAAAATTCCAGTTATTTGCCACGAAAGTGATTACTCTATAGGTCTTGCAAATAAAATTTCTTCAAAATATGCAAGCAAAGTTTTAACGTCTTTTCCCTACACTGCCAAAATAATTAAAAAAGGTGAACACGTCGGCTCACCTATACGAAATTTTAAAAATATAGAAAAGGAAGAATGTTATAAATTTTTTGGTTTCAATACTAATAAACCCGTGCTTTTAATCACGGGTGGAAGTCAAGGCGCTGTGACTATAAATAATAACGTTAGAAATTCACTACCTAGTTTGCTTGAAAATTTTAACGTCATTCATCTTTGCGGGAAAGGCAACGTTGATAATTCTTTAACTCAAAAAGGATACTATCAAGCCGAATATTTAGATAAGATTGAATACGCTTTTTCCATTGCTTCCGTATGCGTTTCTAGGGCAGGCTCTAATACATTGTTTGAACTTTTATCTAAAAATATTCCTACCCTTTTAATTCCACTTCCAAAAGGTGTTTCCAGAGGCGACCAAATATTAAACGCTGAATATTTCGCTTCATTAGGTCTTTGCTCCATTTTGAATCAAAAAAACCTAACGCCAAACTCGTTATACACGCAAATAATGTCCGTTTACAATAATCGAAAAGTATTTACTGCAAACTTTGCCACACACCCTATAAAAGACGCTAGTAGAACTATTTCTCATTTACTCTCAAATTACAAGCGCTAAAAAACGCATATAAAAGTTTACCCCTACTCATTAAATATTCACTATCGGTATAGAATACCTTTTTCTTTAACTCCTTGTATTCTATACCGATTTTTTTGTTTGAATCTTTTCTTTTTACCGTAAATTTCATTTTTTTTACTCCTTTTCTTTATTTTAACAAGACTTTTTGACAGATGCTTGTCAAGTTTATAAGAAAAATTATTGACAAGGACAAGTTGTATGTTTTAAAATATGATTAAGGAGATAAAATTATGAAATTTGAATTAATGATAAAAGTTTTGTTTGAACTTCTTTCAAACAAGACGGTTAAGGCAAGTTATTTAGCAAGCAAATATAACGTAAGCGTTAGAAGTATTTATAGATACATTTCAGAACTTGAAATGGCAGGCGTACCCATTTACACTAACCGTGGTAGAGAAGGTGGATTTTCAATAATGGACACATTTAAGTTGTCTTCCACCTTTTTAACTAAAGAAGAATTTAATAATACTATTGACGTACTTACTGCCATTACTGAAAGCGTCCCTAATAAAAATATTGAAAGCGTAATAAATAAACTAAAAAGTTCTATTAAAAATGATTATAGCGGTTTTAATATTACAAGTGGTAATCTTATTATCGACGCAGGTCCTTGGGGCGATACGGTTGGATATAAGGCCAAACTTCAAATAATTCAAAAGGCAATGGAAGAAAACAAACAGTTATACATAAAATATCACGATAGAAACGCCAGCCCGTCAGAACGTATTATTGAGCCACACACAATAGTTTTCAAACAAGGTTTGTGGTACGTTTTTGCTTACTGCACTTTAAGAAGCGAGTTTAGATTTTTTAAGACTGGAAGAATTGAAAGCGCAAATATTTTAAATACGAGATTTACTAGACGTGACATATCTAAAATTGAAATGCCATTAAACTTTTGGGAAAACACGGTTATCGCTGAACAAGTTGTTTTAGAAATTGAAAAAAGCGTTATATCCGACGTTGAAGAGTGGCTAGGCATAGAAAACGTTAGAGAAGAAAATGGGAAATTTATTGCTAAAGCAATGCTCCCTTATGATAACGGTTTAGTAAGTAAAATTATAAGTTTTGGTAGTGGCATTAAAGTTCTCTCGCCAACAAAACTTAAAGCCGAAGTTAAAAAAGTCGCTACTGAAATTTACGATAAATATTAAAAATATCTAATCGACTGCAAAGAAAGGTATTCTACTATCCCCTTAAAAATAGTATAAGCAACTTCCCTTTGATATTCTTCGGTAATTAGTAATGCCTCGTCGTTTTCGTTAGATAAAAAGCCACATTCGGCAATAATTGAAGGAACGGAAGAACATTTAAGAATATAATAATCTCCAGTTAACGCCGAAAAATCTCTTTGACTACTACCTAAGTCATTAAACTGCCTTTGCACACACTCTGCAAAGGCTTTTCCTTTTTCATCGCCGTCTTTATAAAACACCTGCGCCCCACGTCTAGACGAAACGCTATATTTATTCATATGTACCGAAACAACTAGCGTAGGATTAGCACTAGTAATAATATTTTTTCGTTTTTCCATATCCTTTTTCTTTAGATTTTTTGTTGCTAGGCCATAAAGACCGGCATCAGTATTTCGTGTTAAAACCACGTTTATGCCTGCATCTACCAATATATTTTCAAGTTTTTTTGAAACACTTAAATTAAGTTCACTTTCCTTTACACCTGTTTTCTTTCCTACAACGCCGTTATCTATCCCACCATGCCCTGCATCAATCACTACGGTTATACTGTTAGCGTCAGCATCTTTAACGTTTAATTTATATAATGCACCGAAACAAAAAACAAAGGTAAGCGCTGTAATTATTAGCACGAAAATTATAACTAAATTCTTGCTTTTTATAACCATAATAAAACTCTCCATTTTGTTGATAAACTATGCATTTATCAACAAAAAAGCACCCTAAACGGTATTATCGACAAAATCTCTGTTGACAACTTAATTTTATTATATTTTGTAAAAAGTAAATTTATTACCTTGTATTAAAATGAAAAGCCCGAATAATTTCGGGCTTTATCTTAATTTTTAGTAATTACATTATGCTTTTACTTATAATTTGGCTGTAATAATTCACTCCTATAATTTTATTTGGGTCTTTCTCTATTATATCTTGCTCTAGTTCTTCAATGCAATTTAATTTACCATTTTTATATTGTTCCAAACGATAAATACAAGTTTTAAGACGCATAATAAGACCACCAATTCTAGCATCTTGAATTTCAAAACCGTTAGGCTTATTTTCCTTAAACCATAAATCTCTAAATTCTTTATGGAAATTTTCTACTAATTTAATAGTCTTTTTATAGTCTATAATAAGTGCTTTAAGCAGTGCCTTGTCGCCAGACTTGTAAACTTTACGTGTTTTAACACCAAGTTCAGTCTTAACTGCTAAAACCTTACAAAGAGCAGATAGTTCATCAAATATATATTTAAATTCAGATGCATACTTGCCCTTGTTTTTTAAAAGTTTTGCGTGGCTTTCGTAAGGTATTATTTTGCTATTTGATAAATTTAAGTCAAATTCACCCATGAACGGGTCCATATAAAAATATGTTTTTGCAAGTGCGTTATTTTTTTCTTGTTTATCCTTTGCACTCATTTTATTTGGAACGTCAAGCACTTCAAAATCAGCAAACTTAACACCAAAAATATCGTAAAAGCCTTTACGAATATTTTTCATATTAAGGTTTCCATCAGCAAATTGACGAATAGCGTATAAACTATGAAGTTGTGAAAATACCGAACATTCAGCACCATTATCGCCCCACATAGTAATGATAACTTTATCTATTTTATGCTTTCTAACGCTAGCCATAGCGGGACGCATTGACTTTAAGGTAAAGCCCGACAACGGCGCAAAGCCGTTCCACGTCCAAGCACCACCTGCAAACCATAGTCCACAATTTAACTTTTGGTGATTTTCTATCATTTTATCGTAGATTTTTTTATCCGTATGATAATAATCCCAATAAACAAGATCAACGCTACTTGGAATTTTTTCTCCGATTTCAGGTGAGATTTTGGCATTTAAATCATAGTAAGTTTCGCCACTCCCCATACGAACGAACATATCACTCCACATATGCGCCTTAAAACCATACTTTTCGGCAATTTTCATTACTTTACTTAAATGTCTTGCTAAAAGTTCGGTTCTATCTTGGTATCCGTGTTCGTCAAGGTATTTGCCACGTCCAACTAGATACGCTTCGTCCATACCAATATTTACGTTTCTAGAAGTAAAATTTTCGGCAAGCGATTTAAAAATATTTTCAATGAACTCATACGTTTTCGGTTCATCAATAAGCAATATATCCGTACAATCGATAATGTTTTCGTAATGTCTTTTATCTAGTGCAGTAAAATGCGCTAGGGTTTGTATTGCGGGAATAAGTTCTATACCACGTGATATTGCGTAAGCGTCAACTTCTTTTAATTCTTCCCCCGTGTATCTCCCACGAAGATATCCAAACAAAGGCTCATCCTTTACTTCAAAAGTATCTTCCATATAAAGTTCTAGCGTGTTATAGCCCATTTTTGCTAAACAGTCTATGAACTTTTTAAGACTTTCAACGTTCATTACCGCATTTCTAGAGCAGTCAAGCATTACGCCAAATTTTTGATATTTCATTTTCTTCTCCTATTAACGCTTTTAGAATAATTTTAGCACGAAAAAGAAACAAAAACAATGACAATTATTTAACAAATATTTTGCATATTTTTAGATAAAAGATTAAAACTTTAAGCCGTTTTCATAGATGCCAAGTTCATAGTCCATCATATGTTTTACTTGGCGTATTTTCCACTCAATATGCGCTCTATCACCGGCGTAGCCCATTGAAGGCTCAAAGCCAAGCGAACTATCCTTGTCAACTAATTTAAGCGCCCTTTCGGCGTTTTTAATTTCGCTTGCGCCAAGTTTTCTTATACCGTCAATAATGCTTTTTACTTCTTTATTTGAAGACGCAATAAATAGCCTTTGTCTATAAATATACATCTTTTTAACGTTAATATCAGTGGTAAAACAAGCAATTATGTATTCACCCATATTGATAAGGCGTTTAATTTGTTTATTTTTTACCTTTAACGACCTAAATACATTTACGCCTTTTTTAACTAGGTTTATAGCGTCACGTAGAATTTTCATTTCCACTCTCATTCTAACGCTATGAAGAGTAAACTTACCTTCGGCAGACTTTCTACCACTTTGTAAGTGATATTCTTCGCAAATTCCGTCGCCAAACATAACCTTTTCAGGTTGCAAATATTTGGGTGCTCTTGGATACAAGCCTAACGCTAACGGATACGCTGGACCTACACGCATTGCACAGTATTGTTCGTCGTCAGTCGGCATATACAGTCTAATTGCATCGCTATAGTAGTTTAATGCAGTTAAGCACTCTTCCGTTTGGTTTTCCGAAAACTCGCCAACTACCCTTTTTAAGATATTTTCGGGCGTATCAGCGTTATATTCATACGCCATCTTTTCGATTTTTGTAATAAACGAAGGCCAAAAACCAAAGTGATGACATTCCATAACGCCTGTTAGATTATATTTTTCGTGACAATCTCTCATTGCCATATATCTACGCATCCATTGTTGTGGGAAAGGTTCGTAAGTCATAGCACCGAAGTCCCAAGTTCTACCACCTGCGTTTGCTTGAGTATAAAGTCTAATACCCCTGCGTTTTGCGGCTTTTGCTTCGCTTATAAAGTAATCGCCCGGACCTTCAAATGCTACCGAATAATCACAAACTCTTTCGGTTATACCATAATTAGTTGGTAGGTTTTGGAACATTTCAAAGGTGACAAGTAAACTTATATCGGTTGGTAAACTATCTATAAGTTTAATTCTATCTTCTTCGGGCGCATAACCCCAGTTATAAGTCCAAAATACGATATCAGCATCATTTTTATGCTTTCTTATTACTTTTTTAACTAAGTTTATCCAAGTTGGAAAGTCCTTACAAGGCCACCAGCCCGGTGCAGATTTTTTGTCAGGAAGATTGTCTTCGTTTAGGAAATTAATATGTCTTCTTGGGAAGGTGTGTTCGTCCTTACTTGGAAACTCTACCGATTCGCCAACGAAAATCATTCCCTTAAATTTTGGGTGCGCCTTAAAAATTTCGCCGTATGCCTTTTCGTAAACTTCTTCAGCATCAGGCGCTTCGGGACTATGAAAAACCGAACACTTGCAATATGCATAGGTGTCTATACCATAACTTTCAGCTCTATCAATTATATCGTTAATATCTGCGTATTCGCCCGTACCTATCTTGTTTACGCCCTTAACGAATATAATTATTGCGTCAACTCCTTCTTTTGCAAGCCTTTGAAGATATCCGTTAGGATATACGTCAACGTCGTACGCAGAGTGTGCCATACGTGGCGAAAATACGGGTTTTTGCCCCTTAATTCCCTTTTTAAGATAAGGTTGCTTAAGTTCGGTCATAGCGTCTTCTAAATCGTAAATTGCTTGCGCTACGCCCCTATCGTCAAAGGCTTTTATAATAATCTCGCCATCTTTTATTTCTACCTTTCTGCCTTTATACGAACAGAATTCGTCTAAACCTTCTTTTGTGATTTCAAAAGAGATTTTAACGGCATTTTCGGTGTTTTCTTTTACGCCGAAACATGTCTTAAGGTAAGCCATAAAATCTTTCGTAGCGTGCGCTATAACTGCGTTTTCTTCGCCGTAAAATATAGCGCCGTTAAGCATTGAAATTTCGTCTTGCTTTTTTTCTCTTAAAACTGTCTTAAAAGCAAAGTTTGATTTGCAAAGTTCTTTTCTAAATGCGTATCTTTTTTCCATAATA
>JAZQWW010000033.1:0-1362 GCA_045632585.1 Christensenellaceae bacterium
TGCAATTTCTTGCTCTAACTCTTTCATTTTTTCCGTTGCTACATTTGCCACATGACGCCACTTTGTTACTTCCGTTTCTGCTGAACTAGCATGCTGTAAACGTGCTAAGTAGGCAATTACAATATCAAGAGATAACGCAGATAACGGAATTGTACGTCCTTCCTCTTCATTTGCAGATGGAAGTAGATAGATTTGTTGTGCGCGACGTTTACCGATTGTACCTAGTACACGAAGGCGTTCCTTGCGCTCTTTTTTAGCCTCTGCTAACTCTTGCTCATAAAAACGACGGACAACAGCATTCCAACGAAAGCCACAAGCTGCTGCAGTACGATTCAGTGCATCTCCAGCTTCCTCAAAAGCATTTAATTGAGTGCTACCTTCCTTGACGTGCCTTAAGACGGCTTCAGCTAATAGTTCATCGTTTTCTTTTAACCAAGCGTCTTGTCTTACTTTTACCATGTAAATTCCCCCTAATAATATTATTTACACTACTAACATGTCCCGATTTAAGAGAGTTTATTCTTTAATTTTTTTCGAGTGAAAAATAGCTTCAGACCTTTGACTGATAAAAGTCTTTTTTGCTTGAATGCATATATGCTTATGAGCTACAATAGGAAAGATTTAAAATGAAATAATCTCGCTAAAAAAGCGTAAAATAGTATAGAAGGGGTGTTGACACTATGGCAAACTTATTTCATGTTTGTGATGAATGTCAGGCCGTTAATTTAAAAACGTTAATTCCAAAGTTAAAAGAGATAGATCCAGAAGCAACGATTGAAATTGGCTGTCATTCATATTGCGGACCAGGCCGCAAAAAAACATTTACATTCGTAAATAACCGCCCAGTAGCTGCTCTTACAGAAGATGAGCTAATGGTAAAAGTTATCGATAAACTAAAAAAGTAGGGTAAAAGGGTCCGTCTGAAAAGTTATTTTGAGATGGGCCCTTTATGACGAAGATGGTAGCGTTTTGATGAGACTATAGCAATAACTATGCTGCCTAAGAGATACGTAGTAAGTATATAGAAGACATTTGAAAATAAAAGGTCTACGAAAAAATTAATGGTGTACTATTCGGGCTACCGCCCATGCCGCTTGAGCCTGCAAAAAGAGTACGGTCTCATTCGTCATGCTCCGGCGGTTGGTTAGGCGCGAATAGTATCTAGTATTACATACTCACCATTTACTCTAAAACTTCTTTACCTTATATAGAAAGGGAATCAGAAAGTTTTTTACTTTTTGTTCCCTTTTTTTGTTAATGATAAAGTAGCATTTCTTTCATATAATAGAATTAACAACAGTTCGGAAGAGGGGATAAGCTGTTAAAAACTCTTTATAAAACATCATAAAAGTCTATTGTTTT
>JAZQWW010000034.1:0-2255 GCA_045632585.1 Christensenellaceae bacterium
GGTGGAAACGGACTAGGTCTTTCAATCGCTAAAAACATCTGCGCAATCAATAACTGGAAAATATCAGCAAAGTCCGTTTACGGCGTTTCTATGACGCTTACGCTTGAAATAAAGTAAAATTTCAAAAATTAAACCCACCGATTAGTCGGTGGGTTTTTTTATGCTGTTTATTATTATATTTATTAGCAGTATCACGATTACTCCAAGAACATACCCTGAAAAATCTATTAAAACGTCTATAACGCTTGCTCCACGACTAAAAAATATTTGTAAAATTTCGTCAAGGCTTGCGTCTATTATACCTATTAAAAGGACTAGTAATATCTTCTTCCCCATAAACTTATTAAGCAAAAGAAAAAGCAAACTAAACTCTAAGCCAAGCGCGAAAAACTCCAAAAAATGCGCAAGTTTTCTAATTACCGACGCACTAATTAACTTATCGTTAAATAGCCACGGCATAAACGCATTTAATTTAGCGTAAACTCTACCTGAAATTTTAATGGAATTACTAGCCGTTTGCATTGAGTTGCCGTGAATAAATACTAGCGTTGCAACTATTAATAAAACGACTATCGCTATTAAAATATTTTTAGTTTTTGTTTTCACTTTTACCTACCATATTTTTCGGTTAAGGTTTTTAGTTTTAAGCCTAAACTTAAAATTTCTTTTTTATTAAATTTTACCGACCAGTTGTTTTTTCCAACGATACCCGGCGTGTTTATTCTATATTCCGTTCCTTTCAAAAGTACGTCCTGCACAGGCAGAACGAAAAGTTTAGATTTACTGCTCATTCCTAGTTCAATAACGCATTTTGCAAGTGAAACGGTATCTTCGCCCTTAAGGGCAATTTTAGCCTTATTAGCGCTGTTTTTAACGCCACAAATAAAATTATTTCTATCCCAGTCGTTAAAACTTTCAATAAGTCCAACTAGCGTGTCGTTATCGTGAGTTCCCGTGTAGCAAACGGAATTTTCGGTGCAATTTTCTGGAAGATATAGATTTTTCTCGTCACCGTTAAAGGCAAAGGATAGTATTTTCATACCCGGAACTTCTAGCCAAGATATAAGGTTTTTAACGCCGTCGTCTAAAACGCCTAAATCTTCGGCTATAATCCTTTTTTTATCAACTTCTTTTAGTATTGCCGTAAACATTTGCTTTGACGGAACGTCTACCCAAACGCCTTCGGTTGCGTCTTGCTTGCCGTAGTCGATTTCAAAATATCTATCAAGCCCACGGAAATGGTCTATCCTTATATAATCGTATAGTTCAAGCGAATTTTTTATTCGCTTTATCCACCAAGAAAATCCGTCCTTAATATGCTCTTCATAGTCGTAAACGGGATTTCCCCATAACTGACCTTTTTCGCAAAAATAATCGGGCGGTACGCCTGCTACTTTTATAGGCTTAAAATCGTCGTCTAATTTAAATGTTTTTGGACTAATCCACACGTCAACAGAGTCTAGTGCAACGTAAAGTGGCATATCACCTAGTATTTTAACGCCTTTTGAGTTAGCGTATTTTTTTAAGGCTTGCCACTGGGATAACGCTTCAAACTGAATATATTGCCAAAAAAGTATCTCGTCCTTAAAAGCCTTTGTAAAGTTTTTTAAGACTTTTTCGTCTCTATACTTTAATCCATCGTCCCATTCCCAAAAGTTCTTTTGGTTAGAAGCGTACTTAATAGTCATAAAAACTGCGTAATCGTACGCCGTTTTTTTAGTTATAAACTTCTTAAAGTCTTTATTGGTTTTATCAAAGCGTGCAAACGCTTTTCTGAGAATAGGATATCTTTTAGAATACAAAAAATCGTAGTCTATTCTATCGCTACTTGAATAGGTAAATTTTAATTCGTCTTTCGTTATTAAGCCGTTTTTATATAAAATTTCAGGGCTAATATAGTAAGGACTAATCGACGTAGAGCAAACGGAAGAATACGGCGAATCACCGTAGCCCGTTTGAACAAGTGGTAATATTTGCCACACGCTTTGCTTATTTTTATTTAATATATCTACAAATTTGTATGCGTTTTCACCAAAATCGCCTATACCGTAACTTGACGGCAAGGAAAATATAGGCATTAGTACGCCACTGCATCTTTTCATATTATAAAATGTACCCACCGTCAATAGTTATTATTTGTCCCGTAATATACTCCGCTTTACTTGACGATATAAACGCACAAAGTTCGGCAACTTCTTGGGGTTTACCCATTCTACCTAATGGAATTTCACTTATTATTTGTGCTTTTTCTTCAG
>JAZQWW010000035.1:0-3429 GCA_045632585.1 Christensenellaceae bacterium
ATTCTTCGTGAGGAATTTGCAAATGCAGGATTAGATACGAAGGTTTGGCAATATTTCACGGCTGTGCCTGATTTTAAGTCGGTTGGTGTTAAAGACGGGAAGCGTACCTATGCGTATCCCGTTATTATCCGCGCGGTAAACACGGTAGATGCAATGTCTGCAACGATTGAAGAAATTCCTTACGAGCTTTTGAAGAAGATTACCGCTCGTATTACGACGGAAGTAGAAAACGTAAACCGTGTATTGTACGACCTTACGCCGAAGCCCAGCGGAACGATTGAATGGGAATAATCAACGAAATCACGCAAAGCCTTATAAACAGCGGATTTTTGGTTTTCAAAAACGGAAAATGATACCGTTTTGATACCTTTTGATTATCCTGATACAATAAAATAGGAGAAAAGCCTCTCTTATTTGAACGCTTAAAGTTCAAGTAAGAGGGGCTTTTTGTATGCAAATTATGTATCAATTAGGTTGCTTTCGGTTTGGAAAATATGCTTCCAGCCAAGCGACGTATTCTTCGGCTGTGATGTTCCCTTCGGTACATTCGTCGCGCATAGTAAGGGCTTTGTATTTCCAACTCTTAAATTCTTTTTCTTTGAGTTGTTTGGAACGCACGCGCGCTGCGTAACGCTTGTAGTATTTACTGTATATCCGCAGGGCAGGATTTTCATTGGCTTTCGCTTTGTAATTTTCCTGCGCTGCAAGCTCTTGGCAGGTGCGAGTTTGTCCGTCTAAAATACGCGTGCAATAGTTGGTGTCGTAATTTCCTTTCATAATAAAGTATCTGCCGCAACGTTTGCATTTGCGCATTTTAATGTCTAATTCCAACATTTTTGAAAATTCAAGTTCCAACATTTCCAAAATACTGGAACATTCATAAGATACGGAAAATTTATAGGGGATTTTGAATATCACGTCGGGCGGATCGTTTTTGAAATATTTTTTTATAAATTCATTGTACTCGCACGATGAAGTATTAAAATCTGTATTTAATCGATTTAGGATGTAATCGGAATCATCGCAGGATATAATAGAAAAATCTTCTCGCCGTTCATAGGAAGTTATTGCGTGAGGGTGCGTTGTAACGTACAGCTTATAGCGTTCTACCGAAGTTAAATGCCCAAGCACAGACGGGTAAAATTCGGGGTCGAAACAAAATTCTAATTTTTCTTGAAAATCTTTTTGAAGGAAAAGAAGATAGCGCAGGTATCTTGCTATCGATTTTTCGTTGACGGTTAAAAATAACGGCGTAAAAATAGCGGTGTATAAGGAAAGGTAGAAAAAGCTGTTTCCGAGCTCATTTATATGTTTCCATCGTAAATCCATATAATCCGTGTACTCGTCTAAATTTTTGATTTTTTTAGTTTTAGTAGGCAATTCGTCATTGTCTTCGTCTGTTGCGAATAATTTGATGGCGTCCTCAGACAGAAAGGCAAATAATAAACTAAAATTGGGGATGTGTTTTTTGAAATCGTGATAGCAAAAATCAAGCAACCCTTCGCCTAACGCAAAGCGGATTGCACTGCCGCTTAAAGCGTTTCCGTAAAATTCGTGATGATAGTGCTTGGGTTCTTTTTCCCATTCTTCAATTTCGTCACGATAACTAATATCGAAGCGTTTTTGCAATTTTTGTAATTTTTCCGAAGAAAAATCTTCGTCATCTTCTTCGTCCTCATCAAAATCCATTTCTTGAGGATAGAGACGTTCAAGGGTGGTTAATCCTTCTTCATATAATTGGGCGAGAGAGGGATCAACCGAAATTTTTACGGTCTTTTCTTTTTGGTCAATGGATACATTGCACTGGCAACGGTCTAAAATTAAATCTTTTGTATTTTGGCAAAGATTAAAGACTTTTTCTTCTTCGCTTAAAGTGTAGTTAGAAGGGGCGAGTTTAGGCATTTTTTGCTCCGAAAAAATTAGAGAATGTAAAATTGTGCAATTTTGTAAAATTTAAATCACTCCAAGAAACATTATACAATTCTATTGCGTTTTTGTCAATCGTGTGTATAATAATTTTAGATAATTCTTTTAGAATAATTCTAAATTGTCTAAAAATGTCGAAAAAATGGAGGTGGTTATTTTGAAAAAGAAAATCTATAAAGGAGGTGTAGCGTATGGAAAAGAAGTTAATGGTAACGGCAAGTATGCTTTCTTCATTTTTTCAGCAATAGCAAACGGAGAGGGCTTCGAACGTCTGAATATCTTATGTACCTAAAAATAGTAAAAAAGTCGAAAATATTTTTTAAATGTAGCATTAGGTGCGTTATTAGGCTGCTAGAATTAATTTACAAAAATATAAAAAGTTTTTTCAAATGGCCAGTTAGGTTGTCTATTTAGATGTTATAATCTCGTCGCAACAAAGAAAAAGGAGTGTATCCTTTCTTCTATTCATAGGTTTATTTGAGTTGTTTCTTGAGGCTTCAGTTTTGAATTAAAAAATATTTTTTCAAATATGAAAATAGGCTTCAAGTTTTGATGTTAGAATGTTTTTACTTGCATGGGTAGAGAGTTACAAGCCGCTCAATCAAACACAGTATACCACAGTTTAACTGTTGATATAAAGGTTTTATTTGTTTCCTTACAAAAAATCAAGTAACTATATAAAATAAGGAGGTGTAGCGCATGGAAAAGAAGTTAATGGTAACGGCAGAAGAGATTGCGATTGAGCTTAGTGTTTCCAAGTCTTTTGCGTATAATCTAATTAAAAGATTAAACGGCGAGCTTGCGAAAAAGGGTTATATCACAATTCCAGGACGAGTTAGCCGCAGATATTACGAAGAGAAGCTTTACGGCAAAGCAGAATAACGAAAAGGAGGAATTTATATGCCGGCTTATAAGGACAAGAACAACAAATGGTACGTTTCTTTTCGCTATCAAGACTGGACGGGAAAGAAAGTACGGAAAGTCAAGCGCGGTTTTGAAACCAGGCGCGAGGCTTTGGAATGGGAGCGTAGGTTTCTCTTAAAAGAAAACGGAAGCATGGATATGCCTTTTGGAAGCTTTGTTGAAATCTACAAAGAAGATTTGAAGGAACGCTTAAAACGAAGTACTTGGATTATGAAAATCAGCGTCATCGACCAAAAGATTTTGCCTTATTTCAAGGATAAAAAAGTCAATGAAATCAAAGCGTCGGACGTAATTGCGTGGCAAAAGGAAATTATGGGGTATAGGGACGATAACGGAGAAGCGTTTAAGCCGACTTATCTCAAAACCATTCATAATCAGCTCAGTGCGATTTTTAATCACGCAGTACGGTATTACGAGTTGCCCAGCAACCCTGCCGCCAAAGCAGGGAATATGGGAAAAGAAAAAACAGCGGAAATGCTGTTTTGGACAAAGGAAGAATATATGGCGTTTGTTGAAGAAATTATGGACAAGCCCATTTCTTATTACGCATTTGAAATGCTGTACTGGTGCGGTTTGCGA
>JAZQWW010000036.1:0-16682 GCA_045632585.1 Christensenellaceae bacterium
TTTAGATTTTATTACGGGTGAGAATGGGGTTATAGAAAGTTATTCAAAACTTGGAATAGGTGGTTGGCGACTTGACGTCGTTGACGAACTTCCGTCTCATTTTGTTAAGCGAATTCGTTCGGCGGTAAAAAAAGTAAATCCCTCGGCAATTGTTATAGGTGAAGTTTGGGAAGATGCATCTAATAAGATTTCATACGGCGTTAGACGTGAATATTTTTGTGGGAACGAACTTGATAGCGTAATGAATTATCCACTAAAAGATGCAATTATTGATTTTGTTCTATCAGCAAATGAAAAACCACTCGTTAACGTCATTAAAGAGCAAATAGACCATTATCCAAACAAGTGCTTGCACGCGTTAATGAATATGCTTTCAACTCACGATACTTTTAGAATAATCTCTGCGCTTTCGGAAGTGAACGTTGAAGGTTTAAGTAAATTAGAACAAAGTAAGATTATACTTGACGATAAGCAATACGAACAAGCGATAAAGAAAGTGAAAATTGCTACCGTTTTGCAGTATACCTTAATGGGAGTCCCGTCAATATATTACGGGGACGAAATAGGTATGCAAGGATTTACAGACCCTTTAAATAGAAAATTTTTCGACTACAAAAACGTTGACGAAAAACTTTTGTTTTGGTACACTAGACTTGGCAAAATTAGAAAAGAGTTTTCTTGTTTTAATCAAGGTGATTTTGCCGAAATTTACAGCAAAAACGGCGTTTTAGTTTTTAAAAGGTTTGATGAAAAAAGCGAAGTTTTGGTTGCCGTTAATGCGTCAAATAAAGAAGTGAAATTATGTTTTGAAGGCTCGCTTTTTGACCTTATTAACAAAACTAAAATACAAGAAGAAATAACGTTAGGAGAAAACCAAGCAATGATTCTTGCTTGTTTATAAATTGATTATGTCATACGTTTTTTTAATTTTATCAGTACTAGGAATTGGCGTTTATTTTTCAATAATGAACGCTTTTCAAAGAAACACTAAACAAGGCATTATAATATCCTTTTGTTTTTCAGGTTGCTATGCATTAATTTCAATGCTAGTAGTTTCCATTATAATGCTTTTTAACTTTCAGTTTACTTGGCTTGCCGTTCTTTTAAGTGGGCTTAACGCTATTTGTTTTTTAATAACCACGGTTATTGGAATAAAAGTTTTATCGCTAGGTAGTATTGCGCTTTACACCGTGTTTATGATGCTCGGTGGTATGATTATTCCGTTCTTTTGTGGTATACTATTATTTAACGAGCCTTATAGCGTATGGAATTTCGTAGCAGTTGCACTTATGACTGTTGCATTATTTTTAACCGTTGACGACGCTAAAATTGAAGGCAGTAAGAAAAACGTTTTCAAGTTTTTCCTTTTTTCGTTTTTAGTATTTTTAGCAAACGGTGGAACGACTGTATTTGCAACAATTCATCAAAAACCACAATACTCGCATTTGGCAGTTTCATCATATCAATTTGCTTGGAACGAATACTTCTTTACCTTTTTATTTTCAGCAATAATTCTTGCGATAAATTTAGTGAAGAATAAGAAAGAAGTTAAAGAAAATCTATCAATTGTCGTATCAAAGAAAAACGTTTTATATCCGATTTTTTATGCATGTATTCATGCGTTTTCAAATATTATGCTATTGCTTGCGCTTTCGGGGTTACCCTCGTCGGTGCAATTCCCAGTAATAACTGGTGGAACAATATTTTTAACAACTATTTTGGGTAAATTTTTATTTAAGGATAAAACAACGTTAAAGACGTGGATAGGCGTTGCTATTATAGTTCTTGCGACTATACTTTTTGTTATTTAACCAAAATAACTAAAAACACTTGACTTTAAGGTCTAAATGTGTTAATTTTATAAAAAAGAGATAAACCGTTGATTCAGGGTAGTAGTAATATTAACGTTTTAAGAGAGTTCTTGGTTGGTGTGAGAGAATAACTAGGTATTATGAATGGGCTGATGAGGGCAAAGGCGAAATTTTAGTAGTCTTTGACGCATACCAAGCGTTATCGTGGTAAGGTATGATAGTACCTATAAGGCAAAATTTTTTTGTAAATTTGGGTGGCAACACGGATTATTCGTCCCAAGCGAGTTTTCCGTGTTTTTATATTTTTTAAGGAGAAACTAATATGGAAAGGAAGATACCTAAGAAAATTTATTTAAGTGAAAGTGAACTTCCACGTTATTGGTACAACATAAACGCAATTTTACCAGAAAAACACGCACCAGCGCTTAATCCAAAAACGCTTAAGCCTTGTACTAAGGAAGATTTAGAAGAAGTTTTTTGTTCTGAACTTGCTAGTCAAGAACTTAACGATAAAGACGAATACATTGAAATTCCCGAAGAAGTTAGAGAGTTTTATAAAATGACTAGACCGTCGCCACTTAATAGAGCGTATTGTTTAGAAGCAGTTTTAGATACTCCTGCTGAAATTTACTATAAATTTGAAGGTAATAATACTTCGGGGTCACATAAACTAAATTCGGCTATTCCACAAGCGTATTACGCTAAAAAGCAAGGCGTGACGTCGCTCACGACTGAAACGGGTGCTGGACAATGGGGAACAGCGCTTTCAATGGCTTGCGCATATTACGGCATTGATTTAACTGTTTTTATGGTTAAATGTAGTGCTGAACAAAAGCCGTTTAGAAAGGCTGTTATCGAAACGTACGGTGGAAAGGTTATACCTAGTCCGTCGGAAACTACCGAAGTTGGTAAAAAGATATTAAAAGAATTCCCCGGTACAGGTGGCTCACTTGGTTGCGCCGTTTCTGAAGCGACCGAGAAAGCGCTTAATACACCTAATTGTAAATACGTTTTAGGTAGTACTATGGACCACGTAATACTTCATCAATCAATAATCGGTTTGGAAACTAAAATAGCGCTAGATAAGTACGATATTAAACCTGATTTACTTATAAGTTGCATTGGTGGTGGTTCAAATTTTGGTGGATTTATTGCTCCTTTTGTTAAAGACGTGATTGACGGAAAGGCTAATTATAAGATTATAGCAGTAGAACCTGCATCTTGTCCAACGTTAACCAAAGGTAAATACGCTTACGATTACGGCGATACTGGTAAAATAACTCCACTTATGAAGATGTATACCTTAGGAAACGGCTTTATGCCCGCATCAAGTCACTCTGGTGGGCTTAGATACCACGGAATGAACCCTATAGTTTCAAAACTTTATCACGATGGATATATAGACGCAGTCACCGCAAAACAAACTGAAATCTTTAAGGCTGCCGTGACTTTTGCTAAATCTGAAGGAATACTACCAGCGCCAGAATCTTCACACTCGATTAAAGTTGCTATTGACGAAGCACTAAAGTGTAAAGAAACGGGGGAAAAGAAGAAAATCGTATTCTGCTTAACCGGAACGGGTTATTTTGACCTTAAGGCATATTCTGAATATAATAACAATACTCTAAAGGATTCTATATTAACTGAAGAAGACTTATTAAAGGGATTTTCGTCAATTCCTGATATCGAATAAAATTATAAAAATCGCTTGATTTTTCCAAACTAATATATTATAATTAATATATAAATACAGGAGGAATTTGACATGGCTACGATTGAAAAAATTAAACAAATAATCGCAGAACAATTAAACAAACCCGTTGAAGAATTAACTGATGATAAAGAAGTGGTTAAGGATTTAGGTGCGGACTCACTTGACGTTGTAGAATTACTTATGAATATTGAAGAAGAATTTAATATTACCGTTCCAGAAGACGTTGCTGTTAATATTAAAACCATAGGCGATATCGTTAAAATAATTGAAGAAAAAAAATAATAAAAAATCGGCGTATCAAATGATGCGCCGATTATTTTTTAAATTTTAAGCCCGACTTTCGTCGGGCTTTTTGCTTGGAATTTATCTTTAATTTTGTTGTGTCTCTATCTTGGTGTTTAGTTTAGTTGCCAAATCACTTACTTTTTGGAACTCTTCATTAAACTTTGCAGTTAAGAAAATTCC
This sequence comes from Christensenellaceae bacterium, assembly GCA_045632585.1. GTDB lineage: Bacteria > Bacillota > Clostridia > Christensenellales > Borkfalkiaceae > UBA1259. The sequence goes on from JAZQWW010000036.1 coordinate 3,991, forward strand.
AGATTCTTTTCTTGCGATAAAATCATTTACGTAATTGTCAAGACTTTCTTGGTATGACGATAATGAATCGCTCATACTTATATAACACTTTCCATCAGCTGTATATTTTTGGTCATTAAAAACATATCCTGGCTCGTAATATATTGCCCTAAAATCAGTTGATAGTTGTTTATCAAAGTCGTACCCCATATTTATTATAAAAAAATTATATCTATCAGAGCCTACAGGTAAGTAAGCAATCTCTATATAAATAGTATCGTTAGGCTTGTCGATTTTTGCACACATAGATATCTCTATTTCCAATACAGAATCAGATCCAAAGGTTGCATTAACGCTAAACGTCACTATTTTATTGGATAGAACAAAATTTTCATTTGCATAAAGGTCTCCGATTAAGTTAACGTACAAGTTTGTTCTTGCCAAGTTTCCCAAAATGGTACTTTTATCATCAATTTCGTCAGTAAAGTCAGGAAATTGCTCGTTTATATTCTTCGCACTCATAGTTGTTGCGTTTGCAATCTGCGCTTCAGTAATTTCAGTTGGGTCATTATAACCAAGTAGTTCCCAACCACTTTTTGCCGCTTGTTTGTATATCGCAGAAGCCTCTTGCATTGTTATGTTTGACGTTTTTATACAACCTGTCAAACCTAAAGAAACGGCTAATAACAACGTTAAGATTAAGAATGAAATTTTTCTCATTTATTTTCTCCTTTAAATTATCAAGCGTTTTTTAAGGTGTTCAAGTTTTTATTTTTGTTTATTAAACTGTATATTTATTTTTTTACAAAATTTTTTAAGTAGGCTTAAAAGCGGGAAGTCAACTAAGATAATGGCTATAAGCAACAATAAGTGGTGCCAATAATCTTTTAGTGGGGTTAGTTTATTAAGGTTTAGCATCGGTAGTCCGTTAAAAACGGTAATTCCGGCAACTGTAATTAGTATTGCCGAAGAAAATAGCACCAAAGCCGTTCTTAATTTGTTAAGTGGCTTGCATATCATAATTAAACTTATTAGCCCTGCAAAGGTTAATGCGAATACTTGCATAGTCGTATAAATTTCTTCAGGCATTGTTCCAAGCGTTTTCTTAAATATTTCAATAAACGCTACACTTAAAACCATTAGTAGTGCACTTGGTAAGCATTTGTTTAGAACGTAGGAAATGAAATTACCTTGAAGCCTATCGTCATTAGGTTGTAATGATAAAACGAAAGACGGCACGCCTATAACGAAAATTTCTACTAAATTCATTTGTGAAAGTTCAAACGGGTAAACCTTCATATAAGGAAGGAAAAAAGTTGCTAACGCAAATATCATTGTAAACAAGGTTTTCATTAGATAAAGAGACGCTGAACTTTGTACGTTATTTATAACACGTCTACCTTCGTAAACAACTTTGGGCATTGAACTAAAATTGTTGTCAAGAAGAACTAAGTGTGCAATATTTCTTGCTGCCTCTGAGCCTGATGCAACGGATATAGCGCAATCAGATTCTTTCATTGCTAAAATATCGTTTACACCGTCGCCAGTCATTGCCGTCACGTGTCCTGCGTCTTTAAGCGCTTTTATTAAAATTGCTTTTTGTTCTGGAAGAACTCTACCGAAAACCGTATATTTATTAGCACACTCATAAACTTCTTCGTCAGTAAGACCTTCTAGATTTATGAATTTATCGGCGTTTGGAATGCCTGCACGTTTGGAAACTTCAGAAACGGTAATAGGGTTGTCGCCCGAAATAACTTTAACTGCAACGTCGTTATTCTTAAACCATTCAATCGTTTCTATGGCTTCGGCTCTAATATTGTCAACTAAATTTATAAGTGCTATAGGGGTAAAATCGATAGGGAAATTATCACCTTCGATATAATCGTTGCTATGCGCTAGAACTAAAACCCTTAAACCTTTTTTAGCATAATCTATGACTTGTTTTTCAATTTTAGCATATTCTTCTTTTGTTAAAACGAATTCTGGTGCGCCGAAACAAAACGTGCCCTGATTTTCAAATGATACGGCAGAAAACTTTCTTGCTGAATTGAAGGGAAGATGTGCAGTTGATTTATATTTTACTTCCTGACCAAAATAATTAAATAGGGCAATTGCCGTTTGATTATTATCATTTAGCGTTCCTAACATTGATGACATTATATCGTCAATGTTATTTTTATTTAGGTTTATAACGCCATCAACCGTCATATTACCATCAGTTATAGTTCCCGTTTTATCAAAACATATGCTATCAACTCTAGCAAGCATTTCAAGTGAGTAAAGGTCTTGGACTAGGGTTTTGTGTCTTGCAAGTTTAATTATTCCTATAGCAAGTGTTAAACTAGTTAAAAGGAACATTCCGGACGGAATCATACCAATCACTACCGTAGAAGTTCTAAGGATAGATTGATTTATTTCAACGTTTAAAATAACGAATGACTTTATAAAATAAAGAGTGCTAATCGGCACGATAATCATACCGACAACTTTAATTATAAGTTTAAGCGAATCCATAAGTTCAGACTTGGGTTTTTTATAACTTTTCGCCTTTGCCGAAAGTTTTTGAGCGTAGTTGTCGTCTGCAATTTTATCTGCTCTGACCGTGCATGTGCCTGAAGTGATAAAACTGCCTGAAAGCAACGTGTCGCCTATAGTTTTTTTAACGGGAATTGATTCGCCGGTAAGGAGTGATTCGTTAACTTCAATATTTCCGTTTAAAATCACACAGTCGGTAGGGATTTGATTACCAAGTCCTAAACACAAAACGTCGTCTAAAACTATTTCGCTTGATAATATCTGAACTTTTTCGCCGTTTCTAATAGCGGTAATTTTCTTTGTTGAAACTATAGAAAGTTTGTCAATACACCTTTTTGCTCTTAATTCTTGAATTATGCCTATACCAAGGTTTGCTAGATAAACTATAACGAAAAAGAAGTTCGCAAGGGGCGCACCTATAAATAATAGGGCAATAAATACTATTAAGCCAAGCAAGTTAAAGAACGTGCAAACGTTGTTCGCGAAAATATGTAGATATGATTTAGAGTATTTTTTTAAATTTGCGTTAACAAGTTTATTCTGTTTTCTTTCTTCAATTTGCTCGTTAGTTAGTCCAAAATCTTTATTCGGACAGTATCTAAGAGCGCTAATTGTATTAAGGTTTTTTTTCATTTTTTCGCCTTATAAAATAATATTAATTAAACGCTTTGGAATAATAATTAATTTTTTAATTTCCTTATCCTTAATTTCTGTTGATATTTTTTCGTCCGTTGCTAGAATGTTTCTAATATCATCTTCGGTTGCATCGGTTGGAATCATTATTCTAGTGCGCATTTTACTATTAATTTGAACGGCAACTTCCACTTCGTCAAGTACGAGTGCACTTTCGTCGCAAACAGGGTAGTCGGCACAGAAAATAGACTTTTTATTTCCAAGCATTTCCCAAATTTCTTCGCTAAAGTGTGGAGCGCAAGGTGCTAGAAGTAGGATAAAGGTTGTAAAGCATTTTTTATAAACAGTCTTATTGACGTTTTCTAACGCATCGTATTTGGTTAATGCGTTAAGTAATTCCATAAGTCTTGCAACGGTCGTATTGAAAGAGAAGTTTTCCATATCTTTATCAACGCATTTAACGGCGTAGTTAGTTGCGTATAGAAGTTCTTTTTCATCTTTGCCGATTTCTTCGTTCTTTTCGGCTTTGATAGTTTTAACTTTTTCTGCAAGTCTTTCTATTCTATCTAGGAATTTGTTTATTGCCTTAAATCCACTATCGCTCCAAGGACCACCTTCGGTATAAGAGAAACCGAACATTAAATAAAGCCTTAAAACGTCCGAGCCGTATTCTTTAACGTAAGGGTCTGGTGCAATAATATTGCCCCTAGACTTACTCATACGCATTCCGTCAGGTCCTAGAATAACACCTTGGTGAATTAGTGATTTAAATGGCTCGCTAAAATTAAGATATCCCATATCTCTTAATGCTTTGGTGATAAATCTTGAATATAGTAGGTGCATGCAAGCGTGTTCAGCACCACCAACGTATTTGTCAACGGGTAGCATTTGATTGATAAGTTCAGAATTAAACGGCTCTTTTGAGTTGTTAGCGTCAGGATATCTTAAGTAATACCAACTTGAGCAAACGAAAGTATCAAGTGTATCGGGGTCTCTATGAGCAGGACCACCACAAATTGGACACGTGGTTTCAATAAATTCTTTGCATTTAGCAAGCGGAGATTCGCCGTCCGGTGTAAATTCTACGTCATAGGGAAGTTTAACGGGTAAATCTTCGTAGGGGACTGGAACAGTTCCACATTTATCACAGTAAACCATAGGAATAGGCGCACCCCAATAACGTTGACGTGAAACTAGCCAGTCACGAAGTCTATAATTTGTTTTTGATTCGCCAACGCCGAGTTTTAATAGTTTAGAAATAATAGCCTTTCTTGCTTCTTCGCTAGTTAGCCCGTCGAATTCTGGGCTGTTAACTAAAATACCGTCTTCAACGAAGGGAAGAGTGTCGTCACAGTTTATACCCTTAATAACACGTGTAATAGGCAAGCCGTATTTGGTTGCAAAATCGAAATCACGTTTATCGTGAGATGGAACGCCCATAACAGCACCCGTTCCGTATGAATAAAGAACGTAGTCTGCAATATAAATAGGAACTTTCTTGCCGTTAATAGGGTTAATAGCGTTATGACCTATTGAAACGCCCGTTTTTTCACGGGTAGTAGAAAGCCTATCGATTTCGTTGGCTTTGGAAGTTTCTAAAATATATTCTTCAACGGCTTTTTGTTGCTTTTTGCTAACTAATTTTTTAACTAGTGGATGTTCTGGCGCTAAAACAACGTACGAAACACCGAAAAGCGTATCGGCACGAGTAGTGAATACCTTGAATTTATCCCCACTTTCAGCAGTGAATTCAATTTCTCCACCGGTTGATTTGCCTATCCAGTTTTTTTGCATTAATTTAGTTTTTTCAGGCCAGTCTAAGTCCTTAAGACCAGTTAAAAGTTCTTCAGCGTAATCGGTGATTTTAAAGAACCATTGAGTAAGGTCTTTTTTTACAACGACTGAGTGACATCTTTCACATTCGCCGTTAACTACTTGTTCGTTTGCAAGAACGGTTTTACAACTTGGACACCAGTTAACAGGCGCTTCCTTTCTATAAGCAAGTCCGTTTTCATAAAGTTTTAAAAATAACCATTGCGTCCATTTATAATAGTCTTCGTTGCAAGTTTTAATTTCGGCACTCCAGTCGAACATTGCGCCCATTTCACGCAAAGTCACTTCCATATTTGCTATATTTTTTTCGGTAGAATCTTTTGGGTGAATACCGGTTTTGATGGCGTAGTTTTCAGCAGGGAGTCCAAATGCGTCGAATCCCATAGGTTGAAAAACTTCATAGCCTTTCATTTTCTTATATCTAACGAAACTGTCGGTAGGACCGTAGTTATACCAGTGTCCTAGGTGAAGTTTCGCAGCGGACGGATATGAAAACATTTCCAAGCAATAATACTTTTTGTCAGTATTTTTGTAATTGAAATTACTTAGTTTTTCTTTGTCCCAATTTTCTTGCCATTTTTTCTCGATTTGCTTAAAATCCATAATTAACTTTAGCCTCCAAAAACTAAATATACTTTTAGTAATAACTAATACATTATATATAAAAGAAGAAAACAAGTCAAGTATTTAAGAGTTGGTGGTGTTAAAATATTTTATCTTAAACAAGTAAATAATTACATTTTTTCAACCTTTTTGCATTGACAAATCTTAAAAAAATGTTATACTTAAATTACTAGATAAAATTTGACAAATATTAGGGAGAATACTAATGGATAAAGTTATACCTGTAGTCGTAATTAAGGACGTAAATGATACTATTCCAACTCTTCAAGCATTGATTGACGGTGGAATAAACTGTGCCGAAATAACTTTTAGAACTGTTTGCGCTAAAGAAGCGATTTCGCTTGGCGTGAAAGAGTTTCCTGAAATGAATATTGGTGCAGGTACCGTTATCAATTTAAAACAAGCAAAAAGCGCTGTTGAGGCAGGGGCAAAGTTTATTGTTTCACCTGGACTTTCAGTTGCTGTTGCGAAATACGCTAAAAAGAAAAATATTCCATATTATCCCGGCTGTGTGACACCTACTGAAATTATGCAAGCGTTAGAATTAGGAATAGATATCGTTAAATTTTTCCCAGCGAACGTATACGGTGGTCTAAAAGCACTAAAGGCACTTTCAGCACCGTTTCCACAAATCAAATTTATTCCAACTGGCGGTGTAGATTTAACTAATTTAAAAGAATTTTTAGAATTTGAAAAAATTTACGCTATCGGTGGTAGTTTTATGATGAAAGGCGATATCACCCAAAACTGTAAAGAAATCAATAAGGTTTTAGAAACATTATAAAATATTATGAATGAGAATTTAAGAACTTTTTTACGTTTTCCAAACTTTAAATTTAAAGCGGTAACTTTAAGTTATGACGATGGTGCTAGGCAAGATAAACGCTTAATATCAATTATGCAAAAATATGGCATAAAGGGAACGTTTAATATTAATTCTGGTCTGTTTTCTACCGAGTTAAGTTCCGAAGAAAAGGGAGTAATGACCAAAGACGAAGCCGTTGAGTTGTACGCTAATTCGGGTATGGAAGTTGCTATTCACGGATTTAAACATTTACCTCTTGGCGAAGTGGATACGGCACTTGCTATTGACGACGTTTTAAAAGATAGGAAAGAACTTGAAAGTATTTTCGGTAAAATTATTAAAGGTATGGCGTATGCATACGGCTCGTATAACGATAACGTTTGTAATATCTTAAAGAGTTGTGGCGTTAATTATTCTCGTACTTCTCTTTCTACTGAAAATTTTAAATTTCCTACAAATTGGCTTACACTTGACCCCACTTGTCATCATAAAAACCCTAAACTAATGGAACTTGCTAAAATTTTCGTTGAACTTAAAGAAGTTGGTCACAAGTGGAGTAATTATCCAAGGTTATTTTACTTATGGGGACACAGTTACGAGTTCGATACTGATGATAACTGGCAAGTAATTGAAGATTTTTGTAAATACGTAGGTGGTCGAGACGATATTTGGTACGCTACTAACGGCGAGATTTATTCCTACGTTAAAGCGTTTGATAGTTTAGAGTTTTCTGCTGACGGTAATTTGGTTTATAATCCAAGTGGCGTAACGGTTTACCTTTGCTATTCTGGTAAAAACGTTGAAGTTAAACCTAATGAAATAAAAAATATAAAAGATATTAATATATAGGAGATTGTTATGAAAGTTGTGACTTTTGGTGAATTAATGCTCCGCTTAGCACCAGAAAATTATTTAAGATTTGTTCAAAGTAAAAAATTTGAAGCTACATTTGGTGGCGCTGAAGCAAACGTTGCCGTTTCGCTTGCAAATTACGGCGTTGACGTTTCGTTCGTTTCTAAACTTCCTGAACATGAAATAGGACAAATGGCAGTTAATTCTCTAAGAGAATTTGGCGTTGATACTTCTAAAATCGTTAGGGGTGGAGATAGAGTTGGTATTTATTACTGTGAAAAAGGCGCAAGTCAAAGACCTAGTAAAGTAATTTATGATAGAGCTTACGCTGCTATAGCTATGGCTAAACCTAGTGATTTTAACTGGGCTAAAATTTTCAAGGGCGTTGATTGGTTCCATTTTACCGGAATTACTCCAGCATTATCTGATAATATGGCTAAAATTTGTTTAACTGCTTGTAAGGAAGCGAAAAAACGTGGTGTAAAAATTTCTTGTGACCTTAACTTCCGTAAAAAATTATGGTCAAAAGAAAAAGCCGGCAAGGTAATGGGCGAACTTTGTAATTATATTGATATTTGTATTGCTAATGAAGAAGACGCTAAAGACGTTTTCGGTATCGAAGCAGAAAACACCGATATTACAACTGGCAAATTAAATAGAGAAGGTTATATTAGTGTTGCTAAACAACTTACCGATAGATTTGGTTTTGAAGGCGTTGCAATCACCTTAAGAGAAAGTTTATCAGCAAACGACAACAACTGGTCGGGTATGCTTTATACCAATGGAGAAGCCAAATTCTCAAAGAAATATGCTATGCATATAGTTGATAGAGTTGGTGGTGGTGACTCGTTCGGTGCAGGACTAATTTACTCGCTTATTAATGGATATGACGCTCAAAAGGCTATTGAATTTGCTATTGCAGCAAGTTGTCTAAAACATTCTATTGAAGGTGATTACAATATGGTTTCTATTAAAGAAGTTGAAACACTTGCTGGTGGCGACGCATCTGGTAGAGTACAAAGATAATAATTAGGTCGTAAAAAATTTTTACGACCTTTTAATTTTAATAAAAAATCCTACGATTTTTCGTAGGATTTTTCTTATTATTTATTTGTTTTCTTAGCGAGTTCTAGGTTGATTAGTTGTCTATTTGATTTGTAGGGGAAAGAGTATTTTTCAGGTGTGAAATTCTTTTTCGGTTCAACGTTTTCAAATACTTTTTCAATAAGTTCTTTAGCAAACTTAACGCCACGGTTTGATTTAATTTTAACCATCATTGGCGTGTCGGCATATTTTTTAACGCCTGAAAAATCCCTTGGGAAATACTTAGTGTTTTCATAATCAGCAGGTGAAAGAGCAATAAACATACTTAAAGTTTTTCCACGTAGCGATAACTTAATCTTGCTGTTTCTACCATAGAAGAAATTATCGTGATTCCAACTAACGTTTGACCTAGTTTTAGCAAATGAGAGAATGAAATTCTTTATTTCATTGTAATATTCTTTGTTTTCTTTAGTCGTTTGGCACATTTTTCCAAAGAAACTTTTTGAAATATATTCTTTTGCGATAGGTGACGGTTTGATTTCAGTAATTGCCGTTTCTTCAGCAATGGTTGGTGGAGTTAATTTTTCAACGATAGTTTTTCTTTCTACACCTTCAAAAACAACGTCGATAAGTTCTTCGGCAAACTTAACGCCACGGCTTGATTTAATTTTAACCATCATTGGCGTGTCAGCATATTTTTTAACGTCAGAAAAATCTTTTGGGAAGTACTTAGTATTTTCGTAATCAGTAGGTGAGAGAGCAATAAACATACATAGCGTTTTTCCACGAAGTGATAACTTAACCTTGCTTTTTCTACCATAGAAGAAATTATCGTATGCAAAACTAACGTTTGACCTAGTTTTACTATAGGTTAAGATATAATCTTTAATTTCAGCATAGAAATCATTATTTTCCTTGGTGGTTAGCGACATTTTTTCGGTAAAACTTCTAGAATTTATATTTAATCCTTCAAAACTAAATTCTTCAGTTTCCGTTTTGTTCGTAAATTCGCCAAGGTCACTTTTTGCTTGTTTTTCAGCAATTTGGGTTTTTGGAAGAACTTTAACCCAAACGATATCTTTATATTCGTAGTTGAAAATGTTATATAACGAACCACAATTAATACAGGTATAATCGCTACCGTCTGGCGAAACGAGTGCCGAGCCACAAACAGGACAATATCTAGTGTGAACGAATTGAGAGCCAAGCGCTGTTAGCGTCATCATTTTAACAAGTGCTGAAAGTTTTTCTAAAGCGTCGGTTTTAGCAGGGGAAACAAAGTAAGTATCAAATTTTTCTTGGTCTGAAATTGTGAAAACGTTAGTGAAGTTAGCGAATTCATTGTTTTCGTAAGGTGCGTCTAAAATTTGAAGTAGATTACTTGATTGACTGTTGTCAACAACGTTAGATATTTCAACTAAAATATTTTCGTCTAATTGTTTTACTGTCACGCTAAACGGAGATTTAGTGAACACCATTTTATTAAATTTAACGTTGGCATTACTGCTAATTGAAAGGTTTTCATTTTCTTCACTAAATTCATAACCTAATTTTTCTAAAGCAGTAAAAAGGTTGATTTCAATAAAATTACGGTACATTTGCTCGTAAGTGCCAAATGAAACATCTTTATTGAAGTAATTCATAAAGAAATTATAGCAATAGTTATAGTTAGCGTCGTTCTCAAAAATATTAGTATTTTTGGTTTGTTCTCCATTAAATTTGCCTGCTTTTTTACAAGCAAGATAAACGGGGTCGTTTTTAAGCGCTTCTAATAATTTTTTAGATTTTACGAGTGACGAAATAACGTTAACAGAGATATCGTTAGAAGTGACTAAAACAGGCATACCGTCTTTTGAATCAGCGAATTTTACGTATGATTCAGGCGAGAATTCTGTTTTACCTGCGAATAGGGAAGAAGACGACATTTCACTATTTAAGTTTTTAAGGTTGGCGCAAAGCGAACCGATTTTTTCGGTCACCGAATTATAAATAACGTCAATCAAAAAGCAAATAAACCTATTTTCATAAATAGCAAGGTTGTCTTCTTGAACGTAAGCGTGAACGTATTCGGGTTTTAAGCCGTTTCCGTTTACTCTCCATAACTTTTCGTCTTTAACCGTTTGGTTTAGTGAACGAGAATCGTATTTAGTTGCCGTATCGGCAGTTTGAATAATGTTTTCTTGTTTTAAATTGATATGTGGTTGCTTAAAAATTTCGCGAACGTGCTTTACTAGCGTTAAAATGTCGTCTGCAAAAACTGAATCGTTAGTAATAATACGATTTTCTTCTTTATCAAAAGAATATCCAAAACCACCTTCTTTTAGGTAGTTTACTAGAATTTTTGCAGGAACACGATAACGACAATTAGCAAGTTTTCTCGAAAATAATTTTAAAATTTCTAGATTGTCGTTTTTCATAGATTAAACCAACCTTTTTGATATTTTTGCAATTAACGTTTCAGTTTCTTTGAATACGCCTTTGCCGTAAGCGGTGTCAATTAATTTTTTAAGTTTTACTAGTTCTTCTTTAACGTAATCTTGGTAAGCACCGTTAAGTTTGCGTAAAATCTTTCTAGCAAACATAAAGTCAAGCGCTTCTTCTTTAGTTCCGCCAAGCGCAACATAAACTGGAACAAAATCTTCAATTTGAACCATAATTCTATTACCGAATTTGATATCAAATGCGTCTTTAACGAAAGTACAAATATTAGTAAATTTATCTATATCATTTCTAGAAAGTTTGTAAGATTCGTTGTTTTGTGCCTCAATAAACAATGCCTTAAGGCTTTCTGAAGATATTTCAATAGGGTCAGAATTATAGGTTGTGTTGATAGGTGAGAATCTTTCGCTGAAATCAATAACGATAGCACGGTCGTAAACCTTATCGGTAATGGTAAAGGTTGAGTCGTCCGTGTTTGCAGTACCAACGAACCAAGTGTTGTTTGGAATACTTAGGTATCCGTTTTCAAGTTTAGCAGGAAGTTGCTCGTTAAGTTCTGGGTCGTAAATTTTAACTTTCCAGTCTTCTTCTGGGTATTCTAGAATTGATAGGAAGTCAGCAAAATAGTATTCTATTCTTGAAAGGTTAACTTCGTCTAGAACCATTTCGTTTACTTTGTCGCTATAAGATGCTTTATAAAGTTCTTTTAAGAAATCGGTAGTTTTGAAGTTTTTAGAGAATTCACTATAGAAACCTAAAAGGTCGGTTTTATCTCTCCACGTTGCTTGAACAGGGGTGAATGACGCCTTTGAGCCGGTAAACTCAGCGAACATACGTGGGAACATTGATTTACCAGTACCACTTAAACCTTCTAAAATGATAAGTCTTGACGCTGCAAAACCTGCTATGTACGAACGTATAACTGGAAGTTCATAGTAAATTTTGTGGTTGTTTGCGGCGAAAGATTGAAATCTTAACGCAAGTTCGTTTAATGAAATTTGAGTGCTGTTAGTTTTTTCTTCGGTTTGATTTTGGTCGATTAAAGTTAAAGGTAAGAAGATATTTTTATCAATTGGTGCGTTATATTCTGCAGTGCGTTGTGGAGCGGGTTGTGCATAAGAAATAGGTTGGGTTTTAAGACCAGCCTTTCTTCTTGCTTCTTGTAAAAGTTCTTCTTTAATTTGATTGTTTAGTTCGTTGCTTGCATCGATATCTTTAACAAGACCTACAATCTTTGAAGTTAAATAACTGAATATAAATGCAATTGCATAAACAACGAAGTACACTACAAATACTGTTATTGGTATTAAGAGTAAGAAACATAAGCAAATTAAAACCGCATAAATAAGACTTACGAAAACGTTTGCCGAATTGTGGTTTAGATATTTAAATCCGTCAAGCATAGCAAACATGAAAATTATTGCTGCTGAAATTATAAGCAAGGTAGTGTAATAGAAGAAAGCATAAGTTTTTCTAGCGTTAGCATAACTTTTGAAACGTCTTTGATTGTTTTCGGCTTTTTTATCTATGAAGGTATAAGAGAATACAGAGCCTAGAATTAAAATTATGCAAACTAAAGCGATACAGAAAAACAATAGCCATGCACCGATAGTTATGTTATAACGTTGAATATTAAGAAGCGTCATAAGCGTAGAAATGAAGTTGTCGTTAAGAAAGGCTAAATATTTATCTCTAACGCTGTTGCCTTGGTCTAGTAAGAACATACATAAGATTGAGCATACTAGAAGTGCTGAGGCAGTAAAGCATCTAATAGCCTTTGACTTGAAAAAATTTACCAGTTTCGCATAAAGCGAAGTTCTTTTTCTTTTTACCATAAGAAAAACTCCTAAAAAATTTTTTTATATTAACATTTTCGCAACATAAATATGCATTGTAAATTATAACATTAATATATAGGTTAAGTCAATGGTAAATTTAAAAAAAT
>JAZQWW010000037.1:0-15559 GCA_045632585.1 Christensenellaceae bacterium
AAACGGCAATCCTGCCGAAATAGCGCAAATTACGGTAAATAATATAGCGAACTTTCCATATGAATAGCCGAATATATTACTTTCTCTAACTAACTTAAATAAAACGTAATACCAAACGAAAGGAATAAACGCAAGGTATGCGTTTCTAATTCCGTTTCGCTTTCCTAAAGTATATAACCCTATTGAACGAAGCAAATAAAAGGTTATAGGCACTAAAAGCATTAAAATAGCCGTTATAATTACTACGCCACCACTAATTGGAACTATACTCGTTCCATCACTAAAATATAACATTAATATCCCCTAATTAATATGCCCTAGCAAAAATAACTTTATGTTTCGCGGGCTTACCACATATTGCACAAACTTCAGGCACGCCTTCTTCGTCACACATAACTCTTGCCGTTGCGCTTGCTACTTCTTTTACTTTATCTTCGCATTCTCTGCAACCACACCAGCCTGCTTTTACGAAGTTTTTATTTTCTACGCCTTCTAGTATTCCTTCTAAAGTATTCGCTTCTACTACTTTTTTATCCCTGCGTTCTTTAGAACTTATAAGTAAATCTTTTTGAACTGTATCAAGCAATTCACAAAGCGCTTTTTCAATGCCGTCTAAAGAATATGCGTTCTTACTAAAGTTATCACGGCGAACTATCATTGCAGAATTGTTTTCGATATCTCTTGGACCGATTTCTAGACGAACGGGAACGCCTTTCATTTCCCACTCGTTAAACTTCCAACCGGGACTCATATCTCTAGCATCAACTTCGGCTCTAATACCAGCATTCTTAAGCAAGGTTTCTATTTCTTTGGCTTTTTCTATTACGCCACCTTTATGCGCTGCAATAGGTACGATTATTACTTGAATGGGCGCCACTTTCGGTGGTAATACTAATCCCCTTTCGTCGCCGTGCGCCATAATTACTGCACCTATCATTCTTGTAGAAGTTCCCCAAGAAGTAGTATATCCGTACTTTAACGTACTATCCTTATCTAAGAATTTTATGTCGAACGCCTTAGAAAAATTCTGTCCTAAATAATGCGAAGTGCCTGCTTGTAAACTCTTTCCGTCAAGCATCATTGCTTCCATACCGTAGGTGGCTACTGCGCCTGCAAATTTTTCCTTTTCGGTTTTCTTGCCCGTAAATACTGGAATTGCTAAAACGTTTTCCGCAAATTCACGATAAACTTCAAGCATCTTCATAGTTTCGTCAATCGCTTCTTCTTCGGTTGCGTGAACGGTATGACCTTCTTGCCATAAAAACTCACTAGTTCTTAAAAATGGTCTAGTGGTTTTTTCCCAACGCATTACGTTGCACCATTGATTCATTATTACCGGTAAATCACGGTATGACTGTATCCATTTTGAATACATAGTTCCGATAATCGTTTCACTTGTCGGTCTAATTGCAAGTGGTTCTTCAAGTTTAGCGCCACCTGCGTGCGTCACTACTGCAACTTCAGGTGCAAAACCTTCAACGTGTTCGGCTTCCTTGGTAAAATAACTCATAGGAATAAGCAGTGGAAAGTATGCGTTTTTACTGCCCGTAGCCTTAAACCTTTTGTCCATTTCGGCTTGAATATTTTCCCATATTGCATAGCCGTAAGGTCTAATTACCATCGTGCCTTTTACTGGACCGTAATCTACTAGTTCAGTCTTTAAAACTACGTCGGTGTACCATTGAGCGAAGTCTTCGTTTATGTTTGCTATTTGACTTACGAATTGTTTGTTTTCCATAATGCTTTTACCTTTATCGTTTATTATATTATTTCACTATATAATTAAAGCATTTTAACGCCAAAGTGTCAAGTTTTTTGTATTATTTTAGCATTAAAGACTTGAAAAATGCTTGAAAAAAAACCTTATATGCTTTATAATATTAAAAAACCCTTAAGGAGACTTTTATGCAAGACGTAAAACAGTTAACTATCAATTCAATTAGACTTTTATCTGCAGAAGCCATTGAAAAAGCAAAATCTGGTCACCCAGGTATGCCTCTTGGCGCTGCTCCTATCGGATATTCGATTTTTACTAATATGGTTTTCAATAACAAGAATACTAAATTCGATAACCGTGACAGATTCGTTTTATCAGCAGGTCACGCTTCAATGCTTGACTATTCGCTTTATTACCTATTCGGTTTTGGCTTAACTATCGAAGATATTAAATCTTTCCGTCAACTAGGCGCTAAAACCGCAGGTCACCCTGAATACAACGTATGCCCAGGCGTTGAAACCAGCACCGGCCCACTAGGTCAAGGTATTGCTAACGCAGTTGGTATGGCTATCGCTGAAAACTATTTAGCAACCAAGTTCAACAAAGAAGGTTTCCCTGTAGTTGACCACTACACCTACGCTCTTTGTGGCGACGGCTGTATGCAAGAAGGTATTGAAAACGAAGCGGCTTCTCTCGCTGGCGCACTAGGTCTAGGAAAACTTATCGTATTCTACGACGATAACGATATTACCATTGAAGGTAGCACCGACATAACCTTTACCGAAAACGTTGCTAAACGTCACGAAGCAATGGGCTGGCAAGTTATTAACGTTAAAGACGCTAACGACGTTCCTGCTCTTAACCGTGCCATCAAAAAAGCAAAAGCAGAAGCAAACAAACCTTCGCTTATTATAGTTAAATCAACTATCGGCTACGGTTCTAACCTTGCTGGCAAGGCTAGTTGCCACGGCGCTCCACTCGGCGAAGAAGGTATTAAATCACTTCGTGAAAGCCTAAACTGGAACTACGCTCCATTTGAAGTTCCTGAAGAAGTTCTAAAACATTGCAAGAAGTTCGGTGCTAAAGGTAGAAAAGCAGAAAAGGCTTGGAAGGCTATGTTTGCCGAATACAAAAAGGCTTACCCAGAACTTGCTGAAGAATATACTAAGTGGATGAAGAACGAACTAGTTGACCTTGAAAACATTGAAGAATTATGGCAATATGAAAAAGACGACGCTTCAAGAGGCTACGGCTCAACCGTTCTAAATAAAATTGCTAAATACGTTCCAAACCTAATCGGTGGTAGCGCCGACCTTGCAAACGCTAATAAGACGGTTATGAAAGGTAGAGGCGACTTCTTGCCTACCGACAAAACCGGCTCTAATATGCACTTCGGTATTCGTGAACACGCTATGAGTGCTATTTGCAACGGTATGTACTTACACGGTGGTCTAATGACCTACTGCGCAACTTTTGCAGTATTCTCCGACTATATGAGAAACGGTATGAGAATGTCTGCTATTATGGAACTTCCTATCACCTACGTATTAACGCACGACTCTATCGGCGTTGGTGAAGACGGACCTACCCACCAACCTATCGAACATTTATCATCACTTCGTGCTATGCCTAATATGCGTGTATATCGTCCTGCAGACGGTAGAGAAACGACTGCCGCTTGGATTGCTGCTCTTAAAGGCAAAAACCCAGCGTCGCTATTCTTATCACGTCAAACCCTTCCTATGCTTGAAGGTACCGGCAAAGAAGCGTTCAAGGGTGGTTATATTCTTTCTGATAGCAACAAGAAAACCCCTGACATTATTATGATGGCAAGTGGTAGCGAAGTTGAACTTATCCTTAAAGCAAAGAAAATTCTTGCCGAAGAAGGTATCGACGCTAGAGTAGTTTCAATGCCTTGTATGGAAGACTTTGAAGCGCAAAGCAAAAAATACCGTGAAAGCGTACTACCAAGCGGTGTTAGAGCAAGACTTGCAGTTGAAGCAGGCTCGCCAATGTCTTGGTACAAATACGTTGGTATGGACGGCAAGATTTTAGGTATTGATGAATTCGGTACTAGCGCTCCTGCTAAACTCGTATTCGAACATTTTGGCTTTAACGTAGAAAACGTAGTTAAATACGCTAAAGAAGTTTTAGGAAAATAATAACTAAATATCTTAAAGGCGTTGTGACTTCACAACGCCTTTTTTATTATCTTTTTAAATTTACCGAAAGTATTCCACAAATCGCACCTACTACTGTTGTAAAAATTATATCTATAATAATTTTACCGTTAATAAACTGGCTACTACCTATTGCGAAAAATAGTAAATGTGTCAATATTCCTGATATTAAACCTAATAATAGCCCTTTAATAAGGCCTTTGCTTTCACGAACGAAAAGCATACAACTTATAAACACGGCTATTATTTTTATGAATTGATTGACGGCTTTAATTACTTTATCGTTAAGCCCTGAAACTAGCACCACTAACGAGAAAACCAAAATGCTAATGCAAATAATAAATACCGATAATATAGCGCCTTTTATAGACGACTTAAAAACATTTTCATTTTTCATAAAAAAAGCCCCCACATAGTCTATTTAAGATTATGCAAGGGCTTTTAATTTTAGAATATTTTTTATTCTGCTTTATCTTCAGCAGGTTTTTCTTCTTTAACTTCTTCTTTCTTTTCTTCAGCCTTAGGAGCAGGAACCGCGTTGCCTTGTGCAGGAGCAGTTTGATATATAGCGCCTTTGTCGAATTTAACGTAAGACTTCTTGCCTTCAGCACCCGTTTCTAATACGAAAGTATTTTCAGCGTCGTTAATTTCATAAACGAAACCACATACGCCACCGATAGTTTTAACTCTATCGCCTTTCTTAAGGGCGTTTACCATATTTTGCGCTTCTTTTTGTTTCTTTTTGCCAGATATGCTTTGCCATACGAGTAAGCCTACCATACCTACGATTAATACGATAAATAGTATTAAAGTAGTTGGATTGTTTTCAGTTGGTTCTAAAAAATTAAATAACATCTCTTTATCTCCTTTTAATTACTTTTCTATTTTAATGTATTTTATCTTTTTTTTCAAGTGCTTTTTAATATCTTTTGTAAGTATTTCCCGTTTTTTTGTAGAATTCTTCTAAATATTCGCTAAACCTATCTTCTAAAATAGCATTTCGAATTTCACTCATAAGTCTATTTAGATAAGTTATGTTGTGTAAACTAATTAGAATACTTCCCATCATTTCGTTTACGTTAATCATATGTCTTAAGTACGCTTTAGTGTAATTTTTACAAGCATAGCAATCACACTCACTATCAAGGGTAGTAAAGTCTTCTTTATAAGCGCCGTTTCTAACTACAACCTTGCCGTTTGAAGTCATTGCCGTGCCGTTTCTACCGACACGAGTAGCCAAAACGCAATCGAACATATCTATTCCACGCTTAACGCCTTCAATCAAACAGTCGGGACTGCCTACTCCCATTAAGTATCTTGGAACGTTAGTTGGATAGAAAGGAAGTAGTTCGTCTAGAACTTCATACATTATATTTTTCGGCTCGCCAACCGATAGCCCGCCTATCCCCACGCCGTATTTTACGTACGGAAGCGTCTCTTTTAAACTTATTTTTCTTAAATCCTTAAAAACGTTGCCTTGAACGATAGGAAATAAGGCTTGGTTTTCGTTTTTATGATGGTTATAACACCTATCAAGCCATTTAAGCGTTCTATCCATTGCCGTTTTTGACTCTGCGTAGGTAGCGCCGTATGGCGAGCATTGGTCGAACGCCATTATAATGTCTGCGCCCAAGTTGTTTTCGATATCTATTGCCTTTTCTGGCGTAATAAAATGCAAACTTCCGTCAACGTGAGAGTTAAAATAAACGCCGTCGTCTTTAATTTTATTTAGTTTAGCAAGCGAGAAAACCTGAAACCCACCACTATCGGTAAGTATAGGTTTATCCCAATTCATAAACTTATGAAGTCCGCCTGCTTTAGCAACCGTTTCGTCACCAGGACGCATATAAAGGTGATAAGTGTTAGAAAGTAGTATTTGAGTTTTACTGTCGTGTAAATCTCTTGGCATAAGCCCTTTTACCGTGGCTTGCGTACCAACGGGCATATAAGTAGGCGTTAAAATATCGCCGTGTGGCGTATGTAAAATTCCCGCCCTTGCGCCCGTTTTACTATCTTGTTTAATTGTTTCAAAGTAAAATTTTTCCATATATTTCCGTCTATAATTAAATAATGAACATACTATCTCCGAAAGAGAAAAAACGATACTCTTCATTGACTGCAGTATTATAAAGTTCTAATATTTTCTCTCTAGAGCAAAGTGAAGATACTAACATAAGTAGCGTTGATTTTGGCAAGTGAAAATTAGTTATTAGTCCGTCGACAATTTTAAATTTATAGGGTGGATAAATAAATATATCCGTTTCTTTTTTTGTCGGCGCAAGTTGTCCGTTTTCATTGCAAGCGCTTTCTAGCGTTCTAACGCTAGTAGTTCCAACGGCAATAATCCTTCTACCTTCTAACTTTGCTTTATTTATCTTTTCGGCTGCCGTATCACTAACTTCGATATACTCGGAGTGCATATGGTGTTTAGAAACGTCGTCTTCTTTCACGGGACGGAAAGTACCAAGTCCTACGTGAAGCATAACGTCAACTATTTCAACGCCTTTTTCTTCAATTTTTCTTAAAAGTTCTTCAGTAAAATGTAGTCCAGCCGTCGGTGCTGCCGAAGAGCCTTCTTCTTTAGCATAAACGGTTTGATATCTATCTTTATCTTGTAATTTTTCTCTAATATACGGTGGAAGTGGCATTTCGCCGAGTTTTGAAATTTCGTCTTCAAACACGCCGTTAAAAGTAAATTTAACTTTCCTACTACCGGTTTCTTCAATGGTGGATAAAACTTCAAGAGATAAATTTTCAGAAAGCGTTAATTTAGTGCCAACCCTTGCTTTTTTGCCAGGCTTAACTAAAACTTCCCAATCGGTAAGATTAAATCTTTTAAGTAGCAAGACTTCAACCTTGCCACCGTTTTCGGTGTAGCCAAAAAGACGTGCAGGTAAAACTTTAGTGTTGTTTCTAACTAACACGTCCCCTGCTTTCAAATAATCTAAAATATCATAAAAGTGTTTATGGCTTACTTTATCACTTTCTCTCTCGTACACTAAAAGCCTAGAGTTATCTCTTGGATATATCGGCGTTTGCGCTATTAAGTTTTCAGGAAGATAATAATCAAAGTCGGAAGTCTTAATCATTTAGTCGTTTTTATCCTTTTGTATTTGGGTAGGTGGAGTTAAACCTATATGGTGATATCCGCCTTCAAGCAGTATTCTTCCCCTTGGCGTTCTTGAAATAAAACCAAGTTGTAGTAAATATGGTTCGTAAACGTCTTCAATAGTATTAGCGTCCTCGTTAATGGTTGCAGCAAGCGTGTCAAGTCCACAAGGAACACCCTTAAATTTAGTCGCCATTGCAGTTAGTATTTTAACGTCTATAGCGTCAAGCCCAACTTCGTCGATTTCCATCATATCAAGCGTTTGCTTTGCATCAGCAATTGTTATACTGTCGTGACCTTTAACCGTCGCAAAGTCACGCATACGACGAAGAAGTCTATTTGCTATTCTAGGCGTACCCCTACTACGCTTTGCACCTTCTAACGCTGCGTCGTTATCAATACTTACGCCAAGCATATTAGCAGAACGAGTTATAATTTCGGCAAGTTCAGATTCGGTATAATTTTCAAGCCTAAAAATAAGCCCGAACCTATCACGAAGTGGCGACGATAACATACCTGCTTTAGTCGTTGCGCCAACCAACGTAAATTTAGGTAGCGCTACTCTCAAAGTGCTTGCAGAAGGTCCTTTTCCCGTAATTAAATCTAAAAAGAAGTCTTCCATAGCAGAATAAAGTATTTCTTCTACGTTATGGTTAAGCCTATGAATTTCGTCGATAAATAAAACGTCGTTTTCGTTAAGGTTGGTAATAATCGACGCTAAATCAGCCGCTCTTTCTATAGCAGGTCCACTAGTGACTTTTATTTGCGAACCCATTTCGGTTGCTATAATATGCGCCAAAGTTGTTTTACCAAGTCCCGGTGGACCGTAAAGTAAAACGTGGTCTAGTGCGTCGCTACGCATTTTTGCAGACGCCATAGAAACGGCTAAATTGTTTTTAATTTTTTCTTGACCTACGTAGCCTTCCATTGACTTTGGACGAAGTACGTTTTCTATTTCGTCTTCATATTCAAGTCTAGTGCTAGTGACTAATCTTTCTTCTTCCATAAAAATTCCTACTTAAAGTTTTTAAGCACAAACGAAACGATTTGCGAAAGGTTTTTTGCGCCGTTTTCTTTTGCCGACTTAATGCCCTTAATACATTCGCCTTTAGTGAGTCCTAAACTCATAAGAGCGATAATTGCTTCTTTATTTTCTTCTTCGGTGGTGTCTATTTCTTCTTTTACAATAACTTCGCCGGTTTCAGCGTCTACCGAGCCGAATTTTTCACGAAGTTCAACTATAATCCTTTCAGCCGTCTTTTTGCCAAGCCCTTTTATACTTGATAAGCCCTTAATATCCGAAGTTGCAATTTTAATTGCTAAATCGCCAAGTTCCATATTAGAAAGTATAGTTATTCCCATTTTTGGACCAACACCCGAAACGGTAATAAGTTTTAAAAACATTTCCTTTTCTTCAATAGAAACAAATCCGTATAGCGAAACACCGTCTTCTCTAACGGCAAGATAAGTGTAAACTTCGCCTTCGCCTTTTGATATAAGTTTGTTATAAACTGCTGAAGAACAAACTACTTCGTAGCCTATTCCGTTGTTTTCTAATAAAACGGTACTACCGCTATGTGCTAAAACTTTTCCCTTAATATATCCTATCATTATTCACCTAAACTCTAAATAAATTAGTTAGCCTACCCGTTTGAGCGTGTGTTAACGCAACGGCTAAAGCGTCGGCAGCATCGTCTGGACGTGGTATGCTTTTCAAGTTGAGCAAGGTCTTTACCATTTTTTGCATTTGTGGCTTATCAGCCCTGCCGTAGCCCGTTAACGCTTGCTTTATTTGAAGTGGCGTGTATTCGAAGATTTTACCACACTCTTTTGTTGCCGTAAGTAGCAGAACGCCCCTAGCGTGTGCCACGTCAATACCCGTTTTAACGTTTTTAGCAAAGAATAATTCTTCTATTGCTATCTCGTCCGGCTTAAACTTTTCTATAATTTGCTTTACGCCTTTTTCTATTAGAAGTAGTCTTTCAGGAAGACTTAAATCTTTGGGCGTTGAAATTATACCGTAATCAACCATTTCGGGTTTACGTTTTAATTCTTTATTTATAACCCCGTAGCCAAGCGTTGCTAACCCGGGGTCAAAACCAACGATTATCATACATTATATTTTACTTTATAAAGTAAAAAAAGTCAATAATAAACGCCGTTTGCATTTTCAAACGGCGTAATTATTTATTTTTTAACTATTTTGCGTTTCTTTCGTCGTAAGCCTTTCTTACTGCCGAAATCATTTCTTCAGCAAGCGCTAGTGGATTTTCTGCTTTAGCAATTGCAGAAGAACAACCTGATGCCGACGCACCTGCTTTAATTATGTTATAACAGTCTTGTCCTTTGGTAATACCTGCCGATGGGAAAGGTTTAATATCAGGGTTGATTTCTCTAATAACCTTGATAACTTCGTCAACGTATTCCTTGTCCGCAGGTTTTCCAGTACCGATAAGTTCGGTAGGTTCTGCAACTAAAATATTAGGTCCAAGTTTTGCAATAGCCTTAACTTCTTCAACTGAATCAGCGCAAACCATTGTTGCTAGTCCTAATTCATCAGCCCTTTTAATAGCCTTTTCGATTTCTTCAATAGTGAGTTTTCTTTCAGCGTGGTTAAGCATTACGCCAACTGCTCCTGCAGCCTTAACTGCTTCAGGAAGGGTTTTGCCCATGCCTTTACCAACTAGAAGGCTATCCATATGTTGAGAATAAACGTGTACGTATTTTGGATTAACCTTTTTTGCAACTCTATATATTTCCGTATCGGGAATATCTAAAACTACGTTTACTTTATATTTCTTTGCAAGTTTTTCAAGTCCTTTCGCCATTTTTTCAAGCGTTTCGCCGTACATATAGCATTTTGGACCGTATTCAAAAAATGGTTCGCTGATTTTATAATTTTTGTTCATAACTTTCTCCTATTTTATTATTGATTTTATAGTATTAAAAAGGCTTATCGCCGTTTTTTTATAAAGAGTTTCAGAATTTTCTAGTATAATATCAAGGCTACTTGGTTTATCTATTATAGAATAAATTCCGTTAATTCCTTTTTGGTACGCTTTTTCAGCGCCGTCCCCAACGCTACCAACTATTGCAAACACGGGAACGTCACGTTTTTTTGCCCTAGAAAGTATACCAGAAATCACCTTTCCGTCAACCGATTGACTGTCAATGCGTCCTTCACCAGTAATTATTGCCGTTGCGTTTTTGATTTTCTTATCAAACTCTGCCAAATCTAAAACGTAATCAATTCCCGATTTCATTTTAGCGTTAAGCCCAACTTTTAAGGCAAATCCAAGTCCACCTGCAGCGCCACCACCTACAATTTCGGTTTTTTGAGTATTTAGGCTAGAAAAAACTACATTTTCATAGTTTATCATACCTAATTCAAGACGCTCAATAATCCCTTCAGTAGCACCCTTTTGCTTGGCAAATACCTTACTTGCACCCTTTTCGCCGGTTAACGGGTTTGTCACGTCGCAAAGAACGGTAAAATCAATACCCGAATATTTTTCTAAAGCCGAAAAATCTACGCTTTCTACAAGTTCAAGTTCTTCGCCAACGCCTTTTGCAAGTTTTCCATCTTTAAGAGTAAACTTTGCACCAAGCGCCGTCAAAGCGCCCATACCACCGTCGTTAGTAGCACTTCCACCAATGGTAATTATAATTTTTTTATAGCCTTTTTCTACTGCGTCAAGAATTAGTTCGCCCGTGCCGAAAGTAGTGGTTTTTAAGGGGTTTCTTCTATCTTCTTCAATAAGCGTTAGCCCTGACGCCTCGCTCATAGAAATTACGGCAGTGTCTTCAAAAACACCGTATTTGGCAGTGATTTCTTCAAAAAGTGGATTGTTAACTTTTACGTTTATAAAACTGCCGTTTTTAAATTCTACTATAGTGTCGACAGCGCCTTCCCCACCGTCGGAAATCGGCAAGCAAACAAGTTCTGCTTTTGAAAAAACTTCTCTTGCGCTTTCTGTTAATATTTCGTTGATTTTTTTAGTCGTCAAACTACCCTTAAAGGAATCCGACGCAAAAACTAATTTAATCTTTTTCATTATTTCTTATTTAGTCTTTCGCCAACTGCGCCACCTGGGTGAATAAGTGCGAACTGTTCGTTCTTAAAGCCCGTTTCTTCAATAAGCGCAGTTTGAAGTGCGTGGAATATCATACAAAGCGCAGTAGTTGAAGTCGTGCCTTGAGAGTTGTATTTATCCGTTTCACGGTTTACGTATTGTTTAATAACTACGTCGGCACCAAGCGCTAAAGGAGATTCAAGGTTTTCGGTGACGGTAATAATTTTAACGCCTTTTACCTTGCAAATATCCATAATAGGAAGAAGTTCTTTGGTCTTACCACCACGTGATGCGAAAATCATAACGTCGCCTTCTTGTAAAAAGCCCGTTGCACCGTGAACGGCTTCTGCAGGAGAGATAAATCTTGCAGGACGTTCGATACAGCACATTAAATGCGCAAAGTGTTGACAAATAATACCTGAGTGTCCGCAACCACAACTGCCAATTCTAACAGCGTCTTTTAGTAATGCAACTGCTTTAGAAAATTGTTCTTCGTCTAAATAGTTTAGCATTTCACTAATGCATTCTGCTTCGATTTTATACGCTTCTTTTACTGCTAATAAACTTTCTTTTTTCATATCGTCACCTAAAATATATTAATTAATTTTTCTTCTTTAATTTTGTATTCTTTATATAAATTGTCGTAATTTTCACTTGTTGCAATATATTCGTTTTTAACCGAAATTAGTTTTTCACACGCACTTTCAACGCTACTAAACACGCCCGTTGCTACACCTGCAAATATTGCGCTACCAAGGCACGCCGTTTCGTTCTCTTTTAGCGTCACTATTTTTTTATCAAGTACTGCGCTTTTAATATTGCACCAAAGTTTACTATTTGCGCCACCACCCATACATCTAATTTCCGAAACGCCAAGGTTCATAAAGTCTAAAAATTCTTTTACGGTGTAAGCGATTGATTCCATTATTGCACGGGTAAAATGTCCTAGACCGTGTTTTAATTCAAAGCCGAAGAAACTTCCCTTAACGTTTGGATTATTCTCTGGCATAACCGTTCCGCAAAGGTGTGGAATACAAATAAGACCTTCCGAGCCTTCTGGAACTACTTCAGCAAGTTCGTTAAGTTTATTAAAATCGTTTACCCCTGCAAAGTTCTTCTTAAACCACTCAAGCGTTGCGCCAGCAGTTGGTGCCCACATTAAAAGACAATATACGCCTTTTTTCATATAGTAAACCGAAACTTTAAGTCCTTCGTAGTATTTAGGGAAATCTTTAGTTATTGCAACTACTGCAAGCGAAGTTCCCGTCGTTTCACTAACTAAATTTTCTTTAACGATTCCTGCGCCCGTTGCACCTGCAATTTGGTCAAGCGCACTTGCACCGACTACTGCGCCGTTATATTCGCCAACAACCGTTCCACTTTCAACAAGGGTTGGAAGTTGTGACTTAGTTATTCCTAAATAATCTAAAACTTCGTCAATATATTCGCCGTCGTGCACGTTCATATATAGGGTTGAAGAATATAACGAACGAGATGCAACGAATTTACCAGTTAAACGATATAGTATGTAATCTTCTAAAAGCAAAAACTTATCGGCTTTAGCAAAAATTTCGGGACGGTTTTTCTTTATCCACATAATCTTCGGCGCTGGATAGCCTGCTGGAATTTCGGCTTGTCCGGTTAGATTATAAATTTTTTCAAGCCCAAACTTTTCTTCCATTTCCTTTGCTTCTAAATCTGCTCTATTATCAAGCCAAATGATAGCGTTCATAAGTGGCTTGCCTTCTTTATCTAGAACTATTAGAGTTTCGCCTTGAGTGTCTAATGAAAAAGCGTCAATCTTGAAATTTTTTGCAATTTTTTCATAAACCGACATAAAAACTTCGTAAAACTTTTCTACGGGAAATTCTATAAATTCCCCTTCGGTAATTAAATCGTATTTTGCCGATTCAGACGTTAGCCTTTCACCCTTGTCGTTAAATAGACACGCTTTAAGCGAAGTCGTACCAAAGTCTATTCCAAGTAAATTTGCCATTTATTTTCTCCTAATTTCTTCTACTATTTTATTATAAAATAAGGGCGTTATAAAGTCAATAAAAAAAACAATTCCGTTTGGTTTTTGGAATTGTTTTTATATCTTTTTAGATTTCTTCGTCGATTGTTATTATAGTGTTTTTAATATCAAGCGCTATTCTATCGTTTTCTTCCTTATCTTTACTTTCTACCATAACCCTAACTTTAGGCTCGGTACCCGATGCACGCACCATTATTCTACCTTTACCCATAAGTTCAATATTGTATTCGGTGATAACCTTGCTGAGTTTTTCACTGTTCATTATTTTGAACTTATCGTTTACAACGATATTTATATTAGTTTGCGGATAAAGTTTAACTTGTAATAGTTCGCTTGCTTTTAGTTTTCTCTCTATCATCATATTGGCAACTTCTATAGCCGTAAGTATTCCGTCTCCCGTCGTCGCTACGCCGTTTAGAATTACGTGTCCGCTTTGTTCGCCACCAACGGTTAGGTCTTTTTCTAGAAGTTTAGCAAGTACATATTTATCGCCTATGTCAGTTCTTAAAAGTTCAATGCCGTTTTCTTTAAGTTCGTTTTCAATACCCATATTGGTGTGGCTAGTACCAACGGCAGTATTGCCTTTTAGCATATTCTTACTCTTATAATATTTTGCTAATGCGCATATAACTTTATCGCCGTCGCACACGTTTCCGTTTTCATCTACAACCATAAGCCTATCTGCGTCGCCGTCGAAAGCAAAACCAGCGTCGGCTTTATATCTTTCAATTCTACCTTTTAAGTTTTCAGGATATAACGCACCACAGTTTTCGTTAATCTTCTTTCCGTTATTCGCCGAGTGTGACGCTATTACTTTTGCACCTAATTTTCTAAAAACTTCAGGCGCAATTTTATGTGATGCACCAAAAGCGCAGTCTAGAACTAAAGTTAAGCCTTTAAGTGAATTTCTGCTTTGTTTAATTAAAAAATCACGATAGATTTTAATTGCCGAAAAATCCTGAACGTATTTTCCAACGTTAGGATAAGAATTAATTTTTTCGTGAATAAAACAACGCTCAATCATTTCTTCTTCTTTTTCGCCGAGTTTATAGCCGTTTTTATTAAAAACTTTTATACCGTTATATTCCCCGCTATTATGCGAAGCCGAAATAACTACGCCGTAATCATAGCCTAATTTCTTAGTTAAATACGCAACACCTGCTGTAGGTATAACGCCTACGTCTAACACGTCGCCACCACCGCTTAAAACACCGCTTGCTACGGCTAACGTGATAAAGGTGTTGCTAATTCTCGTGTCTGCACCTATTAAAACCTTTGGATTTTTTACTAAACTAGAAAGAGCGTTTCCTATCTTAAACGCTATGTCCTTAGTTAAGTCTTCATTGACGATACCCCTAAAACCGTCCGTCCCAAAATATAAACCCATATCTTTTTACCCCTTAATCTTTAAGATATTTTTTTGCCAAGTTCTTTTTAACTTCTTGTCTAACTCTACCTATTACGAAATCGCCTTCTTCAATTTTATCGGTGACGGTAGTCCCAGCGCAAATATAAGACTTGTTTTCAATTACTACAGGTGCAATTACGTTGCAGTTGCTACCTATAAAACAATTATCGCCAACTATAGTTTTTTGCTTGATTTTACCGTTATAGTTTACGAAAATCGCACCACAACCTATATTGCAGTTTTTACCAATTTCAGCATCCCCAACATACGCCAAATGATTTACCTTACTACCTTCTCCGATGACGGCGTTTTTAATTTCAACAAAGTTTCCTATCTTTGCCTTCGCCTTAATTACCGAGTTTGGTCTTAAATGCGAATACGGCCCTAAAGCGCAATCGTTTTCAACGACAGAACTTTCTAAAACGCTTGAAAATACCGTCGTATTGTCGCCGATAATACAGTCCACAATATAGCAATTAGGCATAATCTTTACGTTATCGCCTATTACCGTATTTCCTTCAATACGGTTATTTTCATAAATTACTACACCCTTGCCAAGTTTTACGGTCTTATCAATAAAAACCGATTTTTTATCTAAAATTGTTAAATCTTTCTTACTCATAAATTACTCCTTTTCACATTATTGAATTTTAGAACATTTTCAGATTTTTGTCAATAGCAAATTTTCTTGAAAAGTGCAAAAATCAGCGTTTTTCTATAAAAAAACGCCGTTTTTTTGATATTTTTAATTAAACACGATTTTAAAATTTGGACTTTTTTTGCTGTTTTTGCTACGAATTTTGTTCAAAATTCAACTTTATTTTTGTAAAAAATTTAGTAGCAAAAAAATTTAAAAAACGC
This sequence comes from Christensenellaceae bacterium, assembly GCA_045632585.1. GTDB lineage: Bacteria > Bacillota > Clostridia > Christensenellales > Borkfalkiaceae > UBA1259. The sequence goes on from JAZQWW010000037.1 coordinate 15,384, forward strand.
ACGAAAATTTTTTCTTTCGTGCGTTTTTTTTATTGATTTTTTGCTTAAAACTATTATTTTACGAATTTTACAGTAAAGATTTCATACGGTTTTAGGGTTAGTTTAATTTCTTTTCCGTCAAAGTCAATCTCTTTTTCTTCTTTTTCAAGCATATTACATAAGTATGCTTTCTTAAA